>NZ_JAOCLL010000005.1:0-214796 GCF_029845285.1 Acinetobacter sp. GD03645 | reverse complement strand
TTTATGCGGGGATTTTTCTATCTTAGTGTCAATTAAACACGTTCGATAATAGTCGCAATACCTTGGCCAAGACCGATACACATGGTTGCAAGACCAATTTGCGTATCTTGTTGTTCCATCACGTTCAACAATGTTGTTGTGATACGCGCACCAGAACAACCCAATGGGTGACCTAATGCAATTGCACCACCGTTATGGTTGATGATGTCTTGCTTGTCATAGATACCCAGGCCTTTCATTACTGACAGGCCTTGAGCGGCAAACGCTTCATTCAACTCGATGGTTTGAATGTCAGCCATGCTGAGACCAGCACGCTTAAGCGCTTTTTGAGTTGCTGGAACTGGACCGTAACCCATGATCGCAGCATCACAACCTGCAACAGCCATTGAACGAATCACAGCACGTGGTTTTAAGCCAAGTGCCTGAGCGCGTTCAGCAGACATCAACAACATTGCAGAAGCACCATCAGACAAAGCTGAAGATGTTGCAGCAGTAACTGAACCGCCTTTCGGGTCAAATACAGGTTTCAATGCAGCAAAAGCTTCTAGGTTTGCATCTGGACGAATCACTTCATCGACATCGCAAAGCTCAAGGAAGCCTTCCTGGTTATGACCCAAGATGCCTACGATTTCGTTTTTAAAACGACCTTCCTGAGTTGCTGCCCATGCGCGAACGTGAGACTCAACACCAAACTTGTCCTGTTCTTCACGGCTAATGCCATTCATGCGACCCAACATTTCAGCGGTTAAGCCCATCATGTTAGATGCTTTGGCATAGTGTTTAGATGCTTCTGGGTTTAGATCGATGCCGTGCATCATACCTACGTGGCCCATGTGCTCTACACCACCGATGATGAAGATATCACCCTGGTTGGTTGCAATCTGTGCAGCAGCGGTGTGGATCGCCTGCATAGAGGAACCGCAAAGACGGTTAACCGTTTGACCTGCAACAGTCTTAGGTAGGTCAGCAAGTAAACCAATGTTACGAGCAATGTTCATACCTTGCTCTAAAGTCTGGTTTACACAGCCCCAAATCACGTCTTCAACTTCATTTGGGTCAAACTGGTTACGGGCAACGAGGGCACGAACCAATTCAGCAGATAAACTGTCGGCACGTACATTGCGGAACATACCGTTACGTGATTTGCCCATAGCAGAACGAACGCCATCAACAATCACAACGTCACGTGGATTTAAATTAGCCATTCACGTCGCTCCTTAACCGTAGAATTTTGTGTTGTTAGCAGCCATGTCACGCAACATTTGTGGCGCTTCATAAGCCTTACCTAAGTGTGCATATTTGTCGCAAAGCGCAACATATTCAGCAACACCTGTTTGGTCGATGTAACGGCATGGACCACCACGGAATGGAGGGAAACCTACACCCATGATCATCGCCATATCTGCTTCAGAAGCAGTTGCAACGATGTTGTCTTCAAGGCAACGAACGGTTTCGTTACAGAAAGCAAGCATCATGCGGTCAATGATTTCCTGGTTATCAAACTCACGTTTTTCACCAGTTACGAAAGGTGCAATCACTTCATACGCTGTTGGATCAACAGTTTTTGCTTTCTTACCTTTCTTGTCTAACACATATTGGTAGAAACCAACATCGTTCTTTTGACCAAGACGTTTTGCTTCATACATCGCTTCAATCGCGCCTTTGTAGTCTGGCTTCATACGGTCAGGGAAACCTTCCGCCATGACTTCTGCACCATGAACGCCTGTGTCGATACCCACAACGTCGATGAGGTAGGCAGGACCCATTGGCCAGCCAAACTTCGCCATCACATTGTCAACTTGCTGGAAGTCCGCACCGTCTTTTACAAGAAGATCGAACGCACCGAAGTAAGGGAACAATACACGGTTCACAAGGAAGCCTGGGCAATCGTTGACAACGATTGGTGTTTTACCCATTTTTTGGGCAAGTACAACAGTGGTTGCAATCGCTTCTTCAGAAGTCTTTTCACCACGAATCACTTCAACCAATGGCATCATGTGTACTGGGTTGAAGAAGTGCATACCTACGAAGTTTTCAGGACGTTGTAATGCTTTCGCCAAACGCGTGATTGAGATCGTCGATGTGTTAGATGCAATGATCGTGTTTTCACGAACATGCTTTTCAGTGTCTGCTAGTACGATTTCTTTAACTTTAGGGTTCTCAGTTACCGCTTCGATCACGATATCCACTTCTTTAAACTCATCGTAGCTTAAAGTAGGACGAATACGGGCAAGTGTTTCACCCATTTGTGCAGGTTTCATTTTCTTGCGTTCAACTTGCTTGGTCAGTAAGCCATTCGCTTCTTTCATACCTAATGCAAGTTGTGGGTTACCAATGTCTTTCATGATGATTGGAGTGCCTTTGCTTGCCGCTTGGTAAGCAATACCACCACCCATGATACCAGCACCTAGAACAGCTGCTTGGTTTACAGGGTGTGCACCTTTTTCATATTTCTTGGCAGTTTTCTTCACTACCTGGTCATTGATGAATAAACCGATCAATGCACCTGCTTGTGGTGTAATCGCTGCTTTGGCAAAACCTTGTGCTTCCGCTTTTAATGCGTCATCACGTGTTGAGTTTGCGCCTGCCTGTAAAGAATCAAGCAATAATTTTGGCGCAGGGTATTGAGCCGGGTTTGCCTTTGAAAGTACCGCACCTTTCGCAGTGTTGAACGCCATCATTTGTTCCAATGTGTCCAGCTTGATTGCGTCTAGTTTTTCCTGACGTTTTGCTTTCCAGTCAAAACGGCCAGCAATCGCTTGCTTAACCAAGTCAACCGCAGCGTCCTGTAGCTTGTCAGCAGCAACAACCGCATCTACAGCACCATCTTTCAGTGCAGCGGCAGGCTTCTTGGGATTCGCCATTGCCATCCATTCAACGGCATTGTCGATACCGATTAAACGGCTTAAACGTACACTGCCACCAAAACCAGGATAGATACCAAGTTTGATTTCTGGTAAGCCCACCTGTGCCTGCTCTGACATGACACGATAGTCACATACCAGACACATTTCAAAACCGCCACCCAATGCTGTGCCGTTGATTGCAGCAACTTTAGGAATGTCTAAATCTTCAAAGCTGTTGAAGATTTCATGGACAGGCATAAGCCAGTCAACAATCGCCTGTTCACCTGCAGCGAAGTTGTCGCCAAATTCAGTGATGTCTGCACCCACGATAAATGTTGATTTACCAGAGGTAACAACTAAGCCTTTAATGTCGTTATTGGCTTTAACTGCAGCAATCGCTGCCTGGAAGTCTTCAATGGTTGCACGGTTAAATTTATTAACCGACTCACCTTGTAAGTCAAAGCGGAATTCTGCAATTCCGTCCGCAAGCATTTGGACGGTAATGGCATTGCCAGCGTGGATCATGCCTGATCTCCTTGTTGTGGAGGATTCTAAGTTGATGTCATAAAGCTTATGCGCCTGAAAGGGCGCAAAAATGCTTCGCTAATCTTACGATAACTATATCCAAAAAGGACATAACAAGTTGTATCAAGCCGTGACGCGAGGGTCATCAATTTGTTGTGACTCATCGATTGTGTGAATCAGCTAGGCCATAAAAATGGGATAAAAGTGTGTTCCACTTTCTTTAAAGATGGGTTGGGATAAAAAATGAATATCGTTTTTGTCCGATTTAAGTAAGGCAAATTGGTATTTAAGTGCTTAAATTGGGTAGAATAGTCGACTTATTTTTTGTGTGCAATTTGGAAAGTTTGCGATCAAATTGACATTGGGTTTTCATCTGGGCAGATAGAGTAAGTTATGATTAAGTGGATCATATTAGCGATATTTATCATTTCTGCGTTGTATATTCAGCGCCGTGGTAGAGTGAAACATTCATTTTATCGTCAGTTTTTTGACCATTCAACCATTCTCGCACCCATTAATTTTTTAATGTACCTCTTTTCCAGAGTGCCAAACCAACCGTATATCGATACCCAGTATTTCAAGGACCTAAAGGTTCTGGATGAAAACTGGGAAATGATTCGTGATGAGGCCAAGGCCTTATATGACAAGGGTGGCATTAAGGCATCCAGTAGCTATGATGACTTGGGTTTTAACTCTTTCTTTAAAACAGGTTGGAAACGCTTTTACCTGAAATGGTATGACTCGGCACATCCATCTGCGGCTGAACTCTGCCCGAAAACAACAGCTTTATTAAAGACATTACCTAGCATTAAGGCGGCAATGTTTACCGAGCTTGCGCCAGATAGTCGTTTAGTTCGTCACCGCGATCCCTATGCAGGCTCATTGCGTTACCATCTGGGTTTAATAACACCCAATGATGACCGCTGCTTTATTGATGTTGATGGGGAGCGTTATTCATGGCGTGACGGTGAAAGTGTGGTGTTCGATGAAACCTATATTCACTATGCGGAAAATACCACTGACCAGAACCGTATTATCTTTTTCGCTGATGTGGAACGTCCATTAAAAAACCATTTTATGGAAAAGTTTAACCACTGGTTTGGAAAAAGTGTCATGACCGCAGCCAGTTCACCCAATGAGGCAGGTGACCAAACAGGTGGTTTAAACAAGGCTTTTGGCTATATTTATCAAATTCGTATCAAGGCCAAAGCGTTAAAGGCTAAAAATCGTCAGCTTTACTATTTCCTGAAATGGTTCATCATGCTGGGACTGTTTTTCCTGATCTTTATTCGACCTTACGTTTTTTAATCCAGAATAAGATAAACGCCCCCAAAGGGCGTTTTTTAATGCAGCAAATAAGTAGTAATTTGTTTAACCAGATTGTAACAGATGGTCTAATTCAGGATAATCTGACTGGTTTTTATGAAGAGAAATGATAATGAAAAAACAACTATTGATTTGCATGGGTGTGCTTGGACTTACAGCGTGTGGTGGTGGAGATGACGCAATTTATGAGATCGTTGATCCATCCAGCAAGGCTTCTTTTTTTAGTTATGATATTGCCACTGCAAAGGCAGGAGATGATTTAACGAAAAAAACTTATCAGGTCGATAAAGATAAAAATTTCATCGTAAATTATTCTCAGGCACCAAAACTGCAAACGGAAGCAACCCGCAATTTCCTAACCAAAGATGAGCTATCCCAGATTTCCCCGCCGCAGAACACCACTGGTGCATATTGGGTTGGAGACAATGCAATATTCAATGATACAGTGCTGGAATATGAACCTTATAATTTTGGAAACAAAACGCCATTCAAGCTAAGTTATCAGTTGAAGAAGATTGATTTGTCTGGTCAGGAGATCGCGGATTATCTGGACTATTTTTATACACAAGCTCAGCGCTCAACGAAAGTGGGTGACACCACACTTGGCCTAATTAAAAGCTTAACCGTGGCAACCACAGACAAGTTCCCCAACAATGCTGTGTGCTGGCAGAAACAGGTACAACTGAGTACTCAGGATTATATCGAGTTTTATCCAACCCAGGCCCTTGACCATGTCAGCACCAACAACACTGTTTTAGGTGCAGGAACCTGGCAAAATGCAGGCTGGACTGTTTACCAGCCAAGTGATACGCAGAACCTGGCCGATACACGTGTACTGTATCAAAACAAGGAGTATTGGGGATTTGCACATGCACAAAAGGAGGTGAATGATGCTCAACCGAATAGTGTGCTGGCCTGTGACTTCTTTAATGACACTGCATTCAAGAGTGTGGATAAGGTGCTGAACAAGGTTTTCTAATTCGATACTTGCCAGCTATGTCGGAAAGATGGATTTCAGTTGACCAGACTTGAAATTCATCTACTCAGGCTACATCATCAAAACATTACTGATGATGAAAGTCTGCTGTGAATTCAAACGCGCGTGAACACATTGAAAAAATCCTGACCCACATGACCCAACTGCCAGGTGTCTATAAGATGCTGGGCAAGGATGGCGAGTTGCTGTACGTGGGCAAGGCAAAAAACCTAAAAAACCGTGTATCAAGTTACTTTGTTAAAACCATTGAACATCCCAAAACACAGGCATTGGTTGCCCGTATCTATGATATCGAGACATTGGTTGTCCGTTCTGAAACCGAAGCGCTACTGCTTGAACAAAATCTGATTAAACTGCATCGTCCCCCATACAACATTATGCTGCGCGATGATAAGTCTTATGTCTATATCTTTGTCTCGGCAGACAAGCCCTATCCCCGCATTGCCAGTGGACGTGGCAAGGGCAAGCATCAGGTCGGCAAGTTTTTTGGGCCTTATCCAAGTGCCTATAGCGCAAGGGATACCTTACTGATTCTGCAAAAACTGTTTAATGTACGCCAGTGTGAAAATAGCTATTTTTTCCAGCGCAAGCGTCCCTGCCTGCAATACCAGATTAAGCGCTGTACCGCGCCGTGTGTAGGTTTGATCAGCCCAGAAGAATATAAAGAAGATGTTGATAACTCAATCCGTTTTCTACAGGGAGATACCAAAGAACTGAATCAGGAACTGATTGGAAAAATGGAACAGGCGGCTGAAGCACTGGAATTTGAAAAGGCAGTGTTCTATCGGGACCGTTTGGCCTTGCTGCGTGAGGTTCAGGCACAGCAGGCAGTATTTAAAATCAAGGGTGAGGCGGATATTTTGGCGATTGCCCATCAGGCAGGCGTAACCTGCGTCCAGATCATGTATGTGCGCAATGGACGTATGCTGGGCGGAAAAAGTTATTTTCCTGATATGTTGGGAGATGACTTGGGCCAGATGCTCAGTGATTTTATGGCCAACTTCTATTTTCAGGTGGCGGATGAGGTGCCAACTGAGTTGATTGTGAATGTCGATGTGCCTGACCGAATACAGCTTGAAGAGGCCTTGCAGCAAACCTTTAATAAAAAGGTGCAGATTAAATATAAAGTGCGTGAGACACGGGCAGAATGGCAAGAGCTGGCACAGATGAATGTGCAACATGCGATTAAAGGCAAACTCAGCAATCATTTGGAGTTAACTGAACGCTTTTATCAGCTTGAGCAGGTGGTGGGTCGTCCCATTGACCGAATTGAATGTTTTGACATTAGTCATACCATGGGTGAGGCACCGATTGCCTCCTGTGTGGTGTTTGATCAGGGCGGCGCGAGAAAGCGAGATTATCGTCAGTTTGCCATTCAGGATATTACAGGTGGCGATGACTATGCTGCGATGCGCCAGGCACTGATCCGCCGCTATAAAAAGAATATGTTGCCTGATCTGCTCCTGATTGATGGCGGTAAGGGGCAACTGCATATGGCAATGGATGTGATGCAGGAACTTCAGCTTGATGCCTTTATGATCGGCGTGTCCAAGGGTGAGGGTCGTAAGCCTGGTTTGGAGACACTGCATTTTACCGATGGCACCAAGATTCAGCTTTCGGAAGACCACAAGGCACTCCATTTGATCCAGCAGGTTCGGGATGAGGCACACCGCTTTGCCATTACCAAGCATCGGGCGAAACGGGACAAGCGCCGTAGCAGCTCTGTGCTGGAAGCCATTCCAGGGTTGGGGCCTAAACGCCGTCGTGATCTTTTAACTCATTTTGGTGGGATTCAGGGTGTACTGAAAGCTTCGGAAAAAGAATTGATGCTGGTGCCAGGCTTGGGAGAAGTGATGGCACGAACAATTTATAAAATTCTGCATGAGTAAATTGACCAAATTGCTCAGTGACTGGTGCGTCAATGATCATTCACAACTGTACAAAAACGTTTAAAGATAAATTTTTTAACGCTTAGGAAAAAATGATGTCATTGCTTCCGCTGTATCAACAGGTTGAACAACAGGAATGGGTTGATATTCCATCAGGCTGGCTACAGGGCCGCACCGTGTTTGGTGGTCTGATTGCTGGGCTTCTCATTCAAAAGGCGCTGAGCGTGGTGCAGGATACGGCAAAACAGTTATTAAGCTGTAACGTGACCTTTGTTGGCCCTGTACAGGAGGGGCAGGCAAAACTCACGGCTGAGATTTTGCGGCAGGGCAAGTCAGTGACAACACTTGAGGTGCGTTTGTGGCAGGAAGATGCCGTACAAAGTATTTTGGTGGCAAGTTTTGGTTCAGCCCGTGAATCCCGCATCAATGTTCATAACCTGCCACAGGTTCCTGATTATCCGAGTCCTGAGCAACTGGATAAAACAGCCTATATTGAGGGCTTGATGCCACAATGTTTACAGCAATTTGAACTGTGTTGGGCTGAGGGAAGCTATCCAATGGCGGGAAGTAAACTGCCAGATTTTGGTGGCTGGAGTCGTTTTGCACCACATCGTCACGACAACCGTGAAATGCAGTTGGCTGACCTGTTTGCACTCATGGACGTTTGGCCACCTGGGGTGTTGCCCATGTTTAAAACCCCAGCACCTGCGAGTTCCTTAAGCTGGCAGATTACCTATCTGCATCCAATTGCCAATCAGGTTCAGGACTGGTTTAAATACAAGGTGGTGACGGAGTTTGCTGAACACGGCTATTCAACCGAATATGCCTACTTGTGGGACCGTGAAAACCGTTTAATCGCTGTGCTGAGACAGACAGTGGCTGTATTTGCCTGAACTAATGGTAGCATCGGATGAGTTAAAATATAAACGGGTGTTCATCGACACTGCGGTGTATTTCGTATAAAGTTGCTTACAGATGGATACAATCTCAGCACATCCTATACTTATAGCGAATATATGTATTGGATGCGAACAACATGGCGGTGTTTATGAGCACAGGGCGAATCCTGAACATTCCTAATATTTTAACTTTGGCGCGTATTGCCCTTATTCCCGTATTTTTGGCAATTGCATATTGGCCGCCTGCCATTGGGATTGCTGAGCATCATGGGGGAATGATGCGTCATGTGATATTGACCGCCATATTTGTGCTGGCGGCTATCACTGACTGGTTTGATGGCTATCTGGCCAGAACACTCAACCAAACCTCTGCCTTTGGACGTTTCCTTGATCCTGTTGCCGATAAGTTGATGGTTGCGGCGGCATTGATTGTACTGGTGCAATGGCAACCGACCATTTCAATGGCTTTTGCGGCGATCGTGATTATTTCCCGTGAAATCACCGTGTCTGCGCTACGTGAATGGATGGCGGAACTGGGTGCCCGTACCAGTGTGGCAGTGTCGACTGTGGGTAAATATAAAACCGCTTTCCAGATGATTGCGATCAGTGTCTTTCTATTGAACTGGAAACCATTGGAAATGTGGGCCTATGCCTTGCTTTATGCGGCAGTGATTTTGACGTTGTGGTCGATGTTTATTTATATGAAAGCGGCATGGCCTTATCTGAAACAGCCCTAACTATTTTTCTGTATTGCCATATAAATTAAGGCTTTTCTTTTGAAAGGCCTTTTTATATCTGTTCAGAAAAAACAGACAAGAAAAAAGCCCATAACAACGATGAGCTTAGTTCTCTAACTCTAAGGAAAAGTCATGCTCTTTTGGGGAAAGTATGCTGAAGAACAGAATCATCATATGAGAATTTGTTGATATTTACAACGCATAAAAATGTAAATATTTTTTAATATTCTCAGGTTTAATTTCCATGACTTTCAGAAAGGGTGGCAAATTTATGCTCAATCTGTGCGGCATTGCCTTGCAAGATTTCAATCAGCTTTTGAATATTTAGAAAGTCAAAACGGTTCTTTGAGGCAACCAACGTCAATGCAATGGGTGCTTCCTTGCTTGAGAAACGAATTGGCACTGAAAGGCCACAAACCATCGGGTCAATCTCACCTTGTGATAAATAGAAGCCCTGTTTCTTGATTTTTCGCATCTGCTGCATAAACTCATCAGCATTATGGGCAAAGCCAACCTGAGATAGTTCGTGGGTAAACTGTTGATAGTAGGCCTGAATCCGTTGCTTGGTTAAATGGGCAATCACGATTTTTGGAGAGGCTCCGACATATACAGGGCGCGGACAGCCCCTGCCGTATGAGATGAGTTCCGCTTCCTTAAAGGTTTCATGGTGCAGGTCGATGCAATAGTCATGGTTCAGGTAGGTCAGCAGGCAGCACAGTTCGGTACGTTCCACAATATCCCGCATAAAGGGGATGCTGATCTGCACCAATGGGTCGGTACTGTGTGAAATATAATCCAGAACGGCAATTTTAGAACCTAAAGTGTAGTCACCCGATGTACCACTGATCCGCTTTAACATATCAGTCGACACCAGTTCCTTGAGGTAACGGTAGGCGGTTGGTTTGGAAAGACCGAGCTCATCACAAATGATATCGACATTGATAATCGGGCGTGAAACTGAAAACAAGTCCAGCACGGTGAGAATTTTACCAAAACTCGAAATTGCCATGATGAGACATCTACTCCTTAAAATAACCTTAAAACCGAACTTTTATTGCTTTATAACAGAAAAATTTAAGGTCGGATATGGACTTTTGGACTTGATCGGCAGGCAAGATTAAATTAATGCTTCTGCTGAGAAAATCAGGGTGTTTTAAAAGCATTATTCTAAATTAAATTTATATATTATCAAATGGTGATAATTTATCTTGACTAATGCGCTGGGTTTTGAAAAAATTGTCGGTGCAATGTCTTTATTGGATAATTATTTTTAGGCTCACGCTGCAAAAACTCCAATCATTGTGCATCACTCCAAATCATCAGTTCTCACCTTGTCAAAGCAATCTGGCTGTTTCCAGATTGGCTGATTCTGTTGTCACATTTATATGTGAGGTAGATGATAGGGGCGGTAGGCTGATCCTGAATTGAGACACGTTCATGTTATTTAAACAGTTGTTGGCTTTTCGCCCGAGCCGACTTGACCTCATTTTTGCCTGCAAAACATTTGTGGCAGGTATGCTGGCGCTGTTTGTCTCATTTGAGCTGGATTTGATTAATCCAATGTGGTCGATTGGAACAGTGATGATCATTGCCAATCCCTATTCAGGCATGGTGTCCTCAAAATGTGTCTACCGCCTGATTGGTACGCTTGCAGGGGCAATGATTGCCTTGCTGTTGACACCACATTTTATTAATACGCCGTGGCTGTTTACCGTTGTGCTGTCCTTATGGGTTGGCTTTGCTTTATATGTTTCATTGCTGGACCGCACACCACGCAGTTACGTGTTTATGCTGGCGGGATACTCAACCGCAATGATTGTCTATAACGCCATTACCTATATGGACACTTACAATATCTTTGACATTGCCTTGGCCCGTGTACTGGAAATTTCAGTGGGGGTCATTTCAACCGCTGTGGTTTCCGCCACATTCTTTCCTGTTCATGTGGGTGCCATGATTAAGCAGCGTGTCAATAAAACCCTGAATGATCTGGAAAGTACTTTTGAGAAGCTGGTTACGGTTCAGGAGTCGCCAGATAGTTACACTCAGGTTTTGTCCGTGATTACCCGTGATGCCTCGGATATCCATGCCTTGGCGGTGCATCTAGCCTATGAAAAAGGTGAACTCAAAGGCATGACCAAACCGTTGCAGGAAATGCTGCATCAGGTTTCACTGGTGGTTGCCAACCTTGTCGCCTTATCCCAGCGGGTCAAACAGCTTGAGCAAATGCAACTGACCAGTCTTTCGCCACATTTAAGCGTAATTCGTCAGGATGCCTTGGCTTTTTTAAAGCAGGAACGAACATTAACGGCTATGGATTTGCAAGGCTTGCCAAACAGGTTTGAACAGGATTTTGCCGAACTGATCTTGATGGCAACGCCTGAGCAGCAAATTGTATTGGCTGCATTGAAGATGGATGTGCGCCATTTTATTGCCAATATTCTGGCAGTGAAGCTGCTGTGGCAACAGATTCAGCAAGGCAATAAAGAGATTCCAGCGGAAATCACGGCGATGACTACCAAATATCCAAGTTTGCACCGTGATCATGGTATTGCGATTCGAGGTGGAATCAGTGCGGTCTTGATTACCTTTATTGTCACTGCCGCATGGATTCTTTCAGGCTGGAAAGCAGGTTTTATGATGGCGCAGATGGGTGCGATTACCGCCTGTATCCTAACGGCTTTGGACAATCCTGTGCCTGTACTGCGGATTTTCATTTGGGGCAGTATTGTCTCAGCGGGTCTGGTGTTTGTATATGCCTTTGGGATATTTCCGCATATCACGGCATTTTGGCAACTGGCCTTGGTTTTATTCCCAGTATTTCTGGTGGCTGTCACAATGATGGCCAATCAGATGCTGATGCCGATTGGCATGGTGCTTGGAATTAACACCATGATGGGGCTGAATCTACATAATAAATACACCATTGATGCAGTGTCCTATCTGGACAGCTCATTTGCAATGATTCTGGGGGTATTGGTTTCACTGATTGTGATTGACCTTGTACGTGCCGTTTCACCCGACACCAGCGCGACCCGAATTTTGGCCCTGCATTACCAGGCCATGCGTCAGGCAATTAACCTGTCCTATGGCAGTGACTTCAAGATTCATTTACGCAGCATGCTGGACCGTGTTGGGGTGCTGAATACCAAGATGGTACAGAATCCAGAGATCAAGACCTCAATCCAGAATGCATTGATTGAGAGTAGTTCAATTATTGATTTGGTGCGTTTGCAGGAAATCAGCCAGAAGTTGCCTCAATTCGATGATTTACAGTATGCCGTCAAGCTATTGCAACAGCAGCTTGCTGAATACTTTCAATCACAGGAGGCGCAGCTTTCGCTGAATCATTTTCCAATACAGATTGTGCAGCAGATAGAGGTCTTACAGGGCATTGCAGAACAGATTGAAGATAGGCAATTGCGTCAACGGTTGCTGATTTCCCTTAACAATATTTGCAAAAGTATTGGGCATATTTCAACAGAACAGCAGTATTCGGAAATGTATGGCTTAGGTGTGTCACATGGGTGAAATGAATATTTATGGGATCTATTTTCCTATCTTATTGGTGCAGGCCATTATTGCCTATGTGTTGTTTAAGGTCATGAGTCCATTGATTGACCGTCTGGTGGTGAAAGGCTGGATTGCACTGCCCAGTATTTTCAATCTGTGCTTCTACCTGGGGTTGCTATTGCTGGTGCATGGGCTGTTTGTCTGGTTGTGGATATAAGGTTTTTAAATAGATTCTTCATGAAATTGAACAAGCTGGAAATAAGTGTGAAAGGTGATCAACATGAATGCATTTGATGTGCGCAAAGTCATACGTCCGATTGTATTACTGGTGGCGGTTTTCATTGCGGTTTATGCGGTGGTGCATTTATGGAATTACTACAATGCCGCACCGTGGACGCGTGATGGACGTGTGCGTGGCGATGTGGTTCAGGTTGCCTCTGATGTCAATGGTCTGGTGACAGAGGTACTGGTACAGGACAACCAGACCGTGAAAAAGGGGCAGGTGCTTTTTAAGGTTGATGTTGCACGTCAGGCACTTGATGTTGAGCAGGCCAGGTCTGATCTGGCTAAAGCCAAAGCAGGATTGGCTCAGGCACATGCAAATCTGGCAGGTGCCAAAGCCAGTCTGGTCAAGACAGAAGCCAATATGAAATTGGCGGAAAAGAATGCGGCACGCTATGCCAGCCTGATGGATGGTGCGATTTCCAAAAAGGAACAGGATCAGGTTTTTGCAACGCGTGATCAGGCCATTGCCGAGCGAGAGCAACTGGTGGCAAGCATTGAGCAGGCCAATGCCGCTATTCAGCAGCAACAGGCCCTGATTGAGGTTGCCAATAGCAATCTACATTTGGCGCAGTTGAATTTACAGCGTTCAGAAGTGGTTGCACCAGCGGATGGTACCTTATCGAACTTTGATTTGCGTGTCGGTAATTATGTGAAAGTGGGGCAGGCGGTTGCGGCCTTGCTTGATCGTCATCAACTGTATGTGGTGGGTTATTTTGAGGAGACCAAACTCAATCGTATTCATGTGGGAGATCAGGCCACAGTACAGCTCATGGGAGATCACCAGAAAATTCGTGGGCATGTGCAGGGCATTGCAATGGGAATTGAAGATCGTGAGCGTTCAGGTAGCTCCAATTTATTGGCAAATGTGAATCCCACCTTTAGCTGGGTACGTTTGGCCCAGCGTGTGCCAGTGAAAATTGTGCTGGATGAGCAACCACAGAATCCGTTGGCCTTTGTTTCAGGACGAACAGCAACGGTTAGAATTATTGAAAAATGATCAAGGTATAATCCCAGCAGGATCACGATACCAGCTTTGAATCAGTAGTGCAGCAGCAAAACTATCCGCTGATAAACGTTTGGCTCGGCCTTGTTCCTGATAAAATTCGAGTTCTTGCCTTGCTTCACGGGTGGTGAGACGTTCATCCACCATCCATGTTTCAATATTGGTCTGATGGCGTAAACGCCGTGCAAACTTACGCGCACGCGCTGACAGTTCAGACTCAGTTTCATCCATATTCAATGGCAAACCCACCAAAAACAGATTTGGTTGCCATTCCCTGACCAGTTTTAACAATTGATTCCAGTCAGGAATACCATCTTTCATGGCAAATAATGGCAGGGGAGTGGCACTTTCAATAGTGGATTGACCAATTGCCATCCCCATTTTTTGGGTACCAAAATCAAAAGCCATGATGGATTGGGACGCTTGCATATCAGGCATGACCAATCTCGGAAGCAAACCAGATACGGTCTACCCCAATTTTTTTATAGGCTGCATCCCAACGGTCGTCATAAGGCAAGTTGAAAATCAGGTCCATGTCGGATTCACAGATTAGCCAGTCACCCCGTGCAATTTCTTCCTCAAGCTGGTTTTTGCTCCAGCTCGCATAGCCTAACGCAATCTGGTAACGCCCCACACCTTCGTTATGGGCAATCGCATCCAGAATATCCTTGCTGGTGGTGATACAGACATTCTCTCCAACCGCAATCGACGAGTGCCAGGTTGGTTGGCCCGTATGCAGCACAAAGCCAGCTTCAGGACGTAAAGGGCCACCCTGCAAAACCGCATGTGGCTGTACGTTGTCTGCATCGATCTCCAAATCGTTGAGAAGTTCCCTGATCTGTAGGTTTGATGGGCGATTAATCACGATGCCCTGAGCACCATCCTCATCATGACGAGCAACATAAATGACTGTGTTTGCAAAGAAGTCATCTGCCATGTCTGGTGGAGCGATAAGACAACGGTGAGTTAAATATTGTTTCGTCACCTAGGCGGTTCTCCATCAAAACAGGTCCCACTTTAAAAAGGGGGATTTAGGGGGATTAAATAATAGGTTGTTTTTATCAACATACAAGAGTTGATCGGATTTCGCCAATCATTTTCTGATATTTTGTCGTAGAACCTAGGCTGACTGGAATTTGAGCTGGCGTAACTGTCTGGCGTGCTGCAAGGTGGTTTCGCTAATTTCAACACCACCAGACATGCGGGCAAGCTCCAGAATACGCTGTTCTTCATCCAGTTCAATGATGGTGCTGCTAGCGGGGTCGGTCTGTTGTTTCTTCACCAGCAAGTGCTGGTCAGACTGTGCTGCAACCTGAGCCTGATGGGTGATACAAAGCAACTGTACGTGCTGTGCCAGGTCAGCCAATAAACGCCCCACCACTTCAGCCGTACCACCACTGATCCCGACATCGATTTCGTCAAATACCAACACTTCAGATTCGGTTTTTTCAGCATTCATGACCTGCATTACCAGGGCGATACGTGACAGTTCACCGCCTGATGCAACACGGGCCAGCGGTTGTGGTGGAATACCCTTGTTGGCCGTGAATAAGAGTTGAATAAAACTTAGACCCTCGGCATTGGCTGCTTCCAGAGGTTCAAACTTAAACTCAAAATATGCTTCTGGTAATGCCAGTGGTTTGACTTGCTCAGTCAGCTGTTTTGCCAATGGAATGGCAGCTTCACGACGGATTTCATCCAGATGCTGTGCCTGTTGCATAAACTCCTGATAGGAGGTTTCAACCTGTTCCGCCAAGGTTTCAGGATCTTCCAGTTGATGTAGCTGCTCCAGTTCCTGCTGCCAGGTTTCATATTCCTGTTTGAGTAGTTCAGGCTGGGTACGGTATTTACGTGCAAGGCGGTGAAAGATTTCCAGGGTTGCATTGAGCTGTTCCATGCGCTCAGGATCAAAGCTTTGACGGTCAATAAACTGACGTAGGCTTGAGGTGGCATCATCAATCTCACTTTGTGCATTTAACAGTGAATTGTAGATACTGGAAAGCTGTTCACTGCGACCAGCATGCGACTCTAAACGACGAATAATGGAGGCGATTTCCTGCGTGATATTTTGCTCAGCCTCATCCAGCACATTTAGGCCATAACCACAGTCCTGCATAATGTGCTCATGGTGGCTAAGGCGGTCAAATTCCTGTTCAATCTCTCGGTAATCGGTTTGAATCACATCTTCCAGTTCTTCTATTTGTGATTCAAGGGATTGTATTCTTTGAATTCGGGTGGTTTGTGCATCCAATGCGGCTTGATGTTGTCTAATATTTTTTTGCCATGTCGCATAGGCCTCACGTACCGTATTGGCGGGAGCGGCAAAGTTGCTATAACGGTCGAGCCAGTGTTTCGGGTAAGGTGGTTCAAGTAGCTGCTGTTGGCTATGCTGGCTATAGAGCTGGACCAATAAACGTCCAATCTCCTTGAGCTCAGCCAAGCTACTTGGACGGCCATTAATCCAGGCCTTGCTGCGTCCAGTGGCAAAAATCACGCGTCTTAAATGAATCTCACCTGAATCCTCATCCAGTTCATGCTCAGCCAACCATTTAGCCTCTACACTATCGGGTTTATAGCTAAAAACAGCGGTCACATCGGCCTTGTCCGCTCCATAGCGTACATAATTGGTGTCGGTACGTTCCCCCAGACAGGCGGAGAGTGCATCTAACAATAACGATTTGCCTGCGCCAGTTTCACCAGTCAGCACATTGAAACCCTGTTCAATGTCCAGTGCCAGATGGTCGGCAAGTGCAAAATTAATTAAAGTTAAATGGGTGAGCATAAATGCATCCAATGCACAGAATATTTTGCTTAAAGATAAAGAAGTTTTATCGTAGCGACAAGAGTGAATTACGCTTGGCAATATTAAAAAAATAAAATCAACAGGCACTAAATATGGGAATAAAAATTGCTAGTTTTGCATAAGGAAATGGATTGATTAGTTGCGATGGCACAATTAAACTACGTCCAGCATAATCTAATATAAATGCGGCATTATTTGGAGAGTACGCATGAGTTCAGTGCAGTTTGATCATGTAACGGTCATCAAAAAATCGAATGTGTATTTTGGTGGGGCATGTATCAGTCATACAGTACAGTTTGAAGACGGTACAAAAAAGACTTTAGGTGTGATTTTACCCACTGAACAGCCTTTAACCTTTGCGACCCATGTGCCAGAGCGTATGGAAATCATTTCGGGTGAATGTCGGGTTAAAATTGCTGACAGTACTGAAAGTGAATTGTTCCGTGCGGGACAGTCTTTCTATGTGCCTGGAAATAGCAAGTTTGACATTGAGACGGATGAAGTCCTTGATTACGTTTGCCATTTAGAAGGCTAACCTATTCCTGTCTAAATCGGGTACACTAGATTTAATGGAAATCCTGTAAAAGTCATTTTGCAGGATTTTTTATTAAGTTCCCTTGCGGAGCTATAACAGCTCCTCACCTGTAAAGTCATTTTGCAGGATTTTTATTTTTAGGAAATCTCCTTTTATATTCCGCTTTCTTAAAGAGGTCGTTCATGGCTAAACCTGAATATTATTATGGCGTTCATTCAGTGGAGTCATTGCTGGAGTTGGAGCCTGAACGAGTCTTGACCTTATTCACCTTAAAAGGGCGTGATGACCAGCGTTTGCAAAAGATTTTGCAGTTGGCTGAACCTTTTGGAATTAGCGTACAGAAAGCCAGCCGAGACAGTCTGGAAAAACTGGCAGGTCTGCCATTTCATCAGGGTGTGGTGGCGGCGGTACGTCCACATCCAACCTTAAATGAAAAAGATCTGGACCAGTTGATGCAGCAATCACCTGATGCCTTATTGTTGGCATTGGACCAGGTGACGGATCCACATAATTTGGGAGCCTGTATTCGTACTGCGGCGGCAATGGGGGTGCAAGCCGTGATTGTGCCGCGTGACCGTTCAGCAAGTTTAACCCCGACAGCACGTAAAGTTGCCGCGGGCGGGGCCGAGAAAGTGAAGTTTATTCAGGTCACCAATTTGGCTCGCACTTTGGCACATCTCAAAGAGACAACACATACCCGTGTGATTGGCACAATGCTGGATGAAAAGGCATTGCCTATTCAACAGTGTGATTTTAATGGTCCAGTGGTGATTGTGATGGGGGCGGAAGATACAGGATTAAGGCCTATAACCCAGTCGCAATGTGACCAAACCGTTTATATTCCAATGTCTGGTGATTTACAAAGTTTAAACGTCAGTGTGGCGACAGGGATGGCACTTTATGAAGCATGCCGCCAGCGTAATGCTGTATAATTCACACAATTATCGTCAATGTAATTAAAAATGACTGCTCGCACGCAAGGCTATCTGTTTGTCTGTATCACCATGTGCATCTGGGGTGGTTTTACCATTCTCTCCCGTTTAAATCTGCACTGGCATGTCAGTGCCTGGGACTTGGTGGCAATGCGTTTTGCGATTGCTTTTATCATTCTCATGCCTGTGCTCGTGTATAAAAAAGATTTGGCATTCTTGTGGCATCCCCGTCCAATTATTTTGGCCTTAAGTGGTGGGTTGGCCTACTGTCTAACGGTTTATACTGCTTTTTTACATGCACCCGCAGCGCATGCCGCAATTTTTCTCAATGGTTGTATTCCACTGTGTACTGCCGTAGCTGCTTATTTATTGTTTAAACAACCTTTTGACAAACATACCTGGTTCAGTCTCATCATTATGTTGAGTGCTCTGGCACTGATGAGCTACCTGATGTTGCATGAGCAGGCTTCTGCTTTTGGCCTTGGCGATATTCTCTTTTTCCTGAGCGCAGTTTGGTGGGGCATCTTCACTGTATTGTTAAAACAATGGAAATTATCAGCCTGGCATTCGATGGCAAGTGTGGCGATTTGGTCAGCACTGATTTATTTACCGATCTATATCCTGTTTATTCCTAAACATTTTCAGGAAGCAGAGCCTGTCCATTTGCTGATACAGGGTGTATTTCATGGTGTTTTGGTGGTGATTATTGCAACCCTGACCTATGTTGCCGCAATTGAACGTTTGGGTGCATTTAAAACGGGAAGCATTGTGACCTTGGCGCCATTTATTGCTGCTGTCATTGCTGTACCGCTGTTAAATGAACCTTTGAGTCCAGCGATTATGTGTGGATTGGTAGGTATGGGTATTGGTGCGTTACAACCATGGCGCTGGTTCCGTAAAGATGCATTAACAGCCCAGCTGTCTCAACAGAAACAGGATTAGCCGATCTGCTCAGCCCGCTGTAAATAATTTAGGTGCAATGGTTTGAGTTGTTTGTGCAGATGTTCAAGTAGTCCATCGTTCAGTACAATATCATTGGCGAGCTGTTGTTTTTGAGTACGGGGCATTTGAGCTGCAATAATCTTTCGTATTTGTTCTTCAGTTTGCCCATCACGCTGGCTGGCGCGTTGTAACTGGGTTTGTTCATCTGCATCAATCAACAGGGTGTGTTGAACCAGTTCATGCTGGTTGGTTTCAAAGAGCAGGGGTGAAACCAGAATCACGTAGGGGCTTTCTGTCTGCTGTAACTGCTGGATGATGGATTGGCGGATTGCGGGATGGGTAATCTGCTCTAAACTCTGGCGGGCCTCAGGGAACTGAAAAATATGTTCACGTAGTGCTCGACGGTCTAGATTGCCATCTTCTAATACTACCCAGCCGCCAAACAACTGTTGAATTTTCTGTAGCGTTGGCTGGCCTGGTTCAACAATTTCCCTTGCCACAACATCAGCATCAATGACGCGAATACCTTGGGATTCAAACCATTGCGTGGCTGCTGACTTACCACTGCCAATCCCGCCTGTAATGCCCAAGATAAAACGCATATTAACCACCTAAATAGACTTTCATAATCTGATCACCCCATAAAAATGCGATCCAGCCTGCAATGGCGATATAGGGACCAAAGGCAAAGGGCTGGTTTTCACCACGTATTTTCATGAGAATAATACCAATAATGGCACCCACGACTGAAGAAAGCAGGACAATAAGTGGAAGCATCATGGTACCCATCCATGCACCCAAGGCAGCAAGCAACTTAAAGTCACCATATCCCATGCCTTCTTTACCAGTCACCAATTTAAAAAAATAGTAAACGACCCATAGGCAGAGGAAACCAATCAAATAACCCCAAATCGCTGACGTGGCAGTTGTATAAATTGCAAAACTGTTAATTCCTAAGCCTAGTGCTGCCAAAGGAAGCGTAAAACGGTCTGGTAACAATTGTGTGTCGAAATCAATAAAAGTGAGTGTAATCAATATCCATGTGAGGACTAAACCAAAGAGCATCTGAATGGTTGAACCAAATACTGCTACAACGATTAATGAACAAATCATGGTGAGAAGTTCAATCAATGGATAGCGAATACTAATTGGATTCTGACAAGAACCACATCTGCCACGAAGTAGGATCCAACTAATTACAGGTATATTTTGATACCAGCGAATAGAGGATTTACATTGAGGACAGGTTGAGGCAGGTTGGCTTAGTGTTAACTTACTTTGATCAATAAATGGCTGCTCTGGGTGAAGCAGCATTTGGCATTCCTGATGCCATTCTTGTTCCATCATTTTCGGAGTGCGAAAAATGACAACGTTAAGAAAACTGCCAATACATAAACTCAAAAGCCCAACTGCGATGTACAGTGCAGCTGGGTTTTCGATAAGATATAAAAAAAATTGTTGCATTAAACTACTTGACCCATTTGGAAGATTGGGAGGTACATTGCAATAACTAAACCACCGACTAAGACACCTAGAATTGCCATAATAAGAGGTTCCATCATTGCAGTTAAGCCATCTACTGCATTGTCCACCTCATTTTCATAATGAGTTGCCACTTTATCCAGCATACTGTCCAAGGCTCCAGATTCTTCACCAATCGCTACCATTTGAATTGCCATAGATGGGAAGCGGTTGGATACTCGCATCGCAAATTGTAATTGTTGGCCTGTGGCGACATCTTCACGAATTTTCATTACTGCTTTTTCAAAAATCACATTATTGGTTGCACCAGCTGTTGATTCAAGCGCATCTATAAGAGGTACCCCCGCTGCAAATGTGGTGGCAAGTGTTCTGCTATAACGGGCGATAATTGCCTTGTAGACTAAATCGCCAAAAATGGGAGCTTTGAGTGCCATTTTATCTAAAAGGTCACGGAACTTTTTACTACGTTTTTTTGCCTCTAAAAAACTAGCAATAATGATAGCAATTGCGATAATTAGAATAAACCAGTATTCCTGCATCCACTTGGACATATTGACTACCATTTTGGTAAAGGCTGGCAGATCAGCACCAAAAGAATTAAATAAATCTTGGAAAACAGGTACTACTTTCACCATCAAAATAATGGTGACAACTACAGCAACCACAATCACTGTAGCTGGATATTTCATAGCTTTTTTAATTTTTTGTTTGAGTAATTCACTTTTTTCTTTATAGATTGCTACTCGATCCAGCATTGTTTCAAGCGCACCAGATTGCTCTCCTGACTCAACTAGGGAACAGAACAGATTATCGAAATATTGTGGATATTTCTTGAGTGCACCTGCAAAAGTATTACCTCCTTCTACCTCACCCTTTATTCCTAACACTACTTCACGCATTGCAGGGTTTTCCAAACCCTCTGCAACAATTTCAAAGCCTTGAACCAATGGTACACCAGCTTTCATCATGGTGGCTAGCTGACGGGTAAAGATGGTGATATCTAGTGTGGTGACTTTTTTCTTCATCAATCCTTCGAGAATATTTGTACGTTTTTCTCGAATGTTCTTAATGGTAACCCCTTGTTTCCGTAATGTGACTTTGGCCAAAGCCATATTACGAGCTGGTAACTCCCCTTTAATTTTTGCCCCTTTACGGTCTACTCCGTCATAAGCAAAAGTAGGCATCATTTGCGCTTTTTTAGCTGCCATGATTGTAATCCTTTTTATTGATTTTATTCACTGGTGACCCGGTTGACTTCCTGTAGGGAGGTAATCCCCTGTATCACTTTTTTCAAACCCGAACGTCGTAAATTGTTAAATCCCGCTTTTTCCGAGGCTGCTGCAATTTGCAGGGCATTGCCATCTTCCATGATAATTTTAGATATTTCTGGCGTCACTTTCATGACTTCATAAATACCGACACGGCCTTTGTAACCTTCCCTACATTCGCCACAGCCAATAGGTTGAAATATTTTGAATTCGGGGTCTGCGAGATCTTGTTCAGTAAAACCGAGTTCTAACAGACTCTGTTTTGGAATTTCCACAACTTCCTTACATTGAGCACATAAACGACGTGCCAAGCGTTGTGCAATAACCAGATTGACTGAAGTTGCGATATTAAAGGAAGGAACCCCCATGTTACGTAAACGGGTTAGAGTTTCAGGTGCACTGTTGGTGTGTAGGGTTGACATCACCATGTGACCTGTCTGAGCGGCTTTAATGGCAATTTCAGCAGTTTCAAGATCACGAATCTCACCTACCATAATCACATCTGGATCTTGACGTAAGAATGCCTTTAGTGCAGCAGAGAACGTTAGCCCTGTTTTAGGATTAACATTGACTTGGTTAATCCCTTCCAGGTTAATCTCGACAGGGTCTTCTGCTGTAGAGATATTGGTGTCTTCAGTGTTCAGGATATTTAAACCTGTATATAGGGAGACCGTTTTACCTGAACCTGTTGGACCTGTGATGAGCAACATACCTTGAGGCTTATCCAATGCTTCGAGAAATAAGGCCTTTTGTTCGTCTTCGTAGCCAAGTGCTTCAATTCCCAACATTGCACTGGATGGATCAAGGATACGGAGTACTAGTTTTTCACCAAACAGGGTGGGTAAAGAGTTGACACGAAAGTCAATGGCTTTGGTTTTGGATAGCTTAAGCTTAATACGCCCATCCTGTGGCATACGTTTTTCAGAAATGTCCATCTGTGACATGACTTTTAAACGGGACGCGAGACGATTTGCCATTTGTAAAGGTGGATTGGCAATCTGGCGTAAAACACCATCCACACGATAACGGACCCGATATGTTTTTTCATATGGCTCAAAATGTAGATCTGAGGCTCCCATTCGAATCGCATCAATCAGTAATTTATTGATGTACTTTACAATGGGTGATTCATCAGTTTGGGTATTGGTGTCATCGTCTTCTTTATTGGTATCAGTAGCAACATCGATGCCATCTAAATCAAAGTCTTCACTATCACCGAAGTCAAAACTACCACTATCACCAAACTGTTGTTCAATCAGTTTCTCAAGTTTGTTGTGTTCAACAATAATCGGTTCAATATTGAGCTTGGTATTAAAACGAATGGCATCTAATGAATCAATATTGGTCGGGTTGCTGGTCGCAACATATAAGATTTGGCCGCGTTGCACCAAAGGTACAACCCGATGTTTTTGTATTAGCTTATTGTCAGTTAAGTCTTTAGGTAATAAGCCTGTATCATATACAGCCAAGTCGAACAGAGGTTCACCGAATTCATGGGAAATACTTTCTGCAACTGTGAGTGGTGAGAGGCGCTGATGTTCAATCAGGTGAGCCACAATATCCTGTTGGGCCTTTTTTGCCGCATCAATGGCATTCTGCATGTTTGATGCAGGCAAATGCCCCTCTTCGACTAAACGCCGAATGAACCCCGAAAATTTTGGAGACGTATGTAATCCTGACATCTGTCCGCCTTGTGACAATAAATGTTTATAATAGCTATCTTACAAAATTATACTTTTGTTGCGTAAAAATACTACTAGAGAAAGTGTCGTTTTTGACTTGATTCGTATCTAAAACTTTGAACTGATCGAATTTTTTACAAATTAATTTTCTAAAACCAAGACAATTACCTAAAAATGGAAATAATAAAATCAGTCAGGAAATGTCCTATTTTCAAATAAATAGAATGCTATACCCTTATAACATTAATTTTTACAAACATCTGTAAAGTGGTTATCAGGTTAAACCAGATAAAAAAACTGAATTTTATAAAAATCCGTGTAAAATATGCAGCATTTTTTAGAAATTATCAGTAGATCAAAGTATGTCGAGTCCGACCATTGCCCCTTGGGTTGTTGGCAATTGGAAAATGAATCCAATGCATGCTGACGCTTTTCAATTAGTAGAAGAATTTAAACAGCTATTACAACAGGGTAATATCTCTTCTGATCAATGTCATATTGGTATGGCACCAATTGCGATCGCCCTTACCAATGTTCAGGCACAGCTCAAGGATGCGACTCGGACAATCTTTACGGTGGCTCAGGATGTATCACGTGTAGCTGGAACGGGTGCGTATACAGGTGAAGTGAGTGCAGAATTACTCAAGGATAGCCAAATTGATTTTGTTCTGGTTGGCCATTCCGAGCGTCGTGAATTATTCGGTGATGGTGTCGAAACACTTCAGTCAAAATTGTATAATGCGCTGAATGCTGGGCTTAACGTCATTTACTGTGTGGGTGAAAGCCTTGAGCAACGTGAGCAGGGACTGGCTGAGCAAGTGGTATTGCAACAAATCTGTGATATCGCCTCAGTGGTGAAGCCTGAACAGTGGCAAAACATTGTGATTGCTTATGAGCCGATCTGGGCGATTGGCACGGGTAAGACCGCTTCACCAGCAGATGCCCAAGCCATGCATGCAAAAATCCGTGAGGGGCTAAAGCAAATTACGCCTGTAGGTGCGCAAATGGCGATCTTATATGGTGGTAGTGTTAAGCCTGAAAATGCAGATGAATTAGCGGCCTGTCCAGATATTAATGGCGCTTTGGTCGGTGGTGCATCACTCAACGCACAATCTTTTTACCAAATTGCAAAAGCATTTGCACAAAATAAATAACGGGGAATAGAAATGTATAGTTTTATACTTGTTGTACATATCATTTTAGCAATTTTAATTATTGCATTGGTTCTGGTACAACAAGGTAAGGGGGCGGAAGCGGGCGCGTCATTCGGTGGCGGTGGTGCGGCGACTGTGTTTGGTGCATCTGGTGCGGGAAATTTCCTGACCCGTTTAACTGCGATCTTTACTGCATTGTTTTTCGTCACCAGTTTAACCCTGGCGATTTTTGCGAAAAAACAGACCACAGATGCCTATAGTTTAAAAACTGTGCAAAGTTCAACGTCTGTTCCTGCAACATCGCCTGAAACTTCATCAAATGCACCAAAAACGTCTGAATAAGTCGAATTAATACTTTCCTTTTGGGATTTAAAGGAATAGAATGCGTCCCAGAAAGCTGCGGTGGTGGTGGAATTGGTAGACACGCTACCTTGAGGTGGTAGTGCTTTCGGGCGTGGGGGTTCAAGTCCCCCCTTCCGCACCAAGCTTAATAACCAGTAAGTTTGGTGTTGCAGTGATTGTTGATGCGGGATGGAGCAGTCTGGTAGCTCGTCGGGCTCATAACCCGAAGGTCGTTGGTTCAAATCCAGCTCCCGCTACCATTTGATTAAGGTGCAACTTAATCAGGCAAATGTAAAGAAAACTTAAATTGACTTTTTTTTATATTTGTATATAATTTTTGCACGTTGATGCGGGATGGAGCAGTCTGGTAGCTCGTCGGGCTCATAACCCGAAGGTCGTTGGTTCAAATCCAGCTCCCGCTACCAAGTTTCTTAAAGGAGGCTCACAGTAAGGTGGGCCTTTTTGCACAGTGGGCAATGCTTTTCTGTGTAAAATAGGGGCGATTTACGCCCTTTTTTATTGGTTGTTTGGCTGTCGTGTAGTGTCGATATGAGTCGTATGGCGTGATCAAGAACATCATGCTTCACTATACGGGATTGATTGGCTCGCATGAGAGCAACGAGAGTAAATGAAATTATCAAATAAATCTCAAGCATTATATGATCTTATCGCACCAGCTGTGGCTGCCTGTGGTGTAGATTTATGGGGGATTGAGTTCCTGCCACAAGGTAAACGTTCTTTATTACGCATTTTTATTGATAAACCGATTGATGAGAGTGCTGAACCTGTCCTGAATGAAGAGGGTGAGGTTGAACAAGGGCGTGGCATTGGTGTTGAAGACTGTGTTCGCGTGACGCAACAGGTTGGTGCCATGCTTGATGTCCATGATCCAATTTCAGGTGAGTATGCCCTGGAAGTATCCTCACCAGGCTGGGACCGTCCATTCTTTCAGTTGTCACAAATGTCTGGGTATATTGGGCAACAGGTCGCTTTACGACTCATTGCTGCCGTCGAGAACCGTCGTAAATTTCAGGCAAAACTGCTTTCCGTTGATCTGGAAAATGAAATGATTCAGGTTGAAGTGGATGGTAAGCATATGCTTGAAATCGATAGTAATAATATTGATAAAGCAAACTTAATCTATCAAGACTAATATTAACTTAATTGTATAAGAAATCGGTAGGTGACTTATGGGCCGTGAAATTCTTACCGTTGCAGAAACGGTTAGTAATGAAAAAGGTGTTAGTCGTGAAGCAATCTTCCAAGCCCTAGAGCAAGCGCTGGTTGCGGCAACGAAGAAAAAGTTTTACGAAGGCACACATTCGGAAGAAGCTCAGCTTCGCGTTGAGATTGATCGTAAAACAGGTGATTACCGCACGTTCCGTCAATGGACTGTCGTTGCGGATGAAGATCATGAAATGCCTGCATGCCAGGATGCCATTTCTGATGTAGACCCATCGAAGTGGTCAATTGGTGATGTGCGTGAGCTGGAAGTTGAGTCGATTGAATTTGGCCGTATTGCAGCGCAAATTGCCAAGCAGGTGATTGTGCAAAAGATTCGTGAGGCAGAGCGTGCACTGGTCGCAGATGCTTATGAGTCTAAAGTGGGCGAGCTGATTTATGGTGAAGTGAAAAAGCAAACCAAAGATGGCTTTATCATTGACCTTGGTGACAATGCTGAAGCGTATTTGGCACGTGAAGAAACTATTCACAAAGAGATTTTACGTCCTAAACAACGTATCAATGCCATTTTGTATAACGTTAACCGTGAAGGTCGTGGTGCGCAATTATTATTGTCACGTGCACGTCCTGAAATGCTGATTGCCTTGATGAAGAAAGAAATTCCAGAAATTTCTGAAGAAATCATTGAAATTAAGGCGGCAGCGCGTCAGCCAGGTGTTCGTGCTAAAATTGCAGTGAAAACCAATGACCATCGTATTGACCCTGTGGGTGCTTGTATTGGGATGCGTGGTACACGTATCCAGGCGGTACAGCAGGAGTTGAATGGTGAGCGTATTGATGTTGTGGTGTGGTCTGATGACCCAGCGCAATATATCGCAAGTGCATTGGAACCAGCTGATGTATCTGGAATCGTCCTTGATGAAGATGCACACAGTGCGGATATCATTTTCGCCACCAATGACCAGTTGGCGCGTGCCATTGGCTCGCAGGGGCAAAATGTTCGTTTGGCATCGGAATTAACGGGTTATAAACTCGACATGATGCTGGAAGAAGAGTATCGTGCTCGTCAGCAAAATGAAGCACAGCAATATCTGGATATGTTTGTATCCCGTCTCGATATTGAAGAAGATTTGGCCATGGCTTTGGTCGAAATGGGCTTCACTTCTCTGGAAGAAATTGCCTATGTGCCAGCTGAGACATTTGACGAAATCGAGCTTGAGGCTGATTTGGTCGAATTGCTGCAAAGCCGTGCAAAAGAGGCTGCTTTAACCGATGCGTTAAAACAGCAGGAAAATATTCAAGAGCCAAGTGCGGAACTTCTCGGTATGGATGGTATGACCACCGAGATTGCCTATGCATTGGCGGCGCGTGGTGTGGTTACGATTGATGACTTGGCGGACCAAGCGACTGATGATATTTCAGATATCGAAGGCTTGGGTCATGACAAGGCAGGTCAATTAATCATGAAAGCACGTGAATCATGGTTTAACTAGGAGATAATAGATGACGGACAAGTCGATTCAAGAGTTAGCGCTCAGCGTAGAACGTCCTGTAGAGAAACTCCTGGAACAGGTTCGCGATGCAGGTCTACCACAGCGTAAAGCAGATGACATTATTACCACTGAACAGCAGGATACTTTGGTTAATCACCTGAAAAAAGTACATGGTCAGGGCGGTGGTAACACAGGAAAAATTGCGTTGAAACGTACAACTACCCATACAGCCAAAGTCACCAGCACTTCGGGTAAAGCAAAAAGTATCAATGTTGAGGTGCGTAAAAAGCAGGTTTTTGCCAAGCCAAATCCAGAGCAGATCGCTGCGGAAGCCAAAGCTCGTGCCGAAGCTGAGGCGAAAGCCCGTGCTGAGCAGAAAGGGCGTGAAGAAGCGGATAGCAAAGCTCGTATTCATGGTGAACAAAAAACCAATGCGACTTTGGAAGCCATGCGTGCAGCGCATACTTCTGAAAGTGCTTCACAAGCTCCTGCAAAAACCGCAGTTGTGGTGAAAAAACGTGGTAGTGACAAGGTGATTAAAGCGCCTGTTGTTAAGCCAACAGAAACACCTGAACAGAAAAAAGCCCGTGAAGCAGAAGCAGCCAAGTTAAAGGCGACTGAAGAAGCTGTACGTCGTAAAGCTGCGGAAGAAGCACAGAAGCGTACGCTGGAGCAAATGCGCCAGATGGCTTCGAAATATTCAAATGATGATGCAACCACAACCATTCGTGTGATTGATGATTCACCTTTAGCCGCTGGACTTGTTGGTCAGGCGTATGAAGATTCTTTCAACAAGGAAGACCGTGAAATCAAGCGTGGCGGTGCAACTGCAAATCCACGTGCAAGTAAGAAAGGTGGTCGTGGTGGCGATGCCCAGGCGGAGCAGAGCTTTAGCAAGAGCCATCATAAGCGTGGCTTGAAAACCAGCCAGTCAAACAAACATGGTTTTGAAAAACCTGTTAAGAAACAGATTTATGATGTAGAGATTGGTGAGAAGATCATCGTTGCCGATCTTGCACAAAAAATGGCGGTTAAGGTTCGTGAAGTCATCAAGACCCTGATGAAAATGGGTGAGCTTGTGACCCAGAACCAGGCCATTGACCAGGATACAGCAGTCCTTGTGGTTGAGGAACTAGGGCATAACCCTGTTCTTGTTTCTGATACGCAGGCAGAAGATAACTTGTTGGTTGCGGCTGAAGAAGCGCGTGGTGAGCAAACCACTCGTCCACCAGTGGTAACGATCATGGGTCACGTTGACCATGGTAAAACATCATTACTGGACCGTATCCGTCGCTCTAAGGTGGCTGCGGGTGAAGCGGGTGGTATTACCCAGCATATTGGTGCATACCACGTTGAAACTGAGAAAGGCATTATTACTTTCCTCGACACACCAGGACACGCGGCGTTTACGTCAATGCGTGCACGTGGTGCAAAAGCGACTGATATCGTGGTTCTCGTGGTTGCGGCTGATGATGGTGTGATGCCACAAACCGCGGAAGCGATTGACCATGCCCGTGCAGCAGGTACACCGATTATTGTTGCTATCAACAAGATGGACAAGGAATCAGCGGATCCAGATCGCGTACTAAATGAATTGACCACTAAAGGTATTGTGCCTGAAGAGTGGGGCGGTGATGTTCCGATTGCCAAAGTTTCGGCGCACTCTGGTGCGGGAATTGATGAACTGCTTGACTTGATCTTGATTCAGTCTGAACTGATGGAGCTTAAAGCTTCAGCAGAAGGTGCGGCGCAAGGTGTGGTAATTGAAGCGCGTGTTGATAAAGGCCGCGGTGCGGTAACGTCGATTCTGGTACAAAATGGTACATTGAACATTGGTGATTTGGTTCTTGCTGGTTCATCTTATGGTCGTGTACGTGCGATGGTTGATGAAAATGGTAAGCGTATTACATCAGCAGGCCCTTCGATTCCAGTTGAAATCTTAGGTTTACCTGATGCACCAATGGCAGGCGATGAAGTACTTGTCGTGAATGACGAGAAGAAAGCGCGTGAAGTTGCCGATGCCCGTTCAGACCGTGAACGTCATAAGCGTTTAGAGCGTGCAAGTGCAATGCGTCTTGAAAACATCATGGCGTCTATGGGTAAAAAAGATGTTCCTTATGTGAATGTTGTACTCAAAACGGATGTGCGTGGTACTTTGGAAGCGCTTCATGTTGCACTTGATGAACTTTCTACTGATGAAGTGAAAGTACGTGTCATCGGTTCTGGCGTTGGTGCGATCACTGAGTCAGATGTAACCCTAGCTGAATCTTCTGAAGCAGTGTTATTAGGTTTCAACGTGCGTGCAGACAATACGGCGCGTCAAAAATCTGATCAGGATGGCATTGATATCCGTTATTACAGCGTGATCTATCATTTAATTGATGATGTAAAAGCTGCAATGAGCGGTAAGCTTGCCCCTGAACACCGTGAAACAATTCTGGGTGTTGCAGAAGTCCGTGAAGTGTTCCATTCGAGTAAGTTTGGTGCAGCAGCAGGCTGTATGGTACTTGAGGGTACATTACATCGTAACAAGCCAATTCGCGTATTACGTGATGATGTGGTGGTATTCCAGGGTGAGCTTGAATCTCTTCGTCGCTATAAAGATGTTGTGGAAGAAGTTCGTGCAGGTATGGAATGTGGTCTTGCAGTGAAAGGCTATAAAGACATCAAAGTGCAAGACAAGATCGAAGTGTATGATGTTCAATTGATTAAACGGAGTCTTTAATGGCGGGTAGCCAACGCTTAAAGCGCATGGCGGATTCGGTGCAACGTGAGTTGTCTGAGCTGATCCGTCAGGAGCTTAAAGATCCACGTTTGGGTGGTCTGGTGACCATCTCTGCGGTGAAAGTCAGTGCTGACATGGGATATGCTGAAGTTTATGTCACAGTGATGGGACGTGAACTGGGTGATGATCAAAGTGAGGCAGCCAACAAGGAAACTTTAGATGTACTCAATAAAGCTTCTGGTTTTTTGCGTCATGAACTGAGCCGTCGCATCAAGACGCGTATTACGCCAAGATTGCGTTTTCATTATGATAAAACCAATGCCTATGGCAACTATATGTTTGGTCTGATTGCTGAAGCCGTGAAAGACTTGCCTGAACGTGAACAAGATAAAGAATAAGTTGTAAAGAAAGCCACCTTAGGGTGGCTTTTTTATGATCTAAAATATTTATAAAAATAGTGGATAATATGGAAAGTTGACTTCACTCTATAATTTATAGTTTCTCGGCAACCTGAGAAATCAACTGTAAGGATAAATGTTTCTCATTTTAAAGTCATTTTGCTAGATAAATCAAAAAATTATATAGACAATTCTGTATGGAAAAAAGGCAAAACAATAGTAATATGCTTATTATGGAAAGCTTAAAACAAACTTAAAAATGCACATTCATTTTACCATTGAAGATGATCAAAAAAATATCGGGGAAGGACCAATTCAGGTTGGCTGGTTTTTAATAGAGGATAAAGCATCCATTCTATATGAACCACCTTATCGGATGCGTTCGCAATCACAAACCAAACATGCCAAGTCAGCAAGCCGTTGTCCTGCGGTATTACAGTTGGAAAGTCGCTATTTCGCGGTGAATTGCCCATTTGACTTTCACCTGCGTTTTGCAAGGGATGCACAGGGCAAGCCGACTTTAGTTAATGTATTGGGTGATCAGTCGCCTGTACGTGCCAATAAATTGCGAGAGCTGCTCACACTCGTTAATGAAAATGAATGGCGTATGGCTCAAGTCCCAATCTTACAACTGAAACTTCCGTATTGCTTTATTGCAGATGAAGTGGTGTATCTCACTCAACTGGATGCTTTTGGGCATTACCGCAAGAATCCGCTACCAGGCACAATTTTTGGAGGGCGTTTTCCGATTCACATTTGGCCTCGACCACTCATGTGGGCATTTGAATGGCATGACACTTCTAAAGATTTAATTTTAAAACGCGGTGAACCTTTATTTTACTGTCAGTTTGATGGCTATGATCCATCACGCACGATAAAACTGATTCAAGCTGAGAAAACACCTGAACTTATGCACTATATGGATCAAATAAGTGGTGTAGTGAACTATGTGAATCAGACGTTTAGTTTATTTAATGAAGTGGAGAAAATGAGACCCAAAAGCCTATTATTTAGAAAATAAAGGCTTAAATATTTTCTGCATCAATGTGAAATATGTTTTTAAAAATTATTTTTTATGGTTTTAGAGACTAGAAATGGATAATAGTTCCATTTTGGAGTGTTAGATGGATAGTAAGAATGATGGTTTGATGTATACATACATTTATTTTTTGGGGTTCTTATTGTTGGTGTTAATGTTTTTTTTAAATATTTTTTTTATTCCTCAGTTTGTTAAGTATAAAGCACAGGATATTAAAAATATAAGAACAGGTATAATGTGCCAAACAAATACAATAAAAAATAAGCATGGTACATATGATTATTATTTTACTATTGATGGTGGTGAATATAAAATTGATAGTATGTTAATTATGGATTTTCCATTTGTTTTTAATGGGCATAGAAAGAAATTTAATGACTATAATCTATATGGTGGAAATAGAGGTTGCTATAAAGTTAAATATTTATCTATAGATTTTTTTATTTTTAACAAAAGATATATTTATGATTTGGTTGAATAATATATATCTTAATTTAACTCTTTTGGGGGCAAAAATGAGTAGAATTGGTAATGTTGTACAAGATGGAAATAAGTATTTTGATGTAAGTAATGAGATGAAAAAGGTTTTTTATGATTAATGATATATCTTTTAATTTTAAATTAAATGTTTTTTTAAGATTAATTCTTGTTTTGAATCCTTTATTTATTTTATTTTATTTTATTTTACATTTTTTTGTATTTCCAGAAATTGCAAAATATAAAATGGATAATGGTGATATTGAAAATGGTGTTTTATGTTATATACGCTCTAGTGGTAGTAGAGGAGGGGGAATAGAGTTTCGTGTAAGTGTAAATAGAAAGAAGTATAGGCTTGAACAAATGAACTTATCGGGAACACCATATCTTGAATTAAAGAAAAGGTCAATTCTTGAAAAAGATATGTTGGAAAAAAAAGAAGGTTCTTGTTTTAAGGTTAAATACATCTATATTAATGCTTTTTTTGTTAAAAGAGCCTTTATTTATGATTATTTGAAGAATTAAGAGGTGGGTATGAGTTTTAGTGAAATTGGTCGTATATTGAGTAGTGCTGAAAAATATTGGGAGATAAATAGCAATGCTAAAGGAGGGAATATACTGTCATCGATTAGTTATGTTAATAATATGTGGTCAGCAATAAATAATAATTCTAGTAATAATGAAACTGAAACTATAAGGTCATTGTTGCTAGGTATTAAAGATGGTATTGATTTAGTATCAAATGTAAATAAAAATTTATTGATGGGGACTGATTTTTTAAAAACACTTGGATTAGGTCATCGTTTATTGACGAATATATTATTATTAAATGATGAGCTTGAAGAAAGTGAATATATTGCGCGTAACATTGTGTTTGATATCGTATCAGATATAGCATCAATTGTTTCTGATATATCAAAAATTACTCCAAAGTTTAACCCAGCAGGTATAATTTTAACTGTTTTATCAAGTGCCTTTACTTTTGTAAGTAATAATATGGGGAGCGGATGGCAGAATAATGAAAAAATTCATAGAGATGAGATAGCTAAGGAGTTATTGGAAGCATTTGCTGAGGGAATGAAAGAATTAGTGGCATCGCCTTTATCTCTTTCTATGGGGATATATGTTTCTTGGGATGAATGGAGAACAGATTCCATTCAGCTAACAGGAACAGATGAAGCTGACATAATGGGTAAAGATAATGAAGATGTTTATATTTTACTAGGGAATGGAGGTAATGATAAACTGACTGGTGGGCGTGGAAAAGACTCATTATATGGTGGGGCAGATAATGATGAAATTCATGGTAATGGAGGAGATGACTTTTTAAGTGGGGATAGTGGATCAGATCATATTTATGGTGGAGAAGGGCGTGATAAAATATATGGAGGATTGGGAGCTGACTATTTATATGGTGGAATAGGGGATGATATTATTGATGTTAATCAATTTAGAACAGGACTTTCACCAATTGATAATCCAGCAATACGAGATATAGATGATAATTATGTTCAAGGAGGAGGTGGTAATGATACTATTTATGGTGGTGATGGGAATGACGAGCTTTATGCAGGAGATGAATATAATGATCAAAATGATACAGGTACAGTAAATACACTTTATGGTTTTAATGGTAAAGACTATCTTTATGGAGGAGCTGGGAGAGATAATCTATATGGTGGGGATGGAGAAGACTATTTGTATGGAGGAGATGGTGATGATAGCTTATATTTATCAGGTGAGAAATTTAGTGAAATTTCTGTAGATAAAAATAATAACAAAGGCGTTGGCGGAGCTGGTAATGATATTATTATTGGAAGTGATGGCACCGATTTTATTTATACAGCAGAAGAGAGTAATCCCGAAGTAGATGAGGGAACAACAAACCATGCCTATGGACATGGTGGTCGTGATTATATTTATGGGGGTGCGGGTAAAGATTATCTTTATGGCGGTAAGGATAAAGATGTTATTTATGGCGGAAGTGGGGATGATTATTTAGTTGGGGGTGATTTTTCTGATAATGATGATGACCGTTTATATGGCGGTGAAGGGCATGATACCTTAAGAGGTTCTGGTCGACTTGAGGGTGGAAATGGTGTAGATACCTATAAAGCCTTTAGGGATGTAGTTGTAAAAGATGAAGATGGTAAAGGTAAATTAGAATATCAAGATCAATGGTTACGAGGGGCGAGAGATTCATACTATAGTGAGTCGCTTACTTTAACAAAGCCTTTGGATTTTTCCAAGTCTGGTTATTTACTGAATAATACTGATCAAAGTAGAGCTACAGTAATTAAAACAGGACAGAATTATAAAGTTTATCAAGTTAGAGGCAATATTGATTTTAAATTCAAAGGGTTAAATACAGAGGATTTGAGTGATACCGATTTAGGAATCGCTTTTTTTGTTACAGTCTATAATAGTGACGAACCACCAAATGATCCAGCACCAGACTTTTTACCTCCCCATAATCCACCGACCAGATCAGACCCACTCATTCTGGATTTAAACCACGATGGACAAATCAATACAGTGGGCTTGGGTTCAGGTGTTTTTTTCGATTTGGATGGGAACCACTTTGCAGAAAAAACCTCATGGGTTGCTCCACAGGATGGGTTTGTTGTCTTAGATTTGAATAATAATGGCACTATAGATAATGGTGGTGAGCTATTTGGTACAGATACTTTACTGGCAAATGGCAATAAAGCGGTCGATGGTTTTCAGGCACTCGCGCAATATGATGAAAATCAGGACAAAATAATTAATGACCAAGACCAGATTTATCAACAACTTAAAATATGGAAAGATATAAATCAGGATGGTATATCCCAAGCGAATGAACTTTTTAGCTTATCGGATTTGGGTATTACCTCGATTTCAGTCAATCAACAGGCAATAGATGTAAAAGATGAAAATAATGTAGTGCATACCAATCAAGCTACATTTACCCAGGAAGTGTTAGAAAATGGTGTCTTGACAAGTAAAATAGGAAAAGCCGAAACCCTATTATTTGAGGTCAGCACCTCAAATACAGTATGGCAAGGAACGGTGGAAGATGAAGAGGGGATAACGGCAGAAATTCTGGCTCTGCCGAATTTTCCTGGTTATGGTTCAGTTACATCTCTACATACCGCAATGGCAAATGACACCACAGGTGTACTTAAAGCTTTAGTCAGCCAGTTTGCTTCTACACCAGCAGAAGAACAGTTGGCACTTACCCATCAAATTCTATTACATTGGACCAATAATCAAAATATATCTGCTTCGGCCACAACGTATCCTCAAGAAGGAATGAGCAAACAACAATTTGAAATTTTAAAAGCACTTTGGGGTAAAGAAGCTGAATGGAATGGTTGGCCGCCACATCATTCAGCAGCTAGAGAACTGGAAGGGTTTTATCAAAAAGTACTTGCCAGTGCCTATAGTCAGTTGATGCTGCAAACCAGCGAACGGGACTGGATAGACTTTATTCTTTTTAAGGAAGAAAAAGTTTATCAGTGTGAAATCATCCTTGCTGGAACGACCAATGGTTCTGGAGGAGGCCGATCTATACAACGCATGACTACATTTGATGATGAGTTACCGCCTTCTCCAGGAACTCCATGGCAGTATATTTATAGCATCTGGCATGCTGATTTTGGATTGGCGATTGAACAATTAACCCGTTTATTCTTAATGAGTTCTGAGATGGGTAAGGCTGAGATTGAAAAATTTCATGTAATTGTCAAAGGGTTGGATCCAAATAATGCAGTATTGTACCAAGAGTTATTAGAACAGTTCACCCTAAAGGCCCAAGAAATTACAGATGAGAACCTACGGGATTTATTATTAGAATCGGTCTATGCCCTAGATGATAACCTAAATGGAACAGAACAAAATAACGTGATTAAGGCCTTTGGTGGTAGTGACAGTATTGTTGCTTTAGGAGGCGATGACGTTGTTTATGGTGGCAAAGGTGATGACATTATCTATGGTGGTACAGGGAATGATTATTTAGATGGTGGAGCAGATAATGATAAAATTTATGGGGAAAGTGGTGATGATACGCTAGTTGGTGGTGCAGGCAATGATTATTTAGATGGTGGGGCTGGCAACGATACCTATGTTTTTAGCTTGGGTGATGGTCAAGATACGATACAAAGTTCTGAAGACAATCCTAATAAACTAGACCGTATCGTTTTCAATGAGGGAATTGAGGTTGCGGATGTTAGCCTTAAACGTCAGGGAAATGACCTGGTTGTTAAATATTCTGAACAAGATCAGATCATAGTTAAAAACTATTTTGATAGCAATGGTGCAACAGCATATCGTATAGACCAGATTGTATTCGCAGATGGAACAGTCTGGGATGTGGACTATATCAAACAGCAGGTTCTTGTTCCTAGCGAGTCAAATGATACGATTCAAGGCTATAACACTGCAGATCAACTCAGTGGTTTAGCTGGCAATGACACGATTTATGGTCATGCAGGCAATGACACCTTGACAGGTGGAACTGGGAATGACTATCTGGATGGTGGTGTTGGCAATGACAGCTATGTCTTTAGTCTGGGTGATGGTCAGGATACGATCCAAAGTTATGAAAACAATGCCAGTAAACTGGATCGGATTGTCTTTGGTGACGGAATTGAGGTTGCGGATGTTAGCCTCAAACGTCAGGATAATGACCTGATTGTTAAATATTCAGAAAATGATCAGGTTACAGTTAAGAACTATTTTGATAGAAATGGTGCAACAGCATATCGTATAGACCAGATTGTATTTGCAGATGGAACGGTTTGGAATGTTGAGGTCGTTAAGGCAAAAGTCCTCGAAGCAACAGCTGCCAATGATGTGATTCAGGGATATAGCAGTGCAGATCAACTTAGTGGTTTAGCTGGCAATGACACGATTTATGGTCATGCAGGCAATGACACCTTGACAGGTGGAACTGGGAATGACTATCTGGATGGAGGTGCTGGCAATGATAGCTATGTCTTTAGTCTGGGTGATGGTCAGGATACGATCCAAAGTTATGAAAACAATGCCAGTAAACTGGATCGGATTGTCTTTGATGACGGAATTGAGGTTGCGGATGTTAGCCTCAAACGTCAGGGCGATGACCTGATTGTTAAATATTCAGAAAATGATCAGATCACGGTTAAAAACTATTTTGATAGCAATGGTGCAACAGCATATCGTATAGACCAGATTGTATTTGCAGATGGAACGGTTTGGAATGTTGAGGTCGTTAAGGCAAAAGTCCTCGAAGCAACAGCTGCCAATGATGTGATTCAGGGATATAGCAGTGCAGACCAGCTTAACGGTCTGGCAGGAAACGACAGCCTGTATGGTTATGCAGGTAACGACACCTTGACAGGTGGAACTGGGAATGACTATCTGGATGGTGGTGTTGGCAATGACACCTATATTTTTAGCTTGGGTGATGGTCAGGATACGATACAAAGTTCTGAAAGTAATGCCAGTAAACTAGACCGTATCATTTTCACTGACGGAATTACTGCTACTGATGTAACTGTAACCCGCCAAGGTAATGACCTGATCGTTAAATATTCAGAAAATGATCAGGTTACAGTCAAGTATTATTTCGATAGCAATGGTGCAACAGTATATCGTATAGACCAGATTGTATTTGCAGATGAGACAGTCTGGGATGTAGAAACCATAAAAATAAAAGTGCTTGCAGCAACAGCAGGTAATGATGTAATCAATGGTTATAACAGTGCTGATCAGCTCAATGGTCTGGCAGGAAACGACAGCCTGTATGGTCATGCAGGAAATGATACCTTGACAGGTGGAACTGGTAATGATCGGTTGGATGGTGGTACAGGAAATGATACCTATGTTTTTGCCACCAATTTTGGTCATGACATTATCTACAACTATGACTCAGCCCAAAATCGTCAGGATGTTATCCAGTTTACAGATGGTTTAACCCAAGGTGACTTCACATTCCGACGCAATAATGATGACTTGGTGATTCGTACAGTGGACGGTGAAAACAGCATCACTGTACAGAACTATTTCCAGTCCGATGCGCTGGGGCATTACCGAATTGACCAAATCCAGTTTTCTGACAGCACTACACTGGATGTTCAAGCTGTAAAAGCCTTGGTTCTATTGGGAACAATGGACGCTGATGTTTTAAGAGCTTATGCAGCAGGCAGCACGATTTCAGGTGAAGCTGGAGATGATGTGATCTATGGTCATGTAGGGTCAGATCAGCTTTCTGGAGGCAGTGGTTTAGATACGATTTATGGAGGTCAGGGGAATGACCAACTGAATGGTGGCGAGGGTGATGATCGACTGGATGGTGGGGATGGAAATGATACCTATATTTTTGCCACCAATTTTGGTCATGACATTATCTACAACTATGACTCAGCCCAAAATCGTCAGGATGTTATCCAGTTTACAGATGGTTTAACCCAAGGTGACTTCACATTCCAACGCAATAACGATGACTTGGTAATCCGTACAGTGGACGGTGAAAGCAGCATCACGGTACAGAACTATTTCTATTTGGATGCGTTGGGGCATTACCGAATTGACCAAATCCAGTTTTCTGACAACACCACACTAGATGTTGAAGCTGTGAAAGCCTTGGTTCTATTGGGAACAGCAGAAGCTGATATTTTAAGAGCCTATACCACAGGCAGTAGCATTTCAGGGGAAGCTGGCGATGATGTAATCTATGGTAATACAGGATCAGACCAACTTTATGGTGGTGATGGGGTAGACAAACTATATGGTGGAACTGGTAATGACCATTTAGACGGTGGGTCTGGTGATGACCAGCTTTATGGTGATATAGGTCATGATACTTTAATTGGTGGCAGTGGGGATGATCAGCTAAATGGTGGTGAAGGCGATGACCTTTTAGATGGTGGCACAGGTCAGGATATATTAACTGGTGGCGCTGGTAATGATACCTATGTTTTTGCCCCTAATTTTGGTCATGACATTATCAGTAACTATGACAGTACGGTAGGTCGTCAAGACATTATTCAGTTTACGGATGGTTTAATCCAGGGTGACCTCACATTCCGACGCAATAACGATGATTTGGTGATTCGTACGCGAGAGGGTGAAAACAGTATCACTGTACAGCATTATTTTAATTTTGATGCTTTCGGAAATTACCGAATTGACCAAATCAAGTTCTCAGACAATACCATCTTGAATGTTGAGGCTGTTAAGGCTTTGGTCTTGTTAGGTACAGATAATGCTGATCTTTTACAGGCTTATGCAACTGGTAGTACTATTTTTGGCGGGGCTGGCGATGATGTCATTCATGGTAATTCAGGCGTAGATGAGCTTTATGGAGGTGATGGACTAGATCAACTCTATGGTGGCGATAGCGATGATTACTTGGATGGTGGTGCTGATAATGACCAGATTTATGGTGGTTTAGGTAATGATACCTTAACTGGGGGGACTGGAAATGATCTTCTTGATGGTGATGAGGGTAACGATAACCTCCAAGGTGGTGCAGGAAACGATATTCTTATTGCTGGCTCTGGAGACGATATACTAACTGGTGGCATGGACAATGATGAGCTAACTGGTGGTGCTGGCAATGATACCTATATCTTTGCTGCTAATTTTGGTCATGACATTGTTAACAACTATGACTCAGGCCAAAATCGTCAGGATGTTATCCAGTTTACAGATGGTTTAACCCAAGGTGATTTCACATTCCGACGTAATAATGACGATTTGGTGATTCGTACAGTGGACGGTGAAAGCAGCATCACGGTACAGAACTATTTCTATTTGGATGCGTTGGGGTATTACCGAATTGACCAAATCCAGTTCTCAGACAGTACTACACTGGATATTGAGGCTGTGAAAGCCTTGGTTCTATTGGGAACAGCAGAAGCTGATGTTTTAAGAGCCTATACAACGGGTAGCACGATTTCAGGTGAGGCTGGTGATGATGTCATTCATGGAAATATCGGTTCAGACCAGCTTTATGGTGGTGATGGACAGGATCAGCTCTATGGTGACAACGGCAATGATCATTTAGAGGGTGGTGCTGATAATGACCAACTCTATGCTGGCAATGGCAATGATGTCCTTATCGGTGGTTCTGGTAACGATCTGTTGGATGCAGGTGATGGTTCAGATCAGCTCTATGGCGGGACTGGCGATGATGTTCTCAACGGTGGAGCAGGCAACGATCTTTTGGATGGAGGCGATGGTTCCGACCAACTGAATGGTGGGATGGGCGATGATATCTTAATTGGTGGTACAGGTGATGATGTACTGATTGGTGGACAAGGAAACGATATTTATCGCCTTGATTTGGGCTGGGGGCAGGACACCATCCAGTACGAATCCAAGAGTCAAACCGATATTGATACAATTGAGTTCATTAATATCAATCCAGATGACCTGATTGTCAGAAAAGTGGGTCAGGATATGGTCATTATCCACCGTATTACGGGAGACCAACTGATTGTTGAGTCACAATTTAGTGACTATCTATCCAATAAGCCAATCAACAAAGTTCGCTTTGATGACCAAACAGAGTGGGATGAGGCTGCACTCAATATTCAGGCGGTTAAGGGAACTGAACTAGACGATATCATTGAGGGAACAACCGATCATGATGTGATTCATGCAGGTGATGGTGATGACATTGTTTATGGCCGTTCAGTCTATTCAGAAACACCAGAAAGCCAATACTTTGTGTATGGCGGAGCAGGTAACGATAAAATCTATGCCACAGGTTATCTTGATGGTGGTGCAGGTGATGATGAAATTGAAGGCGCTGGGCATTTGCTTGGTGGTGAGGGCAATGACATTCTCAATGGTCAGGGTGTCCTAGAGGGGCAGGCTGGCAATGATACCTTAACTGGACAAGGCAAATTGTATGGGGGCGATGGACAGGATCATCTTACCTTAACAGGTTTGTATGGTGATGAGCTTGGATTGCTTGCTGGCGGTTCGGGTGATGATATCCTGATCGTTGATGTAAACCGAAGACAATTTGTAAATGGTTCTAATCAAAATGAATTTATACAAGATGACGATGGTTATCATGCTATTCAGGATACGGAGCTGACAGAGGCGCAGCGTGCAGTCTATGTTGAGGGTGGTCAGGGTAACGATACCATTTATGGTTCATTTGGGGATGAGGTTTACCTGTTTAATCTGGGGGATGGTCAGGACACCATTATTGAGCGTCCAGCAGGCCAGAACTATAGCAATGTCGCTGTTTCATTTGATGTATTGCGTTTTGGTCAGGGTATTGCAACAACAGACATAAGCCTCCATCGTTATGGCACTGACCTGGTCATCCAGCATAGCAACCAGACAGATCAAGTGACCATTCAAAACTACTTTACGGGTGGTCATCATAAGGTCAATGAAATTCAGTTTGTGGATTCAACCATTTGGAATAATGCCTATATTGAAAACCATGTCACCTATCATGGTACAGCCAATAATGATGAGGTTTGGGGCTATCGTGATACCCATGAAACCTTTGAAATGGGTGCAGGTGATGACAAGGTTTATTCAGGTGCAGGCAATGACATCATCTATGGTCAGGCTGGAGATGATACTCTGTGGGGACAGGCTGGAAATGATACGCTTTATGGAGGGATAGGCGCTGATTATTTAGAAGGTAATGAGGGTGACGACATTCTGTATGGTGATCAGGACAACGACATTCTTTATGGCGGGGCTGGTAATGACATCCTTTATGGCGGGCAGGGCGACGATACACTGAGGGGCGGTACAGGTCACGATATCCTGGATGGCGGTGCAGGGAATGATAAATATTTCTATTACTTGGCTGATGGTACAGAGACTATTAACCAGACAGGTGGTGGAACAGATGTTCTCTGGTTGATGGATCAGGGTATTACCGAGGATAGGATTAAATTTACCAAAGAAAATAATGACCTGATTGTGACGATTGACAATAATCCAAATCAGTCGGTCCGAGTCAAGGACCACTTCCTGGGGGGTGAGAAAGCAATTAGCAGTGTACAGCCGAATGGAGGCTATACCATCACAGCGGCTCAAATTGCAGTCAAGGTCAATGCTTCTTCTGGAGGTTCATCCGATCCAGCAGGTGATACCATTTATCAATATAGCTCTGGTGCAATGACGATCACGGAACAATCGGGTAATGATACAGTTCTATTTAAGAATGGCATTACCTTTAGTCAGGTGGGTAATTATCTGACCAAATCAGGGGATGACCTGATCCTGAAAGTAAATGGTAGCAATACCAATAAAGTCACCATCAAGAATTTCTTTAAGGCAGGTCAGTATCTGGTTGAAACCTTGCAGTTTGAAACAGGTGGACAGTTAACGGCTGAACAAATCTTTGGTGCATTCGGCCTGACAATTCCATCAGGAACAACCCCAACGCCACCAAATCCCGTGGGAGATACAACCTATAATTATAGCTCTGGCGAATTGACCATTACTGAACAGTCGGGCAATGATAAGGTCATCTTTAAAAATGGTATTACTTTTAGTCAGGTTGGAAATTATTTAACCAAATCAGGCGATGATCTCATTCTTAAGGTGAATGGTAGCAATACCAATAAAGTTACTGTGAAAAACTTCTTCCTGGCAGGGAATTATCTGGTTGAAAACTTTGAATTTGAGACGGGTGGTAATTTAACGGCAGAGCAGGTTTTTGGGGCGTTTGGTTTAACATTGCCATCTACAGGTGGCGGAAATCAGGGTTCCAGTGAGGTTGCAGGTGACACTGTCTATAACTATACCACAGGTGCTTTAACCATTACTGAACATTCAGGCAATGACAAGGTCATCTTTAAAAATGGTATTACCTTTAATCAGGTAGGAAGTTATTTGACCAAATCAGGTGATGACCTGATCCTGAAAGTGAATGGTAGCAACACCAATAAGGTCACGGTGAAAAACTTCTTCCTGGCAGGTCAGTATCTGGTTGAAACATTCCAGTTTGAGACTGGCGGGCAAATTACCGCTGAGCAGATTTTTGGGGCATTTGGCATCACCATGCCACAGCAAAGTGCGCCAGCAAACACAGCACCTGAAAATACGGATTTAGATGCCTTTAACACCACCTATAACTATAGTTCAGGTGCCATGGTCATTGATGAAAAGCTAGGTACAGATCAGGTGGTGTTTGGCAATGGAATTACCTTTAGCCAGGTGGGTAACTATCTAACTAAATCGGGTGACGACCTGATCCTTAAGGTGAATGGCAGCAATAGCAACAAGGTTACAGTAAAAGACTTCTTCCTTGGTGGTGCGCATGAGGTCGAATCTTTCAATTTCGAAACAGGTGGCAGTATTTCCTCACAGCAGATTTATCAGGTGTTTGGTGTGGATCGTCCTGTCAATGCTGAGGATGAAGTCACCAGTATTGTAATGGGTGATTCAGGTGATAACGTGCTGAGTAGTGATGCGGCGGTGAGTGAATTATTCATCTTAAACGAGGGCAATGATATTCTTGAATTGTTGCTCAATGCTTCAGGTGAAACTGCTGTGGATTATGTAACGGACTTTGATATGGCAGAAGACCAGATTGATTTGTCGCAAATATTGGACAGTCATGCAACCAGTTCCAATCTTTCCAGCTATATCGAGATTATTTATGATACGGATGCAAAAACCAATACGCTGAGTGTTCGTGGCCAGTCGAATCAGGCATATAAGGATGTACTGGTGATGACCAATCAAAGTGAGCAACTGTATTTACAGGATTTGATCAATAATCAAAGTCTGATCTACTAATACACGATTGCCACAGGTTTCAATTCAGTAAAAAAAGACCAGCTTAAAGTTGGTCTTTTTTGTCCTCTGTCGGGAGGCGACGGTAACGCTGCCAAGGCAGTGGGCGGTTTAAAGCCTCTGGCACATCGCCACTGGTTGAGCGCAGGCGTAAGTGAATCGCTGCCTGTGCCATCAGGTTGGCGGAAACGGGTGCGGTGATAAAGGCAAATAGGGTAATCAGCAACTCGGCAAAACCAAAGCGCCCTTGGGTTGCGGAAAAAATCATGGCTGCAATTAAGAAGCTTCCCAGCCCCAGCGTACTGGATTTTGTTGGTGCATGCAGGCGCATAAACAGATCGGGCAAACGGATCATGCCGATTGATCCGACCAGCATAAAGAAAGCGCCAAATACCACAAAGAATGAAACAATCAACTCAAAAATCAAAGGCATAGCGGTCTCCTAATCAATCACATGCCCAGTGGTGAAATAACGGGCAAGTGCGGCTGTGGACACAAAGCCAAGCATTGCAACCAATAGGGCACCCTCAAACATATTGCTACTGACCCAGTAAATACCCAGCACCACAACCAAACAGGTGGCATTCAGGAACAGCGTATCCAATGCGAGCAGACGATCAATCACAGACGGGCCAATAATCAGTCGGATGAGACAAAGGAACATGGAGATGGTAATGGCAATTAAACCAATACCCAGTGCATACGGTAAAATCGTCATTTGCTTGCTCCCTTGTTCAGCTTTACATCAAAGATTTCAATCAAAGGCATTTCATAGCGCTTTTTAATATCCTGAATATCCAGTTCGGTATCATCTGTGCTGAGTGCGTGAACAAGGATATCCCCTCGTTCCTGATCAATCCCTGCTGAGACAGTCCCAGGAGTGGTGGTAATGATCATCGCCAGCAAAGTGTTGACCTGCTCATGTTCAGTTTCCAGTGGCACGCGATACCATTTTGGGTGCAGATGATCCAGCGGACCCAGCACCAGTTTGGCAACACGAAAATTTGAAACAATGATATCCCACAGCACCACAAACACCAGTCTGATCGCAGGCAGCCAGTGAATGTGGGGTGTTCTGGCAATAAAGGGACGTACCAGACGGGGAATGACAATGGCCAGTAACAGCGCCATTAAAATGTCAGTCGGGTCCACACTGTGCGATAGCATCAGCCAGCTCAAAAATACCAGAAATGACACAAAGGGATGGGGGAACCAACGGTCAAGCAAGCTTATTTTTTGCATGTCAGTGTTCCTCCATTGGCTTTAACTGGGTTGAATTTGGAACTGTCGGTGTATCCAGCACTTGTTCGGCAATCTGGCGCTGCTTGTATTCTGAGATATGCTCACCCTGTAGAGTTGCTTTGGAAATAACATCGGGAATCAACAAGGCATTATGATCTTCAACTTCGCCACCATATTTTGTTTCGGGCAGGTAGGTTGGATCATAAGGCTGTACGCTGATCATGCGGCCCTGTGCATCCGTTTTTAGAATGGCCTGATTATAGAGCGCATGGTTCTGGATTTGCTGGGCGGTCAATACCGTATAGGTCTGGATTGGAGATGCAAACACGACATAACCCATCAGCCCTGCCAAAATGACATAGATCGCTTTGTCATTACGGTTGGGTGCATAGGCTGGCAATCCCTGATAAGTTTGATAGGCTGCTTCATTCGGGTCAATTTCGGGTGGACTGGCACGCCAGAACAGAATGAAACCCACACGGGTCAAGGCAAGAATACTCAATAGGCTAACGATCAGGATAATGGCGATAATCCAGCCCTGATACGCCGTTTCAGCGGTGGCCTGTAAAATAAAGACCTTACCTAGGAAGCCGCTAAATGGCGGTAAACCTGCCATCATCATTGCAATCAGGAAATAGGTCAGTGCCGCTGCCTTTTCATTCTTGATTTTGGGTGCAACTTTCAGGTGGTCCTTGAACGTGCCGCGTTGGGCGGTGATCCAGCCACAGAACAGATAGAATGCAGCTGCAATCAAGGTGCTATGCACCAGATAATACAGGCCTGCCGACCATGCCTGTGTGTTGAACATGGCAATCGCGATCAGCAATGTACCCACAGATGACAGCACCATAAAGCCGACAAAACGGCGCAGCCGTTCTGCACCAATTGCACCAATCACCCCATAAATTGAAGTGACCAGGCCAATCAGTAATAGTGTGTTCTTAAAAATGCTTTGTGCCATGGCATCGTCAAACACTGTGCCATTGACACGCAGAATGGCGTAAATCCCAACCTTGGTCATGATGGTGAAGATTGCGGCAACAGGTGTGCTGGCAACCGCATAGGTTTTTGGCAGCCAGAATCCGACAGGCAGCATTGCAGCCTTGATGCCAAACACTACAAACAGCAGTAAGCCACCTGCAATGGCCAACTTGTGCTGGTCGTTGTCCAGTGTTGGCAGGATACGGCCCACATCCGCCATATTCAGGCTGCCAACGCTGCCATAGATCATGCCCAGACCAATCAGGAACAGGGCGGAAGCCAGCAGATTAATGGTGACGTAATGGATACCCAACTGGAATCTAGGACGACCCTGACCATGCAACAACAGTACATAGGAGGCCATCAACAGGATTTCAAAGAATACAAACAGGTTAAACAGGTCACCTGTCAGGAATGCGCCACAGACCCCCATGAGCAGAAAGTGGAACATGGTGTGGAAATAGCGACCGCGGGTGTCCCAATTGTCGCTGGCATACCAGATCACGGGAATGGCCAGTGCGTAGGTCAGCACCAGCATAAATGCCGATAAGCGATCCAGTACCAGCACAATACCAAACGGGGCTGACCATTCACTGAGCTGGTAAACACTAATCTGTCCTGTACTGGCAATCATCAGGTAACTGATGGCAGTCAGCAGACCCAGAATCGCGGAGGTGAGGCTGATGCCTCGTCGCCAGGGTTGACGCCAGTCCTGCTTTAATGAACCTGCACCAGGGTTACCCAGCAACAACAGCAGAAAGCTGGTCAATACTGGAATCAAGATACTGATGATTGGAGTGTGGGTATGCCAGAAAGTATTCAAGTCAAACATTATGGCTCATCCTCACGTGGGTCATAGGTCAGGGTCGGGTCTTCTTTGGAATCGACATGATCATTTCCCGATTCATAACGGCTGCGCAGTGCCAGTTGTATAACAAATGCGGTGGTGGCAAACCCAATCACAATTGCAGTCAGGACCAGTGCCTGCGGCAATGGGTCGGTGACCTTGGTGGTTTCTGTCAAAATAGCAGGGGCATTGACCTGTAAACGTCCCATCGCAAACAGGAACAGGTTTACGGCATAGCCAATCATGGCAAGGCCAAGTACCACGGGAAAGGTTCTGGCACGCAGGATGAGGTAAATCCCTGTGGCGGTGAGTAGACCAATTGCCGAAGCCAATAAAAATTCAAGGCTGATCATTTATTTGTCTCCATTGGGAATAGGGCCAGACATACTGGAGTGACGTGAGTCTCCCAGCACCGAGATCAACAACATGGTCGCACCGACGACGGTGATATATACCCCTAAATCAAAGGAGGCTGCGGAGGCAAGATGCATTTTGCCTAGTAAGGGGAGTTCCACATAAATATGTGCGCTGGTCAGGAATGGGCGTGACCAGAACCATGCCGCGAGTCCTGTCAATCCTGCAATGGTCAACCCTGAACCAATCCAGATTTCATAGAGACGACCAGACCGAGCTCCAATCATGCGCTCAGCCTGTTCCTGACCCACCACAATATATTGAATGATCAGTGCCATTGCAGTAATCAGTCCCGCGATAAAGCCACCGCCTGGGTAGTTGTGTCCACGCATGAAGATGTAGGTGCTGACCACCAGTGCAAGCGGCAAGACCCATGATGCGGTGATACGCAGCATCAACGGGGATGGATTGAAGCGGTAGGTCAGGCCCTGGGTCATGGTGGTGCCATGCGCTCGCATACCATCCATTAAACAGAGTGCACCAATGGCGGCAATGCCTAAAACGGTAATTTCACCGAAAGTATCGAAACCACGGAAATCCACAAGGATGACGTTGACCACATTGGAGCCGCCGCCCAAAGGAATCGCCTGTTGCATAAAGAACCATGAAATTGAATTATGGTCACGGGTTAAAATCAGCCAGCTAATCCAGCCAATTCCCAAACCGCCTGCAATGGCCAGACTGGCATCGCGCCAGCGCCGTGAGCGGCTGGATTCATAAGGGGTGAGCTGTGGCAACAGTGACAAACTCATCAGCAATAAAACCGTGGTGACCACATCAACCGTGATTTGGGTTAGGGCAAGGTCTGGCGCTGACAGGGTAATGAATACCATGGTGACCACCAGACCCACTGCACCACTAATCAGCACCGCCTTGATGCGCTCATGGTGGAACCAGAGCATCATCCAGCAGCCAGAGAACAGGGTGAGCCACAGTACAATCGCCACCCATGGTGCATGGGTCAGTTCGCGTGTACCTGTGGTTAAGCCTTGGTTGAACAGTGGCAAGCCAACCATGACGATGCTAAACAGCACAATCCAGAGCAGGTAGCTTTGCAAAGAGCCATTTTCAGTCGCCTGCTTAATCTTGCGGCTGTTGAGCAACAAATGTTTTAGGAATAAATCAAATAAAATTCGACCTTGTAGGCGTCCAAACAAGGGATCAAGGTCGATTTTACGCAGTCGCCCCTGTTTGGCTAGGGCAAAATAGAACAGCGTTCCACCGACCAGTGCAATTAGGCTCATGACTAAAGGGGCATTAAAACCATGCCAGATGGCAAGATGGACACCCTCAAAATTTGGCTGCATCAGGCTGGCTCTGGTGACACTGTTGACCAGCGTGCCCGCAAGCAGGGCAGGGAAAATACCCACCAGAATACATAAAGTCGCAAGGATGATTGCAGGCAGTCGCATACCAAGTGGTGGTTCATGGGCATCCTTGTTTGGCACCTGTTTACCCAGTGGGCCATCAAAAAACACGCCATGCACCAAACGAATCGAATAGCTGACCGCAAAGATTCCCGCCAGGGTTGCCACAATGGCCGAGATCACCATCACTGGGCCTGACAGGTTAGCCAGCAGTTCGGTAAAGAACATCTCTTTGGAAATAAAGCCATTGGTCAGTGGCACACCTGCCATCGAGGCGGCGGTGATCATGGTCAAGGTTCCCGTAAAAGGTAGCAGTGCCCAAATCCCACTCAGTTTGCGTAAATCCCGTGTACCCGTTTCGTGATCAATAATCCCTGCAATCATAAAGAGTGCCGCCTTAAAGGTGGCATGGTTGATGATGTGGAAAATGGCTGCCGCAACTGCAAGTGGGGAACCAATCCCAAGCAGGCACACAATCAGGCCCAGATGACTGATGGTGGAGTATGCCAATAGTCCTTTTAAATCTTCTTTAAAGATGGCAAAGCCTGCTGCCATACACAATGTAAACAGGCCAACAAAGGTGACAAGGTTGTGGTACAACGCGGCACCAATAAAAATCGGTGCTAAACGCGCCAGCAGGAAAATTCCTGCTTTCACCATAGTGGCAGAGTGCAGATAGGCAGACACAGGCGTGGGTGCAGCCATTGCATTGGGTAGCCAAAAGTGAAATGGGAATTGCGCACTTTTGGTAAATGCACCCAGCAAAATCAGTAATAGAGTGGGTACAAACAGTTGATGCTGTTGGATGGCATCTTTCATCAATACCAGTTGGTCAATTTCATACGTTCCTGTGATTTGCCCAAGCAGCACAAAGCCCCCTAGCATGGCAAGGCCGCCCATACCTGTAAGGGTCAGGGCCATACGTGCGCCACGCTGCGCTGCGTCATACTGGCTCCAGTAACCGACCAACAGGAAAGAGGAGATACTGGTCAGCTCCCAAAACACCAATAGGATGATCAGGTTGTTCGAAAGCGAGATGCCCAGCATGGCCGCCATAAACAGCATCAGCAACAAATACAGTTTACTCAGTGAGTTTTTGGGACTGAGATAGAAATAGGCATAAATATAAATGAGCGTGCCGATACCGCTAATCAGCAGGCCAAACAATAAACCGAGCGCATCCAGACGAAAACTCAGGTTGATGCCCAGTTGTGGCAGCCAATCCCAGCTTTGTAGCAGGGTATTGCCCTGAAGAACTGTTTCCGCCTGGGTCAAAAGTAAAATAAAACAACTCAGGCTGATGCCAATCGCCCCAAGTGCCGTCACGCCCCGTGAAATACGTTGCAGTTGTGAGACAAGGGTGGTGCCGAGTATGAGCGGTAATAAGATAATAATCGGTAGCACACTGGTATCCATATTGATGATTTAGGTCGGGAGACCTAAGGATGAACTTTCTTTCAGGATTCACAGGCACTCAAGGAGAATACCAAAACTTCAAATCCAGAAACCCAATCAAGTGAATAGGGACAGTCACAAGTTGTATTGCGCAACTTGAAAATAAAAAATGAGATTTATTTTACTATAAAATATCAATAAAAATCTGATGTTATTACATGAAGTTACATATCATGTTGATGTATCGTTTTCAATACTGCCCTGAACCGTATTTCAAAGTGGGCTTTGTTGTGGTGTGTCATCAATCTTGAGTAAATTCAATAAATCAGACTTTTCCTGTGGATTCAGCTCCTGTATCTGGTGAAATAACGCATCCACTTTGGTTAATGTGGGTTCAGAGGGCAAGAGTGGTGGTGTTTGGGTCTCACTCTCTAGTTCAGGCTGCACCAAATCCTGATATAAGGCAGAAAGCTGCTGTTGTGATGCCTCCAACTGAATCGGGTAAATACCGTGCTGGTCCAGTTTTAGGCACTGATAATGCAGCGCATGTTCAAGCAACTCATCACGGTTGCCTGTCACAATGATTTGCAGGCGGGGAAATGCCTCATGCAAGCGCTCAAGAATTTCGGCACATGCATTCTGGTCCAACTGCATATCCACGTGGTCAATCAGCAGGATGCCCTCGCCCTCCAGACATGGATCAAAGCTATGTTGATTGAGCAGGCATAATCGGCGGCTAATATCCCCCACCAGTGCAATCCAGGTTTTTTCTGATGCAGACAGTTGCTGAAATGGCATCACCCGATCTTCATAACGCACTATCAGTTGCAGCTTGGGAACATACTGGATGTAAAGGTCTTGCAGCTCGGGAAAAACGGTATTCAGGCTGGTTTTCAGGGCATGCAGGTTGGGTGCGGAGAACTGTTTGGGATGCTTGGCCAGTTCCAGTTGCAGTTCCTGCAATATTTCGGACTGGTTTTGCTGGTTAAAGTCGTTGCCCATCAGGCGTCTGACAATATGGGCCGAGTGCGCATTCTCGACATCACTGATTTCCCGTAACCATTCAAAAAAACGTGCAAAGGTGGTGTAGGGGATTGGCGTTAAATCATAGGCTGAAATGTCCTGCAAGGTGCCTGGCACATTTTTACTCTGTAGATTCACTTCCTGTACAAAACGTTCCGCAGGATAGTAGGCAATCATTGGCAAACCCAGCAAGGGGTCCTGTTGATTCATCTTTTGGTACAGGCTCACCATCTGGTCAAGCTGCTGGCTTTCAACCTGGCTAATTCCCACTCCCTGACTGTTAAAGGTTTTGTAGAGTTTCCAGCTACAACGTTGTGTGTCGGCTGCCTGTGCAGCGCTACTTTCAGTCAAGCCATGATTGAGTTCCTCACTCATGTGTACCTGAATCTGGATTTTGGCCTGTAGCCGAGTCAGCATAATGTCCTGATCCGCAATCACCACACCCGCAGTCCGAATATCCTTATAGCGTGCCGAAAACCAGGTCAGGGCCTGATAGATGTTCTTTAGGATGGTGGTTTTGCCTGTGGACTGGTCACCCAGAATCAGGGTAATCGGGTATTGTTCAGGTTGAAACTCAATGTTTAAGTCCCGAAACATGCCGACATGCTTAAATAGAACCGATTCAAGTTGCATAAGTTCACCTCAGTCACGAGCGCTTTAACCTACGGACTGGCGAAGACTTGAGGGAGCGCTTTGTTTTAGCTTTAATTGTTGTATCAGGTCATAAAGATGATGGATATTTAAACTTACTTTAGCACGCGTACAGGCGACGTAAAGTAGTCTTAATTCCTCATCTGTAATTTTATGTTCCAGTCCGTTAATCTTGAACTGGTAATCATCTTCAATATGCACCCGATTCCATTCCAGCCCCTTGGCCTTATGCGCGGTTGAGATCACATAGTCTGCCTGTTCAATCGGGGTGATTTTCGCCAATGCCTTTTTCAGCGGTTCAGTGCCATGTTCATCCACCAGCTTGACCAAAGGCTTGATGTCACTGCCATCATTGGTTTCACAGTATTCATGCACATCATGCCATGAATTAAACCACGCCAGTTCTGGCACATCGGTGATGCGCTTGCCCTGTTTCAGTAAACTGGCCGCATCAACAAAGCGACTGAGTTTTTGATGATCGGCTTGCAGACTGACCTTATCACCATGCACCAAACCTGAAAGCAGTAATTCCATGGCACGCGCATTGGTGCGGCATAGAATCGCATCACGCATTTTAGTATGCGGTTTATTCACCACCGTGGATTTTAAGTTTGGATTCCCCAGTAAAGGCACGGTTTCATTTAGTGCGCCAAGCAGGCTGTTGGCAACATCGGCGATGGCGTCACCAAAACGGAATGAGGTGGTCAAGCGGCTTTCAGGCAACGGCATCTGCTGCATAGCGTTGATTGCGCCACGCCATGCGTAGATTTGCTGATGGGCATCACCCACATAAATGACCTGTGTACTTTTTTGGCGCAGTAAAATGCCGAGCATCAACGGATCAGCATCCTGAGCCTCATCAAACAGCACATAATCGGCGGGAATATTTGGTTCAGACAATGCCCAAAGTTTTAGGTAAATATCGTGCCCAATCCCTGCCTGATGGTTCTGGTCAATCGATTCCAGCCAGCGACGTTCAACGGCTGGGTATAAGTGTTGCTGTAAGGATTCAATATCATCCTGATGCAGCCAACTGGGTGCCTGAATATGACGCGGGGCAGGGTATTGCGAACTAGTGGAACAGAAATAGCTGACCGCATTGGCGACCAGACTGGCAAGGCGGCTTGGCATCAGCACATATTTTTCATAGCGCCCGCCCATTAAACGCCTTAGGGTAATCGGTTCCAGCCGATATTCTTTTGCGATAAAGCTTGGGCTGAGGCGGGGCAGACGTAATTTATCAGTCACACCACGCGGCACACTGCGGAAAGCAAGCGAGTGAAAGGTACGGCAGTTTACATTGCCATGAAACTTGTTTTGTGCTTCGGACGCAATGGCCTTGTTAAAGGCCAGATACATACCACGCCGTTCAGGCATGGCATCACTGATCATTTGTAGGGTTGTGGTTTTACCTGTGCCAGCATAGGCAATTACCTTAAAGGATTGCCCTAAACGGGCATTGTCTATGGCAACTGCCTGCTCATAGGTGGCTTTGGGTTTTTCGATACTCGACACAGGAATGGGTTACGCCTCTTTGCTACGGTTGGCTTTTTCAACCAGGCCAGATAAGCCCTGACGACGCGCGAGTTCATCCAGAACAACGTGCGGGTCAAGATCAAAATAGCCAAGCATCACAATGCTGTGGAACCAAAGATCAGCCACTTCATAGATCAGGTCATGTTTATTTTCCAGTGAAGCATGCGTTGCGTAATCTTTAGCCGCGATGATACTTTCTACGCTCTCTTCACCGACTTTTTCCAGAATTTTATTGATGCCTTTTTTATACAGGCTTGCCACATAAGAGCTGTCTGCTTCAGCCTGTTTACGTTCCTGCATCAGGCGCCCTAAATGGCTGAGTACATCCACCTGTTCACTGTGACGGTGATCATGCGCTTCTGTTTTGGCAGATGCGCCATAAATGGCAGTTGGGTCTTTCAACTGTGCATCAACAATTTCCCAACCCTGCGGTGTAAGTTTGCGGTAGAAGCAGGACTCACGACCTGTATGGCAGGCAATGCCACCGTGCTGTTCGATCTGTAGAATGATTACATCGGCATCACAATCGAGACGGATTTCATGCACGGTTTGAAAGTGTCCTGATTCTTCGCCCTTATGCCAAAGTTTTTGGCGTGAACGTGAGTAATACACCGCCTGATTTTTTTCAGCAGTCAGTTGTAATGCCTCACGGTTCATCCATGCAACCATTAACACGCGACCTGTTTGATGATGTTGTGCAATGGCAGGAACAAGACCATTGGAATCAAATTTAACTTCATCTAACCAGTTTGACATGCGTGAAATCCGTTGTGGGCAAAGCAGCTAGTTTAGCGTTTGTGGCTAGGGTTGGCTATGCTTGTTGGGTAAAAAATGCTTTAGGGGCTGGGTTGGATATAAGTACCCATGAGTTGTTTATTTTCTATTTCGAGAAAGGGTAATGTAGAAGCAACAATGATCAGCATACCCCAAGGATAGCTTGACCAAAACCAAGCATCAACTAAAAAATAAGCGCCTGTGATATAAAGCCAAATGTTTAAAATTCGAGGCAAATATGTTTGATGGATCAACAGAAGAAATATAAAGGGCAAGCTGTCCCATAAGATCACCCACGGAAATAGAGGGCTGATCACCAATCTTCCTATCGTCGATTTAGGATTGACCTGCCAATTAATAAAGTGATGGTGAAAATTTAGAAAACAAAACAGGTTGGCAAAGCTTGGAAATAAAAACCAGCATCCTTTTCGAATCGCCTTGCCTTTATCCTGTCGATAGAGTGCCCATAGAAAACTATATTTCATGTTTTAGCCTTATTTTTATTGATGAAACTTTCTGTTTTTACTTATCGATATAGTTTGAGATTTCAATCAGGTTTTGATCAGGGTCACGTAAATAGATGGATAATATCTTTCCGATTGCACCTGTTCTTTCAATCGGTCCCTCAACGATTTCAATATTTAGGCTTTGCAGATGGCTGATCACTTTATTTAATGGCGTTTCGGCAATAAAACATAAATCTGCTGAACCAGCGGTGGGGTGAAAAGCTTTGGGTTCGAACTCTTTGCCAACCTGATGCAAGTTGATTTTTTGAGAACCAAATTGCAGTGCCTTTCGGTTTTCACCAAAGCTGATGACCTCAAAATTCAATGCGGACTGATAAAATTGGCAGGTGGTTTTAATATCAGCAACTGTTAGAACTAAGTGATCTAAATGACTAATTTTCATAAATAGTTTAGGTCTTAATAAATGTGGTTAATAGTCAGTAATGGATTGATTGCTGGAAACTAAAGAATCCTCCTCTTGGTAGTGGGCAATTTGTTGATAATCCAGTTGCTGGAACATACCCTTTTTTAAACCTGAAATGGTGATTGCCATTTCTTTACGGAAATAGGGAATCTGATACATCCACGGGAACACCAGATCACGTAAACCGCCTGCCCACCAGTGATCAGATTGATAAAGTGGTGTGAGCAAACGACTGAGGAATTGATAAAACTGGGTTGAGGAACGACGGTGCTGGTGATAGTTTTGCCACAACAATGCCCAGTCAATGTGCTGATTTTTCCTGGCATTCTGCAAGGACTGTGAAAAAGCCCATGCATCCAGTAAGGCCATATTGGCACCTTGCCCGAGTTGAGGGCTCATGGCATGGGCGGCATCACCCATCACCCCAATTCGACCTTGCCCAAATTGAGACATCACCACATCACGGTATTGGGCTGACAACCATTGAGGTTGATTTTGTTGATCAGCCAAAAGTTGTTTCAACCATTCAGCCACATCAGGCCAGCGATCTGAAACCTGCTTTAACCATTGTTGCTTTGCCGATTCATCCTTTAAAAATGATTGCAGTTGTGTAGTAGGCAAACTCCAGAAGATGCTGGAAAGTCGCTGTTGTGGTGCAGAGGGGATTTCGCCTGTCGGTAAAATCCCCATCATGATCTTGGAACGATCATAAAATTGATGCAGGATTTCAGAGTCCAATACTGGACATTCAGGCACAATGCTCCATGCAGCACCCCACGGATAAGCCTGATCAACCTTAACCCAAGCTTGGGGACGCAATTGACTACGGGCACCATTGGCAATCAGGGCAGCATCAAAACAGGCATCAAATTTCTGTTGTTGGTAAGACCCGACGAGTCGAACCTCATGGGTACTTTTCTGAATCTGATCAATGCCATGTCCCATTTTCCAGTTGATCTGGCAGGAATATTCAGCCAGCTTTTGCATCAGTACATGACATAAGGTGGCACGATGGATGCCTAAACCGTAAAGATGATTTCCAGCCTGATGGTAATGGCTATTGACCAACAGACGCTGATCGGCAAGTTTTCCCTCCAAGCCTGTCACTTTTGCTCCAAGTTTTAAGGCATGGTCGAGTACGCCAAGATGTTCAAAAACTGCCAAGCCAACAGGTTGTAATAATAAACCTGCACCCACAGGCGCGAGCTCATCCACCTGTTCAAAAATGGTGACATAATGACCTTGACGGGCCAGTAAAATAGCAGTGGCGAGTCCTGCTGTACCCGCCCCAATAATCGCAAAATGGGGTGTTTTCATTGTTTGTTCTTATGCAGTCGTTATTGGGTTGTTTTTAAAGAGAATGCAGCTTAATCCTATACCACTTCCCAACGTTTGATAATAGCTGGCAAATCAATTTTGAGGTGGAAGAATAATAACTAGTTTGACCAATAAAGATTAAAGTCGGGATGAGTTAAAAATTTTACCTATTTAAATCTAAAAGATAACAGTTGGATTCAAGTAAAGTAATCCGAAAATTTATAAGATTTTAATTTATTAAATCAGAAAGGATGCCTTGCGAAAATTCTATGTGCCGCCTAATTACAATGAGTTTGAAAACATCGTTGCAACGTAGGTGGATCGTGGTCGAGTGAATAAATAAAAAGGGCAAATGTCATATACATTCGCCCTTTTCAAAAAGAATGACATGGATGCCGTGATTAGAAGAATCCAGCTGGTTTGGTTGAGTAGCTGACTAAAAGATTCTTGGTTTGTTGATAATGCTCTAACATCATGCGATGGTTTTCACGACCAATACCTGACTTCTTATAGCCACCGAATGCCGCATGTGCAGGATAAATATGGTAACAGTTGGTCCATATACGGCCTGCTTCAACAGCACGGCCCGCACGATATGAGGTATGCGCCGAACGAGACCAGACCCCAGCACCTAAACCATAAATGGTTTCATTGGCAATTTGAATCGCTTCATCAAAGTCTTTAAAGGTCGTGACTGACAGGACAGGACCAAAGATCTCCTCCTGGAAAATTTGCATACTGTTATGCCCTTTGAAAACGGTTGGTTCGATATAAAAACCCTCACCCACTTCTTGTCTGGCGCTACCACCTGTAAGAAGTTCAGCACCTTCTTCACGGCCAGTACTGATGCAGCGTAAAATTTTCTCTTGTTGCTCTAGGGAAGCCTGGGCACCAATCATGGTTTCAGTATCTAAAGGATGGCCAACCTTGATTCGTTTCACACGTTCAATGGCTTTTTCTAAAAATGCATCTGCAATGCTTTCCTGAACCAATGCACGAGATGGGCAGGTACACACTTCACCCTGATTCAGTGCAAACATGGCAAAGCCTTCAAGTGCCTTGTCCAGAAAATCATCTTCCTTGTCCATAATATCTTCAAAGAAGATATTTGGAGACTTACCACCAAGTTCCAGCGTGACTGGAATAATGTTTTCTGTCGCATATTGCATAATCAACTGTCCAACCTGGGTTGAACCTGTAAATGCAATCTTGGCAATACGTGGGCTGGTCGCCAGTGGCCGACCCACTTCAGCACCATAACCATTAACCACATTGAGTACGCCTGCTGGTAAAAGGTCCTGGATGAGTTCAAGAACCAGTAAAATTCCGACTGGAGTTTGTTCGGCAGGTTTTAAAACCACACAGTTTCCTGCCGCAAGTGCGGGAGCAAGTTTCCATGCTGCCATTAAAATTGGGAAATTCCACGGAATGATCTGGCCCACGACACCCAATGGTTCATGAAAGTGATAGGCAATGGTATCGTCATCAATTTCTGAAATGCCGCCTTCCTGTGCACGGATACAACCTGCAAAATAACGGAAATGATCGATTGCCAGTGGAATGTCAGCTGCCAATGTTTCACGAACTGGCTTGCCATTATCCCAGGTTTCCGCAACCGCAAGCATTTCAAGGTTTGCCTCCATGCGATCAGCAATTTTGAGCAAGATATTTGAACGCACTGTTGGAGAACTTTTATTCCATTCAGCCTTTGCTTTATGGGCTGCATCAAGTGCAAGTTCAATGTCTTCAACCGAGGAACGCGGGATTTTTGTAAATACTTTGCCATCGACAGGTGAAACATTGTCGAAGTATTCTCCTCTAACAGGAGCTACCCATTGGCCACCAATAAAATTTTCATACTGTGATTTAAACTGGACTTTGGAATCTGGTTGATTCGGATCGATGTAACGCATATATATATTCCTTTGCTTATAATTGATCTTAAGCGTCTACAGCTTTGGTATAAGGTACTTTTGTACGCTATTTGACTAGGATATAAGGGTGAAGGTTGGAGAAAGGTTGGAAACCATGCTCAGACGTGAGGGATGCACAAATGTTTACAAAGCAAGAGCTCATACGGCAAAGACAGTCTATTGATCAGTTAAAGCAACAAAATAGTTTGTCTCCCCAAAGTGCTGAGAAGTTAGAGCAGAGTATCGCGAGTTCTTGGCAGCGATCAGTATTGTCCTCAATTCCAAAAGAGCGTTTGGCGGCACCGTTGCTCAACCACAATAAAAAAAATAAAACCAGTCTGGATAAGGCTTTAAATGCCTGTTCCAGTGAACTGGGCCATATTGCCGCACAATCCTCAATGGTGATCGCTGTTGGTGATGTGGGAAGTACGATTATATGGACTGCTTCGAGTACACAAATGCAAAGTGCCGCTGAAAAGGTACATTTCATTGCAGGTGGACAATGGGCAGAGGAGGTGGTTGGAACCAATGCTTTGGCTCTATCGCTAAAAACCCAACAATCCAGTTGTGTATTTTCCAATGAACACTATATGGAGTCCATCCATGACTGGGTCTGTTATGCAGCTCCAATTATCGACCCTTATTCCAAACAGGTATTGGGTGTGGTCGATTTATCAACCACGTGGAAAAAACACAACAGTTTAGGGGTTTTGGCGGCAGAGCGTTGTGCCTCCATCATTCAAACCGCACTTATTGATCAGCAAAGACAACATTTATATATCCGTGCTTTTTCAACCCCACAAATCTTCTTTAATGGTAAGTCATTGGTTCTTACACCACGTCAAATTGAGATTTTGGCAATTTTGGTGCTTTGTCCAAATGGATTAAATTTAGAAAAATTACATCAAGCCCTATATGGTGAGCGTAAAGTCAGCATTGGCACATTAAAAGCTGAAATGTCACAACTCAGGGATATTCTGGGTGGGATGCTAGGTTCACGGCCTTATCGTTTATTGGCCGATGTGGAGGCTGATTTTCTTTTGGCTGAACAGGCGCTTGATTCTGGGTATGTGGCTTCTGCGTTACAGGTATACAAAGGGGTATTTTTGGCTAAGACGGAAAGCCCTTTTTTATGCGCATGGCGGGATTGTCTGGAGTCGCGTTTAAGTGATGCAATCTTTAAAACCACAGAAACGGATTTGTTATTGAAGCATGTTGCTCATTTCCCCGAAGCAATAGATGCGGTTGAACGCCTGATGGAGTTATTGCCTTCAGACCATCCTGCGCATTTATCTTTGAATAAGTTTAAAGATATGTTTTGAAGCTCGTTTTTAGTATTCTGCGAAAAATTATCTTTGAAATTCTAATTTCAGTTTTATTAAAAAATTAAATATATCAGTATATTAATTTAATGGTTGTGTACTGCGATCACAGTTTTTATAGGGATAAAAAAAGTGGGAATATCACCAGTTTGCTATTCCCACAAAAAAAGTAAGCCAGTTCTCGGAGGCTGTGACTTACTTTTAACAGAACGATTAGAGAGCAGCTTTAAATATCTCCACAACCTGGGCATGAGTCGCTTTACGTGGGTTGGTCAGCATACATGCATCCTTTTGTGCATTTTCAGCCATGATTGCAAGATCTTCAGTTTTCACGCCGAGTTCATTCAAACCAGATGGAATACCGATTGAAGATGACAATTCCCGAATGGCGTCAATGGCTGAAAAAGCCGCTTCAGTTTCAGTAAATCCGTCAGTATTTACACCCATCAATTCTGCAATTTTTGCATAACGATCCTGACAGGCAATTAAGTTGAATTCACAGACATGGGGTAACAGTACCGCATTACATACACCATGCGGCAGATTATAGAAACCACCTAATTGATGTGCCATCGCATGAACATAACCGAGAGAAGCATTGTTAAATGCCATACCTGCCAAGTACTGCGCATAACTCATGGCATCACGTGCTTCAATATTTTCGCCATTGGCAACAGCAGGGCGTAACCATTGACTAATCATGGCAATCGCCTTTTCTGCACATGCATCGGTAATTGGATTTGCTGCTGTGGAAACATAGGCTTCTACCGCATGTGTTAAAGCATCCATACCCGTTGCGGCAGTCAAGCCAGCAGGTTTGGCCACCATGAGTTTAGGATCGTCAATTGCAATCAGTGGGGTACAGCGCCAATCGACGATTGCCATTTTTACATGGGTGTCAGTGTTGGTAATGATACAGAAGCGGGTCATTTCAGATGCTGTTCCCGCCGTGGTATTGATCGCAATCAACGGTGTCATGGGAACAGTGCTTTTATCAATGCCTTCATAATCACGGATATGTCCACCGCCAGCTGTTACCAGGCCGATTCCTTTGGCGCAGTCATGTGAGGAACCACCGCCTAAAGAAACGATGAAATCGCAGCCATTGTCGTTATAGGCCTGTACGCCATGATGCACATTGATATCTGTTGGATTGGGTTCTGCACCAGCAAAGATATGGCTGTCTACGCCAGCATCTTTTAAATATTCTGCAATGGTATTGGCTACACCAAATTTAAATAAGCCTTCGTCCGTTACAATCAAGGCTTTTTTCGCACCGAGATTTTGAGCTTTAGTTCCAATTTCTTTGGCACAGCCAGGGCCAAAAAGTGACACGCAAGGGATATAAAAACCGTTTGTTTGATCTGCAATATTCTTAAAAGCCATGGAGTGATTCCTTCTTCCATAATCCATTGTTTGTTATTCAGTGATCTCGTCACTGTAGGCCTAGTATGGGAGGGTTAAATTTTTTTCCCACCTACCAAAAACCTACCAATAAATAAATGAGGTAGCATTGGAAACAGGAGAAGTGGTTCGGATATCCAACACAACAGGGGATAGGGTTTTCTTGGACAGTTTAAAATTAGAGTTGATAAAAATAATATTATTAATAAAATCAGATACTAAATTTAGTCATCATGAGATGGATTGGGATATATAAATTATTTATTCAATTGAGACAGATTAGAATATTAGTGATTTGATATGACCATTTAAAGCATAACGATCAGATTGTTGTTACTTGACGTTTTATATTTATTGAGGGGCAATGATGAGGAGCCAATAGCACCCCATCACACTTGAAGCTAAAAAGTCCCTTGTTTATAAGCGGGTGTGGCTTATTTTATAATCCGCCACAGCGCCAACAAGCTGCTCAATACGATTAAGACAATTGAGACAAACCACGGGGTAATAATGGCAATGGTCAGCAAAATCAACATGGTGCTGCCAAACATCCAGCTACGACGTTGTTGCTGCTGCATTTGCAAACGCATCTGCTGAATTTCTTTAAGCTGTTTGTCATGCCAGGCGGATTGATTCTTCAAGCCATTGAGACTATCAATCAACAGGCTCGGTAAGTCCTGTGCACCCAATAATAAATCAGGAATTTGCTGACCAATTTCCTTGAAATTTTTCACTGGATTCATATTGGCCTTGACCCATTCAGTGAGAATCGGTTTTGCCAGTTTCCAGATATCCAGTTGTGGGTAAAGGTCAGTGCCCAGACCCTCAACATGAACCAGCGTTTTTAACAGCAACATGAGTTGTGGTGGAATTTCCAGATGGAAACGTCGTGCAATATCCATCACCTGAATCAGGATGCCTGCAAAATCCAGTTGATCCATCGGCTTGGACACCATAGGGCCAACGGTACGACGCATTTCACGTGCCAGTGCATCCTGATCGGTTCCTGGTGGAATCCAGCCTGCCTGATGCACAATCTGAATCAACTGCATAAAGTTGCTGTTCATCACGGCCAGTAACATTCGTGCAACGGTCATTTGATCAGACTTGGACAGCTCACCCATAATGGCACAGTCCAGCGCAATAAAACGTGGATTGGCTGGATTAATGGTCTCTACAAAGACATTGCCAGGGTGCATGTCGGCATGGAAAAAGTTGTCACGGAACACTTGGGTAAAGAAAATGGTCAAACCTTTTTCTGCCAAGTCCGCGCGATTCATACCTAAACGGTCAAAGGTCGCAATATCGGAGATCGGTACGCCCGTAATACGTTCAGCGACCATCACGTCTTTACTGTCCATATAGACTTCAGGCACATACATCATGCTGGAACCTGTAAAGTAATGACGCATACGGCGGGTGTTGTCCGCTTCCAGACTTAGGTCAAGCTCATTTAAAATGATCTGACGGTAGTCCTGAATAATCTCGGACAGGTGCAGCGCACGGGCAGCTTCCAGGCGGTTTTCCAGCCAGTCACCCAGCCATGCCAAAATTTCAAAGTCCTGAAGAATCTGGTTGCGAATATCAGGACGGGTGACTTTCACCACCACCTCACGACCATCGTGTAATGCAGCGGTATGCACTTGCGCAATTGAGGCAGCGGCAAGTGGCTGTTCATCAAAACGGGCAAACAAGGTGCCAACATCCGCCTTGAGGGATTCCTGAATCCGCTGTTTAGCCAATTGCGTGTCGTAGGGCTTTACACGGTCTTGCAACAGCACCAGTTGCGATAAGAGTTCTGGTGGAATCAGGTCACGACGGGTAGAGAGGAGTTGACCCAGCTTAATCGCCAAAGGCCCCATCTCTTCCAGTGCTTCCTTGAGTTTAAGAGGATTCTTTTTTTCACGGCTTGACCAAGCCGCAGGATGCATTTTAATCACACCCAAGGCATGTTGGGCTTTTACAGGTAATTCTTCCGCAGGAAATAAGGTGTCAAGGCGATAATGTGCTGCAATGCGCCAAAGTTCAAATAACCGTCTAACATGCGGAATCATATAAAATCTTACCTAGTTTTGTGTGGGTTGCTGGTGTGAATTGAATTGGGCCTGTAATTGCTGGAATCTGGCTTCCAGACGGTCTATTTCCTGATTGAGCTGGCGGGTCTCCCGATTCAGGTCATCCATTTGCCAGCGTGGGGCAAATAAGCCGCTATCTTCTTTTAGGGCATCTTCAACAAAGAACAGGTGGCTTTGCAATGAGCGTTTGAGCTGCTTCGGTGCAAGCTGTATCTTACCCAGTTCATGCGCCAGCTGAGGACCAATCCACGGAGATAGATGTGCGGCAAGGTCAGGTTCTGCCTGCTGCATGATACGCTGGATATCCTGCAATAAATGATAGTCACCTTGCAGTGGAATATTGCCAATCTGGTCCATATCACTGAGCAGGAGTTTGGCTAATTCGACCACATTGGCGACATGCAGGGTGGCTGTGGCATCTGTAATTTTATTTTGAACATCGTAGGGACGCTGTTCAAATATTGATGGGGTTTGACTGTGTCCAGTTACGGTAGGTTCCAGACGAACTTTATTTTCATCAAAAAAAACATCAACCGAGAGCTGTGGATGATCAATCACCACCCGTAACAGTTGACCTTGTAGCTGATTGAGCTGAATACGGCTAATCGCATCCAGATCAATCACCTGATGAATGATACGTTCGACTGCACCCAGTGCTAAAATCGACCACATATCCTAAGCCTTAAAGTTTGAATCCACGGTGAACAGCAACAATACCACCTGTCAGGTTGTGGTAGTCACAGCTTTGGAAGCCCGCATTTTCCATCATGCCTTTTAAGGTGCGCTGGTCTGGATGCATACGGATGGACTCAGCAAGGTATTTATAGCTTTCAGAATCATTTGCAACCAGTTTACCCATGATTGGCAGGGCCGTGAATGAGTAAAGATCATAGAGCTTTGAAAATGGTTCAAACACAGGTTTGGAAAATTCGAGGATCAGTAAACGGCCACCTGGCTTGAGCACACGGTACATGGCTGCAAGTGCTGCATCCTTATCGGTCACGTTACGCAGACCAAAACTGATGGTGACGAGTTCAAAACTGTTATCGGCAAAGGGTTCAAGCGTTTCTGCATTGGCAAGCACAAAATCCACATTGGTACAGCCCGCATCAATCAGGCGGTCACGGCCCACATTGAGCATGGACTCATTAATGTCTGAAAGCACCACATGACCATTTGGACCAACTTCGCGGCTGAACACTTTAGCCAGGTCGCCTGTACCACCCGCGATATCCAGTACATGCTGTCCACGACGCACGCCTGACATGTTAATCGCAAAACGTTTCCATATACGATGAATACCAAATGACATCAGGTCATTCATGATGTCGTATTTGCTTGCCACTGAATGGAACACTTCTGCCACTTTCTGTGCTTTTTCATCGCTGCTGACAGTTTGATAGCCAAAATGGGTGGTTGCACCGACATTGCCTGTATTGGCACCACGCGGCAGGTTGTATTTTGGTACGGAACCTGTTGGTGCTGAGGTCAAACCCTGTTGTAAAGATTGCTGTTGACCCTGTGGCGCTCCCTGCGGAAGCGGTGTGCTGAGGAAAGGACTGACTTTGTCTGAACCTGGGTTTTGCTCAACTTCTGGGGTGGGCTGTTGGTTTTCGTTAGACATTGTTTTCTCCTAAACTTTCGCTCTAGCGGCACGAATCAGCATGCATCATGACAGATTTTGTATTTTTTTACAGGGCTTAGCATATCATTGTTATGAATAATATACAGAAAGTCACTTTCCCAAAAGTGTTTTAATTTTTTATGTGAAGATGAAAAAAATCCCTCTTGGTAGAGGGATTGGAATAGTCCAGCATTTAACTGCGGAAAGGATCTGGATGCCCTGAATGGACTTTCTCAATGATCTCGCGTTCTTTTGCGGTAAAGGTCTTAATAAATGCCGCCGCCGACTTCATTGGCTTCATGGCATCAAAACCTTCCTGAATAAACTCATACATGCCATCAAACTGGTGTTTATGCGCCACGCCCTTACACATTTTAAACGCGGCATACATCATGGTGGAACGCATATATTTATCCAGCGTCACACCCAGTTCATCCAGCAAATCCAGTTGTTCATAACGTGCGTCATGCTGTTCCAGTTTAAGGAATGTCTGGCGCATGATTTCATCGGTTAATGGGGTGTCCAGTGGATAGTCCGCCAGTATTTGCTTCGCAACCTGCTCATCAAGCTGGGTGGCCAGTACCGCCAGGCTCACCGACTTGGTGCCTGTCTTGATGGCATTGGCAGGAATCAGGCCCTCTACTTTATGGGCAAACTTAAGCAGGCGTTCGATTTGCTTTGCCAGTGCGTCAAAATCAGGGCCGCCATATAAACGTTTCAGGAAATATTGCGCCATGATCTGGTTTTCTGGCTTACTGAAGAGTTCTTGATGGCTATGCTCAAGACGTTGTTTTATCCAGCTCTGGACATCATGCAAACGTTGGGCAAGGGCTGGGTCTTCATGATAGTTGAAAGCATTGTATTGTTGTAAAAGGTCATCAAATGCGGTGAGTTTAGACATAATCGGACTTAATTGAAGTAAACCATAAAATCATAGGGCGCATCATAACTGAGAACCATGACAGCATAAACCCTAAATGTCCAACAATCGGTCAGTATGTCCATGCACTCATTTTGTCTACAGAAACTGTACAAGGGGCTTTCTTGGTGCTGGGTCGATTTCACTATACTTAACTTATTTTTTAATAATGAGCCGTTTAGAGCAAAACATGAGTGCACAACAACCAAAATTTGAATTACGTGATGAAGATGAGCTTTCGCTGGACCTGATAGAAGCCCAGTATGCATTGAAAGACAGTCGGGGCAAGAACAATGCGAAAAGTGTCCTTATTCTGGTTAGTGGCATTGAACTGGCGGGCAAGGGGGAGGCGGTCAAGCAGTTGCGTGAGTGGCTTGATCCACGTTACCTGAAAGTCAAGGCGGATGCCCCGAAGCTATTGACAAATAACCAGACATTTTGGCAATCCTATACACCTTTTATACCTGCCGAAGGGCAGATTGTGGTGATGTTTGGCAACTGGTACAGTGACTTGCTGGCAACCGCAATGCATGTGTCCAAGCCATTAAATGAGGCGTTGTTTGATGGCTATGTTGAGCAAATGCGTGCGTTTGAACATGACCTGCAACATAACCATGTGCATGTGGTTAAAGTCTGGTTTGACCTGTCATGGAAATCATTGCAAAAACGGCTGGACCAGATTGATGCCTCGGAACAGCACTGGCATAAACTGCATGGTCTGGATTGGCGTAATAAGAAACAATACGATACCTTGCAGAACCTGAGCCACAGGTTCACCGATGACTGGTTTATCATTAATGGCGAGGATGAAAAGTACCGCGACCAGTGCTTTGCACAATATGTTTTGCAAACGCTTCAGGAACTTCCTGATCATCAGACCAAAATGACTGAAAAATGGCAACAGGCAAAAATTCCGAAACAATTGCTGGAACCCTCCAAAGAGAGTTTGGTTAAAGATGACTATAAAGAAGAACTCAATAAACTGACTAAAAAGGTGGCTGATGCCCTGCGCTATGATGAACGCAAGGTGATTATTGCCTTTGAGGGAATGGATGCTGCGGGCAAGGGTGGTGCCATCAAGCGGATTGTGAAAAAGCTTGATCCGCGTGAATACGAAATTCATAGCATTGCGGCACCTGAGCGCTATGAATTACGCCGCCCTTATTTATGGCGGTTTTGGACACGACTGAATGATGGCGGCAAGATCACGATTTTTGATCGGACCTGGTATGGGCGTGTGCTGGTGGAACGTGTGGAGGGTTTTGCCTCGGTGGTTGAATGGCAACGTGCCTATGATGAAATTAACCGTTTTGAACAGAACCTTGTGGACAGCCAGACGGTGATTGTCAAAATCTGGCTGGCGATTAGCAAGGATGAACAGGCCGTCCGTTTCAAGGAGCGTGAACAAACCCCGCATAAGCGCTTTAAGATTACCGAGGAGGATTGGCGTAACCGTGATAAATGGGATGACTACCTTGAAGCCGCTGCGGATATGTTTGAACGTACCTCTACTGACTATGCGCCATGGCATGTGATTGCGACGGATGATAAGAATACGGCACGGATTGAAGTGTTAAAGGCGATTCTGGAACAGCTTAAGGCAGATTAGTCTGCCTTATTCTATTATTACGCTACAATCGTACTACGGCTTTTTTGCTGAATCCGTTTTGCAAGTGTGTAGCAGTCCTGAATATGTGCTTCGGTGATTTTACGCATCATAAAATAGCCAAGACTGGCCGCCACCAGTTGCCCACCCAGCGGAATGAATTTAGTCACCTGTTTGGTGGCAATCTTGGTGAAAAAGCCATTAAATGATTTTTTCATTGCAGTACGTGCCACCACAAAACCTGAGAACTCGAAGCCACGTTTACGCAGTTCATCCCAGTGAACTTTCTTGGTCTCTGGGTCATAAACGCTGATATGTTCAGGTGCCAGGCCAAAACGTGCATTAATGTCAGGAATGATCTTCGTGAGCATACCTAAATCAACCACCACATCGAAAAATGGAATGGGGACAATGGCCGCACCCGCAGAGTAGTAGGCAGTCTTCTTGGTACGTGCCAGACATTCATCACGGATTTGTTCCAGATTTAAACCTGGGTCAATTGAATCAGGAATTTTTTCAATTTTCATAAAGTTATACCTAAAGTCTATCCCTTGATCGTATATTCAAGCGTATTGAATGGTGAATTTCAAAACAAATTTTTTATTTCATGCTGTGTTTAACGTGACATAGTTCTACAAGCTTGTATAGTGATGATTATCTACTTATTTTCATGTATCAAAATAGTCGTTTATTGATGAGGTTGTATTAACGGATGGGTATTCATGTTATTCAGAGTCAACGCCTTGATGTGTTATTGCAAGGTGTGATGGCATCCATTACCCAACCCAGTGCCTCCCCGTTTCAGGTGTTTAAAACCCAGCATTTTATTGTGCCGAGTCCTGCCCAGGAGCAGTGGCTGACCCAGAAAATTGCTGAACAGCAGGGTATGACTGCGAATTATCAATTCCATCAAAGAATTCGTGGTTTCCAGTGGTATGCCTATCAACAAGTGCTGGAGAATAAAGAACAAGTCCGTAAGGCCAATATTCCACGGCTGATCCTGAAATGGCGGATTTATCAGGCGCTCCAACCCTTTATTCAGGCAGGGCAAAATAGCCTTGCGCTAGAGCATCCGCTGTATTCGATTGTGCAACGGATTTATGACAGTGCCGACCAGTTGCAGCAGGGCACAGAAAAACAGCTTAAAAAACAGGGCATGTTGTACTGGGTGGCGGAGCAGGTTTCGCAACTGTTTAACAACTACATGCTTTATCGTGGCGATTGCCAACAGGGATGCAAGGGAAATTGTCGCTGTGCAGGCAACTGGCTGGCGGCATGGGGGCTAGATCATCCTCTGGATATTGAACGGCTAATCTCCCAAACGGATCAGCAGGTGTCTGCATTTAGCCTAAACCAGACCCAACAACTGGAAGCCTGGCAGCGCTGGCTATGGCAAAACTATTTTCATGCCGACTTTGTGGAGATGCAAAGTATTGATGCCGATTTCTGGCGGGTTCTGGACAATCCACAGACCCGCCAGCGTGCATTGGCGCAGCTTCCAGATCAGGTGATTGTATTTACCCTGCTAGACTTGCCACCCAGCCAACTGCAATTCTTGCGTCGTCTAGGGCAGTATCTGGATGTGTTGATTTTGCACTATAACCCCTCGCAGGAATATTGGGCCGACAGTGTCGACCCCTTGTGGAAGCAGCGTTATGATCTGGGCGTTAAGGAACGTTTTATTGCTAAAAATCCTAAAGCCACCGATACTGAAATCCAGACCTTTTTTGAACAGTTCACCCTGTTTTTCAACTCTCAGGCACGAGAATCCAGACACCCCTTGCTGACACGGTTGGGCAAACAGGCGCGTGACCACTTTTCACTGCTTTCACAACTTGCCACAGGTGAGGAGGGGAAATGGGTCGATGCCTTTGTGGAGCAGTTTCCCGAAACCCTGCTGGGTAAGGTCCAGTCCGATATTTTTTATCTGGCTGAACCTAAAGCGGAACAATATGAGCTTGCACTCGATGATGATTCGATTCAGGTGCATGTCTGCCATTCCAGTTTGCGCCAGCTTGAGGTGTTAAAGGAACAGTTGATATATTGGTTGTCACAGCCTGATTCCGTTGCTCGCCGTCCCAGTGATGTGCTGGTGCTTGCACCCAATCTGGCTGAGCTTGAGCCATTAATCCGTAGTGTATTTCCTGCTGTCCCCAATGAGCATGAAGTGTTTCTGCCTGTCAAGATTGCAGGCGTGGCATCACTGGATGCCCTAAATGCATGGCGTGCGGTGTTGGGGCGTTTACAACTGACACAGGGACGCTTTGCCCATGATGATTTTGCCGACTGGCTCAATCTATCTGCAACACAGCAGCGTTATGGTCTGGACTATACCCAGGCACAACGGATGCTGGCCTTGTTGAGTGATGCAGGCTTTAAGCGCGGTCTGGATGCCGAGCATTTAAAACAAAGTTTAAGTGATGATGATCAGGACTATCGCTATAGCTTTAAATTTGCGCTGGATCGTCTGGCACTGGGAATTGCCGTGCCAGCGCATGTGCTGGTACAGGATATACTGAGCTATGCACAGGTACAGCCAGATGATTTTGAGCTGATTGGAATCTTGATCCAGATTTATCAGGATTTATCTATCCGACGCAATTGGTTGATTGCGCATGAGTTGGGGCAGCAGTCACCTGTTGAGGACTGGCTGAAAAAGCTTAAGGATGACATTCAGGAGTTTGAGCAAGCCGATATTGTTGCCCTAAAGGCCGTGCGTGAGATTGTACAGAAGCAGGAACGGATGCTGACTTTGGCAAGTTATTATGATGATGCTGAAACACATTTGCGCCAGATTACACTGCCATTGCCTTATATCATTGAGGAAATTCAACGTACGCTGGAAAGCCAGTCGGCACAGGTTGAGCCAACAGGGCAGATCACCTTTAGCCAGATTGGACAGATTCGCCCGATTCCTTATCGCCTGATTGTGTTGCTTAATCTGGATACAGGTAAATTCCCCAATCGGGATGCGCATATTCCCTTTGACTTAATGGATGCGTTACGTCAGCAATTGGGAGATCGTTCCCGTCTGGAAGATGATCAGGGGGCTTTTCTGGATGCGGTGCTTTTGGCGGAGGAACAACTCTGGTTGTTTTATAATGGCTTTGATGTCAATGATGGGGAGGTGCGTGAACCCTCCAGTATTTTGCAGGCCTTTCGAGATCATTTGGCGTTGATTGTAAAGCCCTCCCTCTCTAAATCGCTTCCTGAGGGAGAGACTTCATTTGGTGATATTCCCCCACAACTCTATCCGCTTTATCATATCCATCGGCTACAGCCCTTTGATCCACTGGGTTTTATGGCGGAACAGGGCCATGTCCGTTATCAGGACCACTGGTTTAATGTCGCATCGCAAATTCAGCAGGTCAAAGGGGAACGGCAGGCATGGGTAAATACCCGCTATCCCGTTGAACATGATGAGATGCTGATTCTAAATAGCCAGCAATGGATTCAGGATGTGGCGTTCCCAGCGCGTTTGTATTTAAAAACCCTGGGGGTGGAAAATTTAACGGCAACTGAACTGGTGGACCAAACTGAACCATTGTTGCTGGATGGTTTGGGGAAATATGCCATTCGCCATTTTCTACAGCAGCAGGATGAGCAGACCTCGGCTGGCATTTTGCAGGATCAGCTTCCTGTCGGAAAGGTACAGCACAGTGCATGGCAGCAAAGCCGCTTGGAGCAACAGCGCTTGCTTGAACGTTTACAGCAGTATGCGGCAGCCCCGACACCAACCACACAACGGGTCTGGCGTATCTCAAAACAACTGCAAATGGTCTGTGTCACGCCAAAACAGAATGTACAGGACTGGGTCAGTGTGGAAGCGTCGAGTGCGCGGGCCAAACGTTTTGTTAAGCTCTGGCTGGAATATTTGTTGTGGCTGGCTGTGCTGAACGATGACTCCGCTACAGAAAAACGCCGTATCGTGGTGTTTAGTGACCAGACCGTGATTTGTGAGGGACTGGGTTCCGAGCAGGCGAAACACTATCTAGACCACTGGTTACAACTGTGGCAAGAGGCGCAGCAACAGCCTGTGGTCTTACCCGCAGCATTGATCTTGAAGCCAATGGAAAAAGGCAAGTTCCACGAATGGGTCGAGCAGGAGTCTCAAAGGGTTCTGGTTGAAGACAGCCAAAAACAGGTTTTAAAAGACTGGAATGATACAGGTGATTTTTCTGGTTTTGACATGACTCAAAATGAAGCGTGTAAGCTGCATCGTGACTGGCAGTTCCTTTTACAGGAACAGGATGCAACCATATTGTTACACTATGCCTGTGATCATTATTCCCATGCGTTGTATCAACCTATTTTCGAATTTTTACGTGTGGAGTAAGGCATGAACTCACATTTTTCTGTGTCTTATCAACCGATTCGGGATATTCAGTTTGAGGGGCTGCACCTGATCGAGGCCTCGGCTGGAACAGGGAAAACCTATACCTTGTCCAGTTTGATGGTGCGGATTTTTCTGGAAAAATACCTACCGAATCAGGTCATTGCCACCACCTTTACCCGTGCCGCCGCCGCCGAGCTAAAAAGCCGTATCCGTTTGCGTCTGGTGGAGATTCAGCAGTATCTGGAACCATTACGCGGCGAACTTGAAACTGATATCCACATGCAGGCGGAGCAGGAAACTGATCCGCTGAAACAGCATGTGTTAGAAACCTTTGCCCCACGTATCGCCTATGCCTGTGAACGGTTGAAACTGGTGATTGACCAACTGGATGAGTTGTTTGTCGGGACACTGGACAGTTTTAGCCAGAAGCTGTTGCGTGAGTTTGCCTTTGAAAGTGGCAAGATTGAACGCGTGCAAATCACTGAGGACGCCAAGAGCTATACCCGTCAATTGATCCACGATGTGTTGCGCGAATGGATTCAGTCGCAGCCACAACAGGTGATTGATTTTTTATATATCAGTGGGCAACTTAAATCAGTTGATCATTATATTCAATTGGTAGAATCCAGTTTAAATTTTAGTTCAGCCGTTTTTAAGACCTTAGATACACCTGACTTAAATCTAAATAATTTTGAAAGCGCTCTAAATGAGTTAATTCATATTCAAATGGAAGAATTTGAGCAACTTCAAGCCTATTATTTACCTGATGGTGCATATTATAAATTTATTCAAAAAAGTATGGGCGTGAAGTTAAATTCTACTTTTGTAGAAGCTTTACCAAAAATTTTAAAAAATGCGGCTGAACAAGGCATAAATTTTTATTTTGATAGCCATAGTTTGTATCATATTGATACCTTATTTCTGACAGAGGATGGTGCACCTAGAAAGAAATTTTTTAACAAATGTGATCAAAGTATTCAGGATGATTTTTTTAATCATCGGGTGATGATTATATTTAAGAAAATTTCTGACTTTAGGCAGGAAATTCAAAAAACATTAGCTCATTTTGAGTCTTATTTACAATTTCATTTATGCGAACAAGTTAAACAACGTCTACCACAACTTTTACAACAAAAAGGTGAAACCACCTTTGCCCAGCAGATCAAAACCCTGTCAGATGCTTTAAAGGGAGAGCAGGGACAACATTTTGCGGTATTTGTACAGGCACGTTATCCATTGATTCTGGTGGATGAGTTTCAGGACACCAATCAGGATCAGGATGATATGCTGGCAAGCATCTGGCGGCATCCACAGCGTTACCAAAAAGGTTGCATGATTATGGTCGGAGACCGTAAACAGGCGATTTATGGCTTCCGTGGTGGCGACATGCTGACATTCCTGAATGCCTATCAGGATATTATGACCAAGCAGGGACGTGAATATAAATTGATCCACAACCACCGTTCGGTGAAAGAACTGGTTGAAGTGGTGGATGTGCTGTTTCAGCGGCAAATGGATTTTGGCGAGCAGGTGATCTATGACCCGATTCAGGCTGGTTCGCGTCCACATCCTGCCCTGATTGACAATGAACAGACCAATCCCGCACCGTTGCGCTGGTTGCAACTGCAAGAGGGTAATGAGCAAGCCACTCAAGTCGCATGGAAAATCCAGAGCTTGCTGAATCAGGCACATTTGCAGCAGCTATGCCTAGATGGTGAGATACGCAAGGTCATTTGTGAAGATGATATTGCGGTGCTTTCCCGTAGCCACCGACAACTGGACGAGGTGCAGTATGCACTGGAACACTTGGGAATCCGTGTCAATCGCCCCTCAAAGCGCAGTGTGTTTGATTCAAAGATTGCTCAGGATATAGGCGCTTTACTCACGGCCTTGCTGCATCCCTATGACGAGGCCAAGTTAAAGCGTGCCTTGCTGAGCCGACTGTTTGGATTTGATTTAAGTCGCTTATTGGCACTGGAACAAAGTCCAGAGGGCTTGAGTCATTATATCCAGCAATTCGATGACATCCGTGAGATATGGTTGAATCAGGGATTTCTGGTGGCATGGCAACGCTGCCTAAACCAGTTTGGTATCTGGCAGCAACTGGTTGCCACCCAGAGCAAGGACAATGAACGGGCAGTGGTCAATCTGCGCCATCTCACTGATATCCTGAGTCAGCGCAGCGAGCATGTGCAGGGGGCACAAAACCTCTATCACTGGTATTTAAAGCAGCTCAATTCCCCCAGTGACCGTGAATGGGAACTGGAACATAAGCTTTCCAGTGAAGCTGGAGTGCAGTTGATGACCATCCACCAGTCCAAGGGGTTGGAATTTAAAATCGTCTTTTTACTTGGGGCGAATAAAGCCTTTTCGGAAATGCAAAAGACTTTAAATTTCTCAACCACGGAAATCCAGTTGCCAGAAACAGGGCAAACACGAACACAGCGTGTGGTGGCGATTGCGGATAAAAACTTTCTGCAACAGAATGAGTTGGATCAGCACCAGCAACGGGCGCAGGCTGAGCAGAACCGTTTGTGGTATGTGGCGCTGACTCGTGCCAGTCATCGGGTCTATGCGGTGTTTGAACCTGAAAAAGGTGATAAGAACAAACTGTCAGGATTGGCATTCTGGAAGAATCAGGGTGAGGCATTCCAGCATCCACATTGTCTGGATGAAGCTCTGGTTTTGGAACGACCACAGGCATTGCACCGCCAGCAGCAAACCCAACAAAGAATTCCACTTTCCGCACAGCCTTTACCTATGCAGCGTTTTTATGCACGGGGCAAGACCAGCTTCAGTTATCTGGCACAGCATTTAAGACACAAGGCCAGTCATGCGGATCGTCTGGCCAATATTGAGCAGAACTTTGATCAGGCTGAAGATGAGCTAAACGTTATACTGACAGCATCTGCGCCTATTTCCCAACCAATCGCGTGGATTAAGCAATATTTTCCGAAAGGAACACTGGCTGGAAATTTCCTGCATGAGATTTTTGAGCAGATTGATTTCCAGCGACCTGAAACATGGGTTGAGGAAATTCGCCGCCGTTTTAAGAATACCTATCAAGGCTTATGGTTTGACTTGCTGGATCAATACCAGAATTATTTTCCAGCACAGGAAAACTCAGAGCAGCAACTATACCAATGGATTGCGGCATGGCTTGGTGAGGTGTTGGCCACGCCACTGAATCAGGGTTTTCAATTAAAACAATTGCTGACAGGACAATATCTGTCGGAATGTCCATTTTATCTGGCCTTGTCGGATCGTGTGCTGGCCATGCAGCGCGTACAGCAACTGTTCACAGAATATGGCATCAGCATGCCTGAATTGCTGGAGGCGAAATCTGCCCGCTACCTGAATGGCTCAATTGACTTGGTCTATTTCGATGGTCAGCGCTACCATATTGCCGATTATAAAAGTAACTATCTGGGCGCTGAACAGGCAGATTACCAGCCCAGCCAGATTTCAGATAGTATGTCGCTGTCGAGCTACTGGTTACAGGCGGCCTTGTATCTGGTGGCACTGCACCGCTACCTAAGCGTGAAACTACAGAATTACCAGATTGAGCAACATCTGGGTGGGGCATCCTACCTGTATTTGCGTGGCATGAATGGACAGGCACAGCAGGGCTATCTGTATTGGAAACCTGATGATGAATTTATCTTGCGTCTGGATGCCATCCTTGGATATTTCTCTGAGGATAAAATGGGCAAACCAATGTAGATAAAAGTTATGAATTTAGATTAAACAACAGTTTATCATGTGGATAAATGTGTTTATAACCTTGTGGACAAGCGTGTGGGTAAGTTTGAGGATAACTCTGTGGACAAACAAGTAAATGATCAGTCAGCAACGGCAGGCTGGCTTGAGATGTGGAGTAACTACCTCACACAGGCACCATTTTCCCAATCGGCTCAGGCAGATGGTGCAGCGCAAATCTTACAGCAACTGATTGAGGCCAGTTTGCGTGGTGACAGTTGTATTAAGGCAAATTCTGCACAACTTGAAGCACTGGGCGATCTAGTAGTTTGCAGCGATGTTGCAGGCACTCAAGTTGCCCCATGCGTCCACGATCAGCAGGGCTTGGCATTATACCGATATTGGCAACTGGAACAACGCCTAGCTGATCAAATTTGTCGATTAAAGCGACAAACGATTCAGTTGGTCGATACAGCACCTTACCAGCACTTGCTCAGCGATGAACACCAGCAGGCCGCCCTTAAAATGGTGATGCAGCAATGGCTGGGTATCATTACAGGTGGGCCAGGAACAGGTAAAACCTATACGCTGGCGCGTATTATTGCGGTACTGAACCAGATGATTCCTGACCTGCGCATTGCGATGGCGGCACCCACAGGAAAGGCAGCCCAGCGTATGCAGGAGGCCTTGCAGCATTCATTGAATGATCCAAAACTGCTTGAGTCGGGATTGGTCACCGATGAACTGCGCCACCAAAGCACCCAGACCCTGCATCGGTTGTTGGGTATGGGTAATCGGCAGATCCCGCGTTTTCACCAAAAGCAGCCTTTGCCCTATGATGTGATTGTGGTGGATGAAGCCTCCATGCTGGACTTGAATCTGGCAACCCTGTTGTTTGAGGCCGTGCCTGAAAACTGCCGCATTATTTTACTGGGTGATGCCAATCAACTGGCTTCTGTGGATGTGGGTTCTGTACTGGCAGACTTGCAGCAGGTGCAGGACTTGGTTGAAAACCGTGTCCAGTTGCAAAAAAGCCGCCGTTTTGCGGGTGAGGCAAAAATTGGACAGTTGGCAAGATTTATTCAGGCCCAGCAGCAGCCAACACAACATGCTCAGGTATTGACCAGACTGGAACAGGAGATTACTGCACCTACCAGCTTGCAACCGATTGCATTATCCAAAGAGATGCCAGATTTTATTCAACTGGAATATTTGCCCAAGTATGGTGAGTTCGAAATTGAACCCTATCAACAAAAGTTGATGTATGGATTTCAGGGTTATGTTGAGGCACTGCAACACTATATGCAGGTGGATGAACCAGAACCGCATATCCAGCAGGTGATACACGCATTTGATGATTACCGAATCTTAACCGCCGTTCGACATGGTCAACTGGGATTGCAGCAACTGAACCGCTATGCTGAACAGTGGCTCAACCAGCAGCTTAAACAGATTGCGGTGGGCGACTGGTATGTGGGCCGCCCTGTGATGATGACCTACAATGACTATCAGCTTGGAATTTCCAATGGAGACATTGGCATTTGTTTTAAACATAGAAGCCAATCTCAGCAGTTTGAGGTGTATTTTCCAAGTCTGGATAAATGGATTGCCGCACATCGCTTACCTCGGAACATGCAAACTGCATTTGCGCTCACCATTCACAAGTCACAGGGCTCTGAATTTACCCATACCGCGATTGTTCTGGATGCTCCCGCAGAGAAATTACTGAGTCAGGAACTGATTTATACCGCGGTAACACGCGCCAAAAAAGTGGTCAGTATTCTGGCCGATTCAGGCACCTTGCAACAGGCGCTTACAATTCGAACAGTTCGCCGCAGTGGTTTAGTACAAAAGATCAATTTTGCTGGATTATAAACTTATTCTTTAAAATTCACTGTTTTGTAAGAAAAAGCTTACAAGGATTCGAGATATTGTCGCTAGAGCAAGCTGAGTGTTTTTGAGATTATGTACACACAAAGAGCCTAGCACGGAAAGCTAGGTAAATCGCAAAACGATAATAAGAAAGTCTAAAAGACAGCGAACTTACAGTGAGGTAAGTGATAAAAGAGGAAACTTACAGCCGCTAAGCCTTGTAGTTTTGGGAGAGACTACAGGGCTTTTTTATTTTTATCCATATTGAATGAATAACATTATGATAAATATTGGTTTTATTTTAACCAATATCGTTTGGACCATACTTAATCAATTATTGTGATAGCTCATTTGCACTGTTTTGTGTATAGACATTTATCTGTTGAAAAATAACGGCATCATCTGAGAGTAAAATATTGTTGTCTAACAATTTTTCTGGATTGTTAAGTTAAATGTTATACAGAACCGTACGTTTTTGCTTACAAAGAGATGAGAAAAATGCTATTTTTCTCCATAATTAATTTTGACAGAATAGTAAGTATAGAGGGAAGAAGATGTAACCAAAGGAAACATAAAAATCATAATATTGTGGAACGTTCAGAGGGTCTGAATGAAAAAATAACAAGCAATAAAGAATAAAAATAAATCAAAACTAGAATAATAAAAACTACGCGCAGAGGCCCAAGCGAAAACTTGGGCTTTTTTGTGCGTAGTTGTTTTTCAACTGATTAAACCAGATCATTTTCGCTACGGTCAGTGGCAAATAATGAGCGGCGCTGGTTTTTCGGGATTTTTGGACAGTTGCTTGAGATCTGGTACAAAGTTTTTGCCAGTGCGGGCAAGTGGGTACCAACCACAGATTTTCCTGTGGTGAGTAATGACACACTGATGTCACGCTCTGGATCGGCCCAGCATAAAATATTTGAGAAGCCAATATGTCCAAACGCCTGTCCCGTCATTGGGCCAAACAAGCCAATAGGGTTACTGCCTAGCATTGGCCCTAGAGCATAACGCATCGGCGCAAGTAAACTACGGTCAATACTGACGCCAGAGGTCGGTAAGGTGGAACGGAAAACGGTTTTGGCACTCATGACCTGTTTGCCCTGATACTCACCGCCGCTGAGCAACATTTCAAAAAAACGTCCTGACTGCTCTGCACTGGTGTAGATGTTGCCAGCAGGGCAGATGGTGTCCATGAAACGTGTGTCATTGGTAATGTCGACAGCCGTTTGTAGTCCAGCACCCAGCACATGCTCTAAATAACGATCAGTACCCAAACTTGGATGCATGCCAGTGGCATAGTTCAGTGCAACATCCGCACGGTACTCAGGTTTTAGGCCATAGTTGAAATAATCCAGACCCATTGGCTTTTCAATATGCTCAGCCAAATATTCACGCACACTTTGTCCTGTGACACGTTTTACCACCTCACCCAGAATATAGCCTGCGGTCACGGCATGATAGGCAAGATGGGTGCCTGATGGTGAAACGGGCTTGGCTGCACACAGACGCTTTAAAATCTCTTTCTCATCAAACAGCAGTTCAGGGGTGACCTCACCCTCAATCCGTGGAATTCCACCGCGATGTGATAACAGGTGGAACAGGGTGGCACGACGTTTGCCATTGACCCCGTATTCAGGTATGTAATAGCTAATTGGATCAAGCAGGTTTAGGTCACCACGCTCATCCAGCATATGCACCAGCATTGCCGTGACCATTTTAGAGGCTGAGAACAGGCAAACGGGGGTATCTGGTGTGCCGATCTTGGCATCTGTCGCCAGACCATCGGGAGAGTTGCCCTGAGCATAACCAATACTACGGTTCAGCAGGATTTGTCCCTGTCTACGTAGACATAAGGTAATTAAAGGATAGTTCCCCGTTTTATAAAGACATTCAACACTATCCCAAATCTTCTGGACCTGCTTTTCCGTCATGCCGCCCAATTCAGCTGCAACTTCATCTTTGGAACGAATGACTTGATTGAGGTCATCTGGTACATAACAGGTATTGGTGGATAAGATTTTCACGATTCCCTCGCTAATTTTTCGTTTTCTTTCATTTCTGTTACAAACTGAAAACAGAATTGGTAAATAGTTTGCCTGTTTTTCTGACAATTGTCATTGTCTAAATGACGAAATAAAAACATTTTTGCAATATAGCCATAGATCACTTAAAATAGGCGACTTGCTGTAGTGATGCACGGCAATCAGTTGCTTGCAACTGATCATTATCATTTTATTTTTTAAGCATCTCGGAGAAATCGAATGGCTTTAACTAACGCAGATCGCGCAGAGATCATCGCTAAATTTGCTCGTGCTGAAAACGACACAGGTTCACCAGAAGTACAGGTTGCTTTGTTGACTGCTCAAATCAATGATTTGCAAGGTCACTTTAAAGAGCATAAACATGACCACCACAGCCGTCGTGGTTTGATCCGTATGGTAAACCAGCGTCGTAAACTACTTGACTATTTAAATGGTAAAGATCACGGCCGTTATGTTGCTTTGATCGGCGCACTAGGTTTACGTCGTTAATTCGATTTGGCTTTATTTTCGGTATTTCGCATGTTGCAATGCCTTAACGCTGAAAACAAAGTTTCGCCTGATTTAAGTTAGGCGATTTTTAGAAGGGGCGCATGTTCGCTCCTTCTTTGTGTTTAAATTTATTTAAAAATTTTGATCTGGTGCGATGGCTTCTAAGCTTTGTCATTTATCCACACGCGAGTTGTGGTCTGAATGCCAAACCTTAGGGGTCTCACTAGAATAACTTTTTAAAAGAAACCAGGAAAATATAATACATGTCAATGTTTAATATCGTTCGTAAAGAATTCCAATTTGGTCAGCACCAGGTTGTTTTAGAAACGGGTCGTGTTGCACGTCAGGCAAATACAGTGTTGATCACAATGGGTGGTGTGACTGTTCTTGTTGCGGTGGTTGCACAGCCAAAAGCAAAAGCGGGGCAGGACTTCTTCCCGTTAACTGTTAACTATCAAGAAAAACAATATGCAGCTGGTCGTATCCCTGGTGGCTATGGCAAGCGTGAAGGCCGTGCTTCTGAAGCAGAAACTTTAATTTCTCGTTTGATTGACCGTCCAATTCGTCCGTTGTTCCCAGAAGGTTACTTCAACGAAATCCAGGTAACGGCAACAGTTGTTTCTTCTGACAAAACCATGGATGCTGACATTGCTGCAATGTTGGGTACATCTGCTGCATTGTCTATTGCAGGCACACCTTTCCGTGGTCCAATTGGTGGTGCGCGTGTTGGTTTGATCAATGGTGAATATGTTCTTAACCCAACGCTTGAACAGCTTGCACAGTCTGACCTTGACCTTGTGGTTGCAGGTACGGAATCAGCAGTGCTTATGGTTGAATCTGAAGCGAAAGAACTTTCAGAAGACCAGATGCTGGGTGCGGTTCTGTTTGGTCATGATGAAATGCAAATTGCAGTACAAGCCATTAAAGAATTTGCCGCTGCCGTTGGTGCCAAAGAATCTGAGTGGGTTGCGCCAACACACAATGAAGAATTGCGTGCAAAACTGAAAGAAGCGTTTGAAGCAAAAATTTCAGAGGCATATACCATTGCGGTAAAACAAGACCGTTATGCGGCTTTGGATGCGCTGTATGCAGAAGCGAAAGCGCAGTTCGTTCCTGAAGAAGATGTTGATGGCATCGCGGACGAAGTTGACTTCCTGTTCGAAGACCTTAAGTACCGTACTGTTCGTGACAACATCTTGTCTGGCAAACCGCGTATTGATGGTCGTGACACCAAAACAGTTCGTGGTATCGACGTTCAGGTTGGCGTGTTGGATCGTGCCCACGGTTCAGCATTGTTTACCCGTGGTGAAACTCAGGCACTTGTGACTGCAACTCTAGGTAACACACGTGATGCGTTGATGGTCGATACCTTGGCTGGTACCAAGACTGACAGCTTCATGTTGCACTATAACTTCCCTGCATATTCTGTAGGTGAAACAGGTCGTGAATCTGGCCCTAAACGCCGTGAAATCGGTCATGGCCGTTTGGCGCGTCGTGGTGTACAGGCGGTACTTCCTCCAGTTGACCGTTTCCCGTATGTGTTACGTGTGGTTTCAGACATTACTGAATCGAATGGTTCATCTTCAATGGCGTCTGTATGTGGTGCTTCACTTGCACTGATGGATGCGGGTGTTCCACTTAAGGCACCAGTTGCGGGTATCGCAATGGGCCTGGTGAAAGAGGGCGAGCGTTTCGCAGTGCTTTCTGACATCCTGGGTGATGAAGACCATCTTGGCGATATGGACTTTAAAGTGGCGGGTTCTGCAAACGGGATCACTGCACTGCAAATGGACATCAAGATTGAAGGGATTACTGAAGAAATCATGGAAGTTGCATTGAATCAGGCATTTGCTGGTCGTATGCACATCCTGAATGAAATGAACAAGGTGATTTCACGTGCCCGCGCGGAAATCAGTGCCAATGCGCCAACTTTCGAAGTGATCAGCATCAACCCAGACAAGATTCGTGATGTAATTGGTAAAGGTGGTGCAACCATCCGTGCTATTACCGAAGAAACTAAGGCTGCGATTGATATCGAAGACAATGGTACAGTGCGTGTGTTTGGTGAAACCAAGGCTGCCGCTAAAGCTGCAATTGCCAAGATTCAGGCGATTACTGCTGAAGTTGAGCCAGGCACAATTTATACAGGTAAAGTGATTCGTATCGTTGAATTCGGTGCATTCGTGAATATCCTGCCAGGTACAGACGGTTTACTTCACATTTCACAAATTTCAAATGAACGTGTTGCCAACGTGACTGATGTATTAAAAGAAGGTCAGGAAGTTAAGGTTCAGGTTGCCGATGTGGATAACCGTGGTCGTATCAAATTGACCATGAAAGACATCGAACAAGGATAATCGCTGCAATCGACTGACAAAAAGCCCGCCTTGTGCGGGCTTTTTTATGGCATGATATTTTTAGGATTTGGATGAATATCAGGGTTATGCAGCTTTATTATTTTTATCGTCATAACAGTGAAGATACGATTTTTATTAGTGCCGAAGAACAATCAGAACATACGCTGGAATTTTTGTGGGTGGATAGTTTAAGGCAGGATCTGGTCAACCATACAGAATCCTGGCAGAACAATGTTTATGAGCACACAGGACTGGTTTTGAATGAGTTTCATATGCGCGACCTGCTCAACATCGAACATCCCTGTGCTTTCGACAGTGTCGAGGAATATGACCTGCTGGTGTTCCGCAAACTGATTAGCCCAGACGACCAGATTTATGAAAGTGACAGTCCACTGGAATCTCATGAAAGTGTTTTTGGCTTGGCCACCACACCGATGAGTTTTATCTTAACGCCGAATGTCCTGATCAGTTTAAGGGAGCAGGGCAATAAGGCGGTGGAAAGCTATATCCAACGCATCCAGACCATTATGGGGCGGGCGATTGAAGAGCAGAATAAACCACGTAAACTGGCCAGTACCCCAGCGGATCTCTGTTTGCGCCTGCTCAACAGCATGATTGATGGCTACCTCAACCTGCGCACCCCACTGACACGCCGTGTTGAATACTGGCAACAGCAACTGTTGCAGGGCAACCGCCGTTTTAAGCAATGGCATCAGCTATTCCATGAGGATATGGCATTCCAGCAGATTGAGAACCTGTGTGAGGAACAGATTGAGACCTTGCAGGAATTTCGGGATGAGCTGGTGGACAACTACCATCATGTGGTCAGTGAACATAAACACAAAACCCAGGACATTCTTCTGGTTCGGCTGAATGACCTGATGAGCCATGTTGAGCGTGTGCAAAAGCATACCTTACGCTTGAGAAACGCCATTCAATCGGCCATTGATTTACACTTTTCGGCGATTGCCAACCAGACCAATGAAAATATGCGGATTTTGGCGATCATCACCGCCGTATTCGCACCCCTGACCTTGCTGACGGGAATTTACGGAATGAACTTTGAGTTTATTCCAGGATTAAAGTCTCCTGTCGGGTTCTGGATCATGCTGGCGGTGATGCTGTTGAGTACAGTGCTGTTGCTGTATTATTTCTATCAGCAGCATCTGGTGGGGCGGGGTGAGCGTAGCGTCATTGACCTACTGGCACAGCAGCATAAACAACGCAACCTGAATCTGCTCTGGTTTCTGGACTATGAACCGATTAAACAAACCCTCAAAGAGGTTGAGAAAATGACCAAACTTAAATAGTGGATTTGGTCATTTCCCAAACTCAATGAAAATGTTTTAACTGCCTGCGGAGTTGCTGCACTTCATCAATCAGGTCCAGCATCACCGCAACTGCAGATAGGCTGGCATCAAAGTCACGCTGTAAACGGTAGGCACGACGGGCGCGGGCAACATCTTCACCAATGAACTGGTGGCTTTGCGGATCAACCTGAATCTGCAAAATGTCGTAGTCGATCAACTTGAGTACCCAGTCGGTGCTTTGACCACAGGCTTCGGCAAAATGCTCAAGATCAAGTGCCAATTGTTCATCAATGATTTCAACCTGGCAGTGACCGTTATATTGAATTTCTTTGTATTGAATGGTTGTCATGATCTTGCTCCTTATGAGGCACGAGGTCGGAAAGTGGAGAAGGCATCGGCAAACTGCTGATAGGCCTGCTGTTCCTGTTCACTGTGCGCTGGCGGTAACACAATATTGATGATCAGGTAGAGATGACCTGCGGTCTTGTTTGGAATCCCTTTGTCCTTTAAGCGTAGTTGCTGCCCGTTCTTAGCATTTTTAGGGAGGTTGACTTTCAACTGCCCAGCAGGGGTGGAAACCTCAATGCTCTGGCCCAGACCCGCTTCCCACGGGCTTACATCAATGGTCTGGTAGACATCGGCTCCCTCCACATGGATGCGGTCTGTATCCCTGTATTGAATCTCAATATACAGGTCACCATTTTCACCACCATTGATGCCACTCTGGCCCTGCCCATTGAGACGAATCTGCTGACCCTCTTTCATGCCTTTTGGAATTTTGACTTCCAGCGTTTTGCGCTGTACCTCAGGCTCACCATAGGCATTGTAGGTCGGAATCTGTAGGGTAATTTGCTGGGTCGAACCGTGATAGGCAATGTCTAAATCAACTTGAATGCTGGCATGCTGGTCTTCGCCCTTGTAACTGCGTTGCTGGCGTTGCGAACGCTGCTGCCCGCCACCAAACCCTGCGCCAAAACGGCCGAACAAGTCCTCAAAACCACTAAAGTCTGCACCACCATCGCCTGAACTTTGGCGATAGAACTGGGAACCATCAAAACCACCCGTGCCTTGACCAAATCCGCCCGCACCCTGACCAAAGCCTGCAAAGCCCTGTGGATGATCCAGCATCTGGTCATATTCAGCCTTTTTAGTGGCGTCACCCAAGGTATCGTAGGCGACATTAATCGCCTGCATTTTGGCTTCAGCATCTGCTTCTTTACTAATATCTGGATGATATTTCTTTGCTAATTTACGATAGGCTTTCTTGATTTCGTCGGCAGAGGCACCGCGTGTAACCCCTAGTTCCTCATAATAATCTTTTGGCATTCTTTATCGTCTTATCTATTGCTTTTCATTCTATTATTTGACGATTGAGGGAGAAAAAAAAGAGGGAATATGTGGGGATATTGTTGCTGAAAAACAAATCTATGGCATGGATGAGATATGGTTTTTACTCAGCTATTTACTGCCCAGTTATTATTGGTTATTGACATGAGTTTGAATGAAAATAAGGATGAATTAATCATCCTTAATTGTTTATCAATTAAAAAAGCAATTTGCACTAAGTAAATTACCAGCCACCTCGTACGGCTCTAACACCATTTAATGTGGTTCTTTGAGTTGAGGTTAATTTTCCCCATCCACTCCATACAGTATAAATATGCTTCTCTCCATTTGGTGTTGATGTCCAAATAGAGCGAGTAAGCTGAATATCCTGAGTCCATTTTCCATCCATAAAAATTTTTGTATTAAATGCTGGATAAATACAGGAATGTTCAATGATACTCATGGCTTCTTTTGCATTGGGTAATCTATAGCCTTTCCCCAATTTTCTGGTTTCCTTTAAAGCATCTAACCATTGGAATTGATTTGCTTCCCCTATACATTCACTGCCATTCCATATTTGTCCAGCGAAACAGCGTTGCCATATGAGTCCTGTGATTTTGTCCTTAACTTCACTGCCATCACCTATAATTTCAAAGTTTGTATCTGGAGTCGATTTTATCGCTCCTGTTTTACAGGTTTGCGCATATATAGTATGACTGGAAGATACAAAATAACAGCATATAATAAGAGCGATTTTTTTCATTCTATTTCTCCTGATGATATGTTTTAACGTACTGCATGAACTGGGGCAGTAGAAGGTGGGATATGGTCGACGACTCCTGTATTTATTTCAGAGTAAACGTATTTCATATTAGTCCAGTAATCACCACTTATTCCATATCTAGGGTTTTCAGATTGTTTTCCAGAGTAATCCATAATTGAATAGAATTCCTGAGGTGTAGGTGTTCTCCAGTCACTATAACCACAGTACTTTATTTTATTTAACTCATTTATATAATCTTGAGCATTACATTTACTAATGGTTTTTCCACAGGAGTAACCATCAGTTTTTTGATCATTTGTATAAGAGGGAGAATTACCCATGCGGATTGATTTATTGTCATAGTCTCTATAAAATTCAGCAGTATCTTTAACGACTGGTTCACCATTATTTGAAGAAATCTCTGGATCATACCAAGTATATAGCCATTTTTTATCTCTTAATGTTCCGTCATCAGTTTTCTTTTCCCATATTAATCCTGTGACATTGTCTTTTATACATTCTGAACCATTATTATTTAATAAAGTATAACTCAACTCTTTTCCTATTTTGGTTTCCCCATCTTGCCCCAACCCAAAAAACGCCCCTAATGTTTCAATTAAATGACATGGTATTTCATTGTAATCTTGATTCGCACATAATGTTACGCCAGTTCTAGTCAAAAGGCTTTCAGGGTTAATCGTTATAGTTTTTTGTATTGATGGAGCAGAAAGAAACTTTGAATTCCCAGGTTGAGATGCTTGAACAATACACGTACCCTCTGCAATGGTTTGCACTTTCTCTTGATTTATGATGGTACATACATCTATGGTTTGACTAGTAAATGTTGCCGTAAGTTCTGAACTTAACTTTGCATAAAGTGGATATGAGCTTCCAATCACAATACTTTCAGGTAAATTAAAATAAGTAATGTTCTGGGCGATCTTATCTTTGCATTGATTGTTTTCTAAATATTGTGAACTACTACATTGAGTTGAATTGCTGCTATCTTTATTTGATGATGTATTGTTATCACCACCCCCACCACAACTTGCTATGCCCAAAGCACTACTACACATTAGCATATATAATATTTTTTTGTTCATATCTCTATTCTCACAAACTTAATTACTTATGATTGTGAGAAACGGGCTTTAATATGTCTATTCCCAATATTGGGTATAAGCATGATATGTACACTAATAATAACGTGGCATATTTAATAGGAGCTTAACTAAATCGGCTTGTCGGTTGGTGGCTGTTTTTTTATAGATTGATCGAATATGTTTACGTATGGTATCTACCTGAACCAGATTTTTTTGCGCAATTTGCTTAGGTGCTAACCCATCTAATAAATCTAAAGTGATCCGTGATTCAGCAGGGGTTAGATTAAATGCAGCATATAAGAGATGAAAATCAATCGTGACAGATTGCTTTGATGAATAAAATGTCAACATGACTTGTGGGCGTATACCGAATGCTCTAATTTCCTGTTCAGAGACCAAAGCGCTGACAAAGATATACAAAATGTCATTCTCTTGATTGATGATTTTAATACAGCCATTTTCTAGTTTTTGCTCTGGTAAAAGTTGTTGGTATTTATGTGAAAATTCAATATATTTTAGACTTTCACTAAACTTTTCCTGATAAGGTTCAGGTAATTTTAAATAATTTTTTTCAATTTTAATTGTTTTCATTTGACTAAGTAGCTGTTGCATGGCGAGGTTGCAGTGTGATACCTCTCCTGTGAGATTTAGCAACATGATTGGTTGTGCGAGTTTATCAATCAGGGCATAGCCCATAATCGCCTTGGAAGAAAATTCAAAAATATGGCGTTGAATAGTTACAACTCGTTTTAAATGCACCAAAAGCCGATCTAAAAATGCAAGCTCATCCTCAGTTAAAGGTTGCCTCTCTAATGAAGTGCTAATTCCCCATAAAACACAAATTTTTTCATCCAAAATTAATTCATGTGCAGAGGTGTAGCGCACCTGAATAGGCAAAAACACATGTTGAAAAAGATCAGAATGAGCAACATAGTCATCACTTAAGTGATGATGGCACTGATACCATCCTTTACGTTCTGGTGCAAGAAAACTTGTCCAACGGGGATCTGCTTCTACAGGGTAGTGTAAATAGTGCACTTCAGTGCTTGCAATAAGTGCCTCTGGCATAATACTTACTGCGTAACTGTAGGAAAGAGCCTGACGTTTAAAATCCATAGCGAGCAAATGTACAAGAGATGAATCTAAAATTTGATTTAAGTGGTCACCAAAATTTTTCCATCCATTTAGGCTTAATGGAATCTGATAAATTAATTCGACTAATCTGTTATAGTGTTGGCTGTAACGATCCATGTATTTATAACTACACTCATTCTATTCCTCTGATTAAAATACCAAAGGATGATTTTTTCTGATAGGGGAAATACAGGGTTGTTGGAAAACGTAAAAAAGTGACAAGTTTTTAATAGTCTGTATTATTGATATTTCTTTATAATCATTAAGATTTTGGATCATCTCCTTAGGTCAATGCAGCGAAAGCCTTTACATCATGATATAAAGGCTTTATAAACAGCTTAACTCAAATGCTCACCAAATAGGGCCAAAGCTTCTTCGGCGCTAAACTCATAGCGTGTATTGCAGAACTGGCAATCCATCTGAATTGGATTCTGTGCTTCCAGCGTTTCGTGTACTGCATCCACCCCAATCTGGATCAGGGCATTGGCACAGCGTGCTTTGGAACAGGTACAGCCAAACTTTAACTGCTCAACATCAGGTAAACGTACTTCTTCTTCATTATACAGGCGGTACAGGATTTCGTTGGCTGGCAGGTCGGTCAGCTCTTCTGGTTTTAGTGTTTCAGTCAGCATGGTCAGACGTGGCCATAAATCCTCATCCACCAGTTTCTGCTCTTCCTCATCATTGCGCGGCAGCAACTGAATCAGTAAGCCACCCGAACGTTTACTGTTGGTTGCCAGAACAATATGTGTTGGAATCTGTGCAGACAGGTCATAATACTGCATCAGGCAACCTGCCAGTGTTGGTTGATCCAGTGGCACAATCCCCTGATAGCGTTCGCCATGCTCAGGCTCGATATTGATAAATAGAACAGGACTGCTGAGTGACGCAAGTACAGTACGGCTGTCCGACCCCTCTACAAATCTTGGGTCATCTTCATAATCCGCCAGTGCGCGCACTTCACCCAAGTGGTTGCATTCCGCCATTGCCCACTTGAATGTGCCATTGGCCTGAATTTGCAGGCTGATACGACCACGGATTTTAAGGGTACTTGCCAGTAAGGCGGTGGCACTGAGCATTTCACCCAGCAGGCTTTGCACCGCAGGCATATATTCACGTTGTGCCAAAATGGTTTGCAGCGTTTCTTCCAAATGAACCACCTCACCGCGAACAGGGCAGTCTTCAATATAAAAGCGTTGGCGTAAATCAGACATCTTTTTCTCCAGTATTCCGTACAGCGCACAAACAACGCTTTGACTTGCCAAGCCTGAATGGCTGCACAAGTGGGTGAATGGGGGTATGCAGTCAATAATGGTGGCGCTTTGCCAAAACTCAAGATGTTTCATGCGGCGATTTTGCATCAGTTTGTGTCGCCTGATCATCAGGCAGGCGTTCAGGAGAAACAAATTTTATATTTTCAAACAAATACTCAAGTTCAGCAAGTGCATTGGGATAATTGTCCATTGTTTCATACTGATCATGATACCAAGGCGACTGTTTCAGCAACTGTTGATCCTGCTGCTGGAACTGGCTGATTTTTACCTGTGCATCCTCAATTGAATATCCAGTTTCAACCAGTGCCTGTTGAGCCATATCAAGTGAAGACAGATAGGTTTCACGCCAAACATGCTGAATGCCTAAATCATGCAATAAATGGGCATGATGTCGGTCACGCGCACGCACCAGTAAGCTCAGGTCTGGATAATTTAAACAAAGATGGCGCGCCAGATTCATGCTGTCCTCAACATCATCAATGGCAATAATCAGTAGTTTGCAATATTCAATGCCCGCCGCACGCAGATTTTCGACTTTGGTGACATCGGCATCCAGGAAATGGTGTCCATATTGTTCAATAAAGTCGGCATCGGGCTGGTTGCTGTCAATCACACTGAATTGCCTACCTTGCACATGTAATACGCGTGCAACGACTTGCCCAAAACGTCCAAAGCCCACAATCAGAATCGGATGCTGTGGCACATCATGGGCATGTTTAGGCGCTTTTTTCTGCACCAAGGGCAAGATTTTGGCATTCATTATCCAATACAGCAGTGGGGTGAGCAGCATTGAACCAAATATGATCAGCAAGGTCGGTTGCAAAATCTCTTTGCTGAGTAACTGTTCGGTTTCAGCGATTTTTAGCAGAATAAAAGACAGTTCACCGCTTTGTGCCAGCAGGATGGACAGTCCAAGGCTGAACTTGGCAGAATGGTGCTGATAATAACTGCTTGCCGCAATCACAGTTGCCTTAATCAGCAATAATCCAAGGATGGAACCCAGAATGAATAAAGGTGACTGTAGCAGGGGAGTGAGGGAAAGTCCCAGTCCTATGGCAAGGAACAACAACCCGATTGCCGCATCTCTAAACGGGGAGATTATCCGTTCAACTTCCACCTTAAACTCAGTCTCTGCCAGTAAGATGCCAGCCAGAAAAGCGCCAATCAGTGTATGGATGTTGAGAATATCTATGATTAAAAGCACTGAGAGAACAATCAATAATCCCAGAACTGGAATCAGCTCAATACTGTGGCGATGTGCCAAAAAGCGAAAGGTAGGACGAACCAGATAACGGCTGGCGAGAAACAAACCTGAAATGGTGGCAATGATCGCGGCGAAATAGGCGATTCCATGCTGGGTCGATGCAGTCTCTTCCAGTAGGGGAAACAAGCCAATTAGAACCACTGCAAACAGGGTGTATAACTGTAGATTGGGTAGTGCAGTCTGCACCAATTTACTGTTGATTTGTATTTTATTTTGAAGCAGTTGTTGTACAAGGGTGACCGATGACAGGGCAAGTGCAAAGCCGAGAATAATACTTTTTAGAAAATCCTGTAAGATGAAAAAACTGGCACTGACCAGAAAAATAATGGTGAATAGCAGTGGCAATCCACTATTGATCATCAGATTATGGCGCTGTGCCCAGAGTTGTTGCGGTTTAAAGGCAAAGCCCAGAAACAACATCAACATGACCATGCCCAAGTCAGTCAGTTGACTGATTAGCCCTGCATCATCAATCAGATTAAAAACACCAGAACCCAGCAACAGTCCTGCGATCAGATAACCCAAAACAGGGGTTGAGGCATAGCGTTTTGCCAATGGTGCAAAGATTAAGGTCGCAAGCGATAACAAAATGATTTGTAGCAGTAAGGACATCTAATGCCTCAAATTTTTATGTTTCTCATATTGAGTTCTAACTAAACTCTTGTGGATCAACATCAATCGACAGTCTCAGCTGATGCTGACGAGGTAAATGTACCACTTGTTGCCACCATTGACGTAAATAAAAATGCAGTTTTGCCCGATCAGCAGACAAAATCACCATATGCGCCCGATAACGACCTGCTTTACGTTCCATCGGTGCAGGAATAGGGCCCCAAATATCAACAATATCTGCTGCCATCGCCTTGAATTGCTGGGCAATCTCAGACAGGAATTGTTGGCTATACTCTCTATCTTTAGATTCAACCCGAACCAGTGCAGCATAACGATAGGGTGGCAATAACGCTATTTTGCGTTCAGCCAGCATTTGTTTGGCCACAGTTCGATAATCATGTTCAATCAGTGTGGTCAGCATAGGATGATCAGGGCGTAGGCTTTGCAAATAGACATGGCCCTTGTGTTCACCACGTCCCGCGCGTCCCGCAACCTGAACAATCAACTGTGCGGTACGTTCTGGCGCACGGATATCCACACTCAATAAACCTGCATCAATATCCAGAATGGCAACCAAAGTGACATGGGGAAAATGATGCCCTTTTGCCAGCATTTGCGTACCCAGCAAAATTGTTGGTTTGTTTTGTTGAATACGGTCATAAATCTTCTGCCAGCTCCCCACCCGACTGGTGCTGTCGCGGTCAACCCGAATCACTTCATGATGTGGAAACAGTTCATTCAGGTGTTCCTCAACTTTTGCTGTGCCTGCACCGATACTCTTGAGGGTTTGCTGCTGGCATTCAGGGCAGTGTTCAGGCAAACGGTGGATGGTGCCGCAATGGTGACAATGCAGATAATGATAGGGTTGCGAGTGCAGGGTGAAGTGTGCATCACAATGCGGACAATTGGCTTGCCAGCCACAGCTTTCACAGATCAGCACAGGCGCATAGCCACGGCGGTTGAGAAAGATGAGCACCTGTTCCTTGCGTTCCAGTGTCTGCTTGATCTGGTCAATCAAGGTTTGACTGATGCCATGCTGTTTTTTTGCCACCTTTAGGTCAATCACATGCATTTTGGGCAGGCTTGCAACACCAGCCCGTTGGTTTAATTCGAGTAAATGCAGTTTTCCAGACTCGACTAAATGGTAGCTATCAATACTTGGTGTGGCTGACCCCAAAATTACAGGACATTGTTGCAAGTGCCCACGATACAGTGCCACATCACGGGCATGGTAGCGAAAACCCTCTTGCTGCTTATAGGAAAGATCATGTTCCTCATCCAGAATAATCAGCCCAAGACGGGGTAAGGGCGTATAAATTGCTGAGCGTGTGCCAATCACAATTGAAGCTTTACCCGTCTGGGCATGCTGCCAGGCCTGTAGGCGTTTTGAGTCATTCAGACCTGAATGCAGCAAGGCCACATCACAGTGAAAGCGAGACTTAAAACGGGCAACGGTTTGCGGAGTCAGGCCAATTTCAGGCACCAGCACCAGCACCTGTTTGCCCTGTTTTAACACCTCATGCATGACTTGTAGATAGACTTCGGTTTTACCGCTGCCTGTTAAGCCATCCAGTAAAAAAGCCTGATAGTGATGCAGCGATTTTGAAATCTGTTGAATGGCTTGCTTTTGGTCTGGATTGGCTGTGAGTGGCATTTGTGCCAACTGTACAGGCATTGGCGTGAAATCATGCGGTTCAAGCTGGCATTGCACCAGTCCCTTTTTTTCCAGCGCTTTAAGCGTGGTGGTTTCCACACCACTCAGGTTTAAAATGTTCTCTGTGGTTCCGTGCGGATGTAGTCTGAGAATCTGGTAGGCATCATATTGTTTCTGCGAGCGTTTCAATAACCCATTAGGATCATCATGCGGAACGATTTTCCATTGATGAAACAGGATATCTAGGGCGCGGCCTTGCCTGAGTAAGGTGGGTAAGGCGCTTTGCATGACTTCGCCAATTGGAAATTGGTAATACTGTGCTGACCATGTCAATAAAGTTAAAACTTGTTGGTCTAGAATTGCTTCCTGATCGAGCAGTTCGGTAATGGCTTTAAGCTTAAATTGACCTGTAAATGCTTCGTTTGGATCAACCTTTTCAGTGATGATCCCAACCAGGTTCTGCCGTCCAAACGAAATCGCAACGCGTGCGCCAACTTGTGCCTGCGCATATTGCTCGGCACTGACCGTATAGTCAAACGTGTCATAAATATAGACAGGAATGGCAACTCGAATACGGTAAACAATGGCGCTGGAATCTTGGTTCGGCATATAGGCTTCAATCAGGTATAAAATGGCATGACTGCATGTTGTTGAATTATGCTAAAGTGCTGTGCATTATGTCGATGAATTTCTTGCGGAACACTCGTTCCCCATCTCATACACGGATATAACGGTAACGACAACTATTTTGGGACAATTAGAACAGAACCATGCCTGCTTATCAATTTACTGCGCTTGATGCTTCGGGAAAGCAACATAAAGGTGTGCTTGAGGGAGATTCCGCGCGCCAAATCCGTCAACAGTTACGAGATAAAGCATGGACACCGCTTGCGGTCGATGCGGTTGAACAAAAAGACAAACAGCAACAGCGCTCATGGTTTAGAAAGGGTTTTAGTGCCTATGACCTGGCATTGATGACCCGTCAGCTTTCAGTTTTGGTTGCGGCAGGTATTCCGCTGGAAGAAGCCTTGCGTGCGGTCAGTAAACAAAGCGAAAAGGCCCATGTGCAAAACTTGTTGATCGCCGTGCGTTCTAAAGTGCTGGAAGGTCATTCACTGGCTCAGGCCATGCAGCAATCTGGCCGTTTTCCTGAGCTCTATATTGCAACGGTTGCGGCAGGGGAACGTTCAGGGCATCTGGACCTGATTTTAGACCAGCTTTCAGACTACACTGAAAACCGCTTTGCCATGCAGAAGAAAATTCAGGGCGCGATGATTTACCCAATTATCCTGATGCTGATGTCATTTGGGATTGTGATGGGCTTGATGACCTATGTGGTGCCTGAAATTGTCAAAACTTTTGAGCAAAGCAAGGAAGCATTGCCGTGGATTACGGTGCTGCTGATGAAAGCCAGTACTTTTATTCGCCATACCTGGATAGGGATGCTGATCCTTGCCGTGATTATCATCATCCTGTTTACCCGCTTTCTCAGAACCACAGCAGGGCATTATGCATTTGACCGTTTAACGCTCAAGTTGCCACTGTTTGGTAAACTTTCGCGTGGTATAAATGCGGCGCGTTTTGCCAGTACGCTGTCAATCCTGACCCGTTCGGGCGTACCTTTGGTTGAGGCATTACGCATTGGCGCGGAAGTGAGCAATAACTGGGTGATTCGCGATGCGATTGAAGTGGCGATGGAACGTGTAACAGAAGGTGGTAATTTGGCAACACAATTGGAGCGTTGCGGTTATTTCCCACCAATGATGGTACAAATGATTCGGAGTGGTGAGGCTTCGGGTGAACTGGACCGCATGCTGGATCGGGCATCGACCATGCAGGATCGGGAAGTCACAACCTTTATCTCCACCTTGCTGGCATTGCTGGAACCACTGATGCTGATCTTTATGGCAGCAATTGTATTGGTGATTGTGATTGCGGTCATGTTGCCAATTATTAATATGAATAATATGATCTAGGAAATTTGATGTTTGAGATGAAAATGAATAAGCACAATACACAGACCAAAATGATGAATAAACAATCTGGATTCACCCTAATCGAAGTGATGGTGGTGATTGTGATTCTAGGTGTATTGGCTGCGCTGATTGTACCCAACGTGATGGGGCGTGGTGAAAAAGCCAAGGTGGACACCACCAAGATCACACTGAAAGGTGTTGCTGGCGCACTGGATCAATACAAACTGGACAATAGCCGTTATCCAAGCATGCAGGATGGTGGTCTGGATGCCTTGGTAAATCAGCCTGCCTCTGCAAAGAACTGGTTGCCAGGTGGCTATGTCAAGGGTGGCTATCCTAAAGACAGCTGGGAAAATGACTTGCAGTACGTGATTCCAGGCCGTGAAGGCCGTCCATTTGATTTATATTCCTTTGGTGCGGATGGTAAAGAGGGCGGCGAGGGTAATGATGCTGATATTTATTATCAGCCATAATAACTAATCAAAAATATCACTTCACTTTTTAAATAAAATAAATCAGGAGTGAAGTGATAATGTTTCTTAATTCGTAAATAAAATATAATATTTTGAAAAATATAGAACTATTAAAATAGATGATATTTGAGAGTTATAATAAGAACTATTCCCATATTTAATAGTTACAAGAAATAGAAACTATGTAGGGAAATAGACTTTCTCTTTATATCGAAGCTTTGCATAATAAATTCAGACCATTTAAATCAAGTATGGAGTCATCAGATGAAAGCATTTTTTATGTTGGATGAACTGAATCAGTTTCATTGGACAATGCTTAAGTCTGTGTTGTTCATTTTAAGCCTGTTGCCCATCAGTGAGGGTGCCTTAAGCCTGTGGCAGACCACAGAGGGCAGTAGCCAGATCATGATTGGATTTTTTGCATTGAGCATGTTGAGCGCATGGTTTGTGCTGTGTTTCCTAAGTGCATTAAAAACAACGGTATGGGATAATCAGGAGATGATTTCGAGATATGAGCAATTGTTGTTTAAAGCCTACCGCTATATTCCGATGTTATTTTTATCGAGTCTGGTTGCATATTTATCCGTGCACTTATCTGTTGTATTTTAAATATCCTGAATAGTTAGGGCCAAAAACGTAGATTTAAAATCTACGTTTTTTATTCTTCAAATTTAAGCGGGTCGTACCAGTAGCATCGTGATTTTACGAACGATAGGCAATACCAGCAACAAGACAGGAAACGCAATGAGCCATGAAATTCCCCAGGCAGATATCCAGGTATGAAAGGAAAACTGCTCGAGGCCCATACTTCGCAGCGTGCTAATACATGACACAATAAAAGTCATGATAATGGAGAGGAAGAAAGGTAAAACGATGGAAGCGTACCGACTTGGGAGCTTTTGAAAATTAAAGGAAGAAGATTTTGAACTCTGCATTTTTTACTCCGTAAACCAACAAACGCCAGTGCCTGACCAAAATATAAAAATATCTTGATGTCATAGCTCCAAGCCTTGTTGGAGATATGTTGGCACGTTGATTGACGTAAACGTTTACGGCTTTATGATCAGCAACATTAATTTAGCATGAAGTATCAAGATTGGAAATAAAAACAGGTGTATTTATTGAGGCGGCTAAATTCGCTATGCTTCAACTGACGATGCAAGAGAAGAGAGGAAAGATGCAACAGATCGAGTGGAATGATTTTGCAAAGGTAGAATTACGTGTAGGAAGAGTTATTCAGGCAGAGGTTTTTAAGGAAGCACGAAAGCCAGCCTATATTCTACAGGTCGATTTTGGTGAGGAGCTTGGGATCAGAAAATCCAGTGCACAAATCACCAAGTTATATCAACCTGAAGATCTGGTCGGGAAGCTGGTGGTGGCGGTGGTGAATTTTCCGAAGAAGCAAATTGGCCCCATTCAGTCAGAATGTTTGGTGACAGGCTTTCATAATGCAGATGGGGAAGTTGCACTTTGTGTCCCAGAGTTTGATGTGCCTCTGGGAACAAAATTACTGTAGGTTATCGACGTGACTTAAAGGAAACATCAACTTTACGTGGACGATAAATCCAGCCTACAACCAATAGAAGAATGGAGAAGATCAGAATTGGATAATCACTGAAACGACTATATAAGGTTTGTCCCTGCATTGCGGGTAAATCACCACGTAATACAAATTCCTCATCCAAAGGTGCCTGTTTCACGATATGGCCATTGTGGTCAATAAATGCGGTCACGCCTGTATTGGTGGCGCGAATAAACCAGCGACCATTTTCCTTGGCGCGCATTTGCACCATTTGTAGATGTTGCCAAGGTCCAGCCGTTCCTGTAAACCAGGCATCATTTGAAACCGTGATTAAAAAGTCGCTATTGGATGCATTGCGGCGGGTGAGGTTCGGGTAGGCGACCTCATAGCAAATTGCGGCTGCGAGTGCATGACCTTTTACGATCAGTGGCTTCTGATTGGCTTCACCACGCGAGAAACCACTCATGCTGACATCATTCTGCATGGCAGGCAGTACCCATTTCAGCATGCCTGACAATGGAATATATTCCCCAAAAGGTACGAGGCGCTGCTTTTTATATAGCCCGTGAGAATCACTACCTGAAGACATGAGGCTGTTGTAGTACAGTGGTTCACCCACCTGTTGTGACTTTGTCACATCCCAGTATGGAATACCCGTCACCCAGGCCGTATCGGTTTTCTTTGCCTGAGCCGCCATGGCATCCAAAAATTCAGGAATATCGGTCTGGAACATTGGAATTGAAGATTCAGGCCAAACGATCAGGTCACGCCCCCATTCGGCACGGGTCAGGGTTGCGTAAATCTCCAGAGTCTTGATCTGGTATTCAGTCAGCCATTTCAGGTCTTGAGGAATATTGCCCTGAATCAGGGACACACTCAGTGGTTTGGCAGCTTTTGGCTGAACAAACTGGATAAATCCAGCACCCCAGGCCCCTAGCACCAGCAAGGCGGAGGGAATGGCCCAAAACCAGCGTCGATTTAAAATTTCGACCAGCGCACATGCCAACACAATGACGACAAATGAAACTGCATAAATGCCAAATAAAGGCGCATAGCCATCCAGCAGCCGTTCAGTAAATGCGTATCCAGCAAACAACCACGGGAAACCTGTAAATACCCAGGTTTTTGCCCATTCGAACATCACCCAGAGCGGTGCAAAGGTTAATGGTGTTTCTGGAAAAAACCGTCGATATGCCCATGTTTGAAAAGCGGTAAATAAGCCCATTGCGGCTGCCATAAAGACAATCATCAGGATGCTTAAAAAGGCATTGGTGTCGCCATAGGTATGGATGGAGGTGTAGAGCCAAAATGCCCCCACAAACCATAAACCAAAACCATAGGCCCAACCAAGCGCAAAGGCCTGCTTAGGATTACGTTGACGTAACACCGCATAAAGCAAAGCTGGCGACAGAATCGCCAGCCACCAGAAATAATACGGTGCAAGTGCCAGACTGAAGATTGCGCCTGAGATCAGTGCAATCAACAGTGGAACAATAAAAGGAAGCTGTTTTTGAGGTTGAGATGAATTTAACAGCTTTTCAAAATAGCTTCTCATTGACGGACAGCTCGAATCAGATGAATAGTGCGCGCATCTGCTTCAATAATGGTGAATTGCCAATCTCCAAGTTCAATGGTCTGACCCTGTAAATCGCTGACTAAACCAATTTCTTGCAGCAGTAAACCGCCCATAGTTTCAACTTCATCGTCAGAAAAATCAGCATCTAAAATAGTGTTGAAATGTTCAATTGGTGTAAGTGCCTGCACAATCCATGTATTGGCTGTGGTTGGGTCATTGTCTGGCACGATATATAACGCTTCTTCATCCGCAATATCATGCTCATCCTCAATTTCACCCACAATCTCTTCGAGAATGTCTTCAAGTGTCACCAAGCCAGAGGTTGAACCATACTCATCAATCACGATGGCGATATGGGTCTGGGTATTCTTTAACATGCGCAGCACCTGGTCTGAGCGTGCACTTTCGGGCACAAACACAGGCTGGCGCATCAGTGAGCGTATATCCACCTTGACATTACGTTCAGTTAAGAAAGGCAATAGGTCCTTGGCCAACAGGATACCCACCACATTGTCACTTTGATCCGCTGAAAACACGGGGAAGCGGGAATGTGCTGAATCGATGAGTACATGAAGAATATCAAGTAACTGGTCATCTTCCTGTAAGCTGATAATCGCTGTACGTGGCGTCATGACCTCTCGAATCTTTGTTGCTGGCAGATCGAGAACACCCTCAAGCATGGCAACAGTATCTGGCTCTAAAAAGCGACGTGAGTCTTGAACTAACTTGAGTAATTCATCGCGGGTTTCAGGTGCGGTACCTAACCATTTTCTTAAGCCACGCATACCCCACGACGGACTGGATTCCTCGACCATGATCTTTCCTAAAGACTCTCTATATCAATTAGATGATTTTCATCATACCGAAGAAAAAGCGGATATGCATCAAGAATACTATGTAAAAAACGTACAGTTTTTCAAAAAGCTGCTGGTGATTTCTATGGGATTGCTTTGTGCTAAAATGTGAAAATTCGAATAATTGAGTTTTACGATGTCTGAACAACCAAAACTTCCTGCTGTTCAAATCAATACAAGAGGTTTACGTTGCCCTGAACCTGTGATGATGCTGCATCAGGCTATCCGAAAAGCCAAAGCAGGTGACATTGTGGAGGTGCTGGCAACTGACCCTTCTACATCTTGGGATATTCCAAAGTTCTGTATGCATCTGGGGCATGAACTTCTGCTCAAGGAAGAAAGTCTGGATGAGAATAGCAATACTGAATATCGCTACTTGGTACAGAAAGGTTAATTCACTTTTTAATATTACTTACCTCCCATATTGGGAGGTATATGCAAAATCATATTACAAACAGTGGTTATTTTTTACCATGGAACTTTTCAATCCAGTGATTTAACCAATAATCCACACTGACATAGCGGCCACCCCCTAAAACAATTAAGGCAAGTAACATCACAAAATAGGTCACTGCAAACTCAATGCCATTATTTAAAATGACAAATGAGCCACTAGATGTGAGCCAGTCATAGTTGCCATAAGTCATTAAAATATCTCTTGCTTTCTCTAATTTTTCAGCAGACTCCATCACTTGCATATTGGCAAAAGGTGCTTGTGGGTCGGCAATCGCTTGCCAACCATTCGGTAGATGCACAGTAAATATCGCGACGAGCATTGTGATCATCAACGGAATACTAATCCATCGAGTTGCCAAACCCAGTGCTAATAAAATGGCACCACCCAGCTCAGCAGAAGTTGCTAGTGTTGCCATCAGTGTTGGAAAGGGTAAGCCTAGTCCCCAATCAGGATTGCCAAACCATTCAACGGTATCTGTAAAATGAGCAAGCTTGTTAGAACCTGCCATCCAAAAAACTGGTACAAGAAACAGCCTTAACGAAAGTGCTGCAATTCCATCGAAATGTTTTAAATGTGAACAGAAATTCTGATAGCGTAACAATAAAGGATAAATAAATTTATTCATGAGGATTTCACACCGACTCGTATTGAATAGTCATTAGTCGGTTGAGGATTTAGTTTCTTACAAGAAAAAAATTATTTTTTAACTGTAATAAATTGAGTGGTCGCTCGTCTAATAACATGTACCTGAGTACAAAACCCCAAATTGATTTAAAAGGAACTTCAAAATGAATAAGTTAAATTCGATGACTTCAGTCGCTGCTTTAGTTGCTCTATCTATGGTTGGTGCAACAACACACGTCTCAGCCGCCTCCACAACAACTGAAACACATGTAAGCAAAGCGGCTGATGGTAAATGTGGCGAAGCAAAATGTGGTGCAAATAAAGCCAAACAACAGCATAAAACAACAGAAGCAAAATGTGGCGCTGCCAAAAAAGCGGCTGATGCGAAATGTGGTGCAGACAAAAAAATGGCAGATGCAAAGTGTGGCGCAGACAAAAAAGTGGCGGATGGGAAATGTGGCGCACACTAATCAATTAAATGATCGGTGATGACAACAACTTTATAACGTTGTTGTCATCATTGAAAAGGAATGCAAATGGTTGCTTTCACTGGTGCTGGACTAGGTTTAAGACGTGATTTTATTGATACGTTTTTACAAGCAGGCCAACATCCTGATTTTATAGAAGTTGCACCTGAGAACTGGATGGGTTTTGGTGGGCGACATGCAAAGTTATTGGCGCAATGTTTGGAAAAGTCGCCATTAGTTTGTCATGGGCTTTCCTTATCTATTGGTGGGCCACATCCGCTTAATCTTGAGTTTGTGCACCGAGTACGAGATTTTTTAAAACAACATCAGGTACTGACTTATTCCGAGCATTTGAGTTATACCAATGATGGTGGTTATTTATATGATCTGTTGCCGATTCCGATGACAGAAGAAGCAGTGGACTATGTAGTTGAACGGGTCTTGCGTGTACAAGATATTTTAGGACAACGTTTAGTTCTGGAGAATGTTTCAACGTATCTCATGCCGAATGCAGAAATGAGCGAAAGTGATTTTGTTCATGAAGTGATTACACGCGCAGACTGTGAATTATTGCTCGATGTAAATAATGTTTATGTGAATAGTAAGAACCATCAAACAGATGCATATGCTTTTATTGATGCGATGCCGAAAGATCGGATTCGATATCTACATATTGCTGGTCATGAACAAGTGAGTGATGATTTGTTGATTGATACGCATGGAGAAAATGTCTGTGATCCTGTGTGGGAATTGTTGGCATATACCTACCAAACCTGTGGTGTAAAGCCGACCTTGTTAGAACGTGATTTTAATATTCCGACGTGGCAACAACTTCAGCATGAGCTAAATATAATCAAAGATCTACAAAACCAATTTAGCTATCCTCAATCACTTCATACCAGTACCTTAAATATTATAAATGAGGTAAAAATATGAAGATGAATGAACGTCCTTTGCAGCAAACTCAGCAGGCATTTTGTGCGTGGATTCGTGACCCTCGATCAGATCTTCCTGCAGAATTTGTAACAGAGCGAATGCAGGTTTATCGAACCTTATTGTTCAATAATGTCAGTTCATTTATTAACTTGGTGTATCCGATTGCCCGAACGCTATTATCTGAGACGAAATGGCAGTCTTTGCTGCAAGATTTCTTTCAAAATTCACAAAATCAATCGCCATTTTATAATGATATTTCGCTGCAATTCAGAGAATATCTTGATGAGCAACAACATCCAATCTTACAAGAATATCCGTGGTTAGCGGAGTTATTACAATTTGAATGGCTGGAATTGTATTTGGATACGGTTGAAATCGAAGAGAAAACTTTCTCATCAGCGTCAGTTTGGCAATTGAACACACACATTTGGATTTTGGTTTATCAATATCCAGTTTATCTTTGGACGACGGAACACCAAGACTTTGAGTATTCACCGAGCGCAGTGATGGTTTGGCGAAATCATCATGATCAGGTTTGTGTTGAACCATTATCTCCATTGTTCGCTTGTTTGATTGAACAACTAAATCTTAAAGCACTGACAGAACAGGAGCTTAAGCAGTTGATATACACCACAGTGCCAGATTTATCTGAACAAGAAGTAGAGCAACAGCTGAAGCTGTTATCTGAACGATTAACTGAGTTAGATTTATTGTATATCCCAGAACAATAGGATGAGGTCAGGAGATGGTTCAGGCTGCTACCAACAATGACGAGTTCATTCAACAACTACAAAATCCTGTTTTTTTGCATGATTTAAGGCAGCAAATGATGAAGTTTGCAGTATTGCAGCTTTCCTCATTTCATCAAGCGGAAGACGTAGTGCAAGAGGCTTTAGTGAGTGCTTTGCAGCATGTTGAATCATTTTCAGGGCGTGCAGCATTTAAAACGTGGGTGTTTGCGATTCTGAAAAATAAGATCGTTGATTTGATTCGACAAAAAATACGTCTGGTTAGCATGAGTGAGCTATTTCATGATGATGACAGCGAGTTAAGTGTGGATGCGCTGTTTGATGCTGCTGGACATTGGCAAAAATCAGAGATGCCAAAAGCATGGCAAAATCCTGAAGAAATGATGGAGCAGCAAGATTTTTGGATGATTTTCGATGCATGTTTGAATCATTTACCTGCAAAGTATGCACAAGTTTTTATGTTGCGGGAAATGATAGAACTCAGCTCTGATGAAATATGTGAAAAGCTGGAACTTACGGTTTCTAATCTCAATGTTTTAATGTATCGCAGCCGAGCACGATTACGTGAGTGTTTGGAAAATAAATGGTTACTTCAGGAGGATTGCTCATGTTGACCTGTCGACAAGCAACGCAGTTACTTTCTGAACAACAAGATCGACAACTGTTGTTGAAAGAACAGAGTGGTTTGCAATTTCATTTGATGATGTGTCGTTCATGTCGACGTTTTGGTAAGCAAGTGAAAACGCTGAGTGTATTGTCTAAAGCATATAAGCGATTTGATGAAGAGCAGAAAGACTAAAATAAAAAGCCTCAATTCATTGAGGCTTTTTATTTGACTATGTGGCAAGCATTCGGCGTTATCACATTATCTAAAAATTACATATTTGGATAGTTAGGACCACCGCCACCTTCAGGGGTTACCCAGGTAATGTTCTGTGATGGATCTTTAATGTCACAGGTCTTACAGTGAACACAGTTGGCTGCGTTGATCTGGAAGCGTTTAGAACCATCATCATTTTCCATGACTTCGTATACGCCAGCAGGGCAGTAACGTTGTGCAGGCTCATCCCACTTTGGCAGGTTCACCTGAATTGGTGTTTCAGGATTGGTCAGTTTCAAGTGGGCAGGCTGGTTTTCTTCATGCACTGTATTTGAAATAAATACAGAGGATAAGCGGTCAAAAGTCAACTTGCCATCTGGTTTCGGATAGTTTGGCTTGAATGTTGAAGCATCAACTGTTTTAAGCGCAGCATAATCCTGTTTCAAGTCATGCAGGGTAAATGGCACTTTAAAGACGCTTTGATCAATAAAGTTAAATGCGCCACCGATCCATTGACCAAACTTGTGCATTGCTGGACCAAAGTTACGTGCGTTATATAACTCTTCTTTTAACCAAGAGTTGTTATATTTCTCAGTATAAGCCGTGAGTTCCTTAGCAAAGTGATCTTCACCCTCAAGTACACGTGCAATCGCAAGATCGCCACCTTTGGCAACACCCGCAGCAATCGCTTCAAATACCGCCTCACCACACAACATGCCTGATTTCATGGCAGTGTGTGAGCCCTTGATTTTAGAGAAGTTCAAGAAGCCTGCATCATCACCAATCAGGCAACCGCCTGGGAAAGTCAATTTAGGCAATGAGTTAAAACCGCCCTTAACAACCGCACGTGCGCCGTAAGAAATACGTTTACCACCCTCAAGGAATTGCTTGATGGTTGGGTGGGTTTTCCAGCGCTGCATTTCCATAAATGGATACATATGTGGATTTTCGTAAGACAGATCCACAATCATGCCCAAGGTCACCTGGTTGTTTTCAGCGTGGTAGAGCCACCAGCCGCCAGCAGAACCTGTTTCAGACAATGGCCAGCCAGCACCGTGCATTACAAGACCTGGTTTATGTTTTGCTGGGTCGATTTCCCAAAGCTCTTTAATCCCGATCCCGTAGTGTTGTGGATCAGAATTACTGTCTAGCGCAAAGCCTGCTATCAGGCGCTTACCGAGGTGACCACGGCAGCCTTCTGCGAACAAGGTATATTTGGCATGAAGTTCATAACCAGGGGTGAAGTTATGCGTTGGCTCACCATTTTTGCCAATGCCCATATCTCCAGTCTGGATACCTTTTACAGTACCATCTTCATGGTAAAGAATTTCAGAAGCGGCAAAGCCAGGGAAAATTGAAACTTCAAGCTCTTCCGCTTTTTGGCCTAACCAGCGAACAACGTTACCCAGGGAAATTACATAGTTCCCTTCGTTATGCATTGATTTTGGCACCATCCAATACGGCATTTTTTGTGCCTTGGTATCAGAAAGCAGGAAATAGGTTTCGTCGCCTGTTACAGGAACATTGAGTGGCGCACCTTCTTCTTTCCAGTTCGGGAACAGTTCATTCATGGCGCGTGGTTCAAGTACAGCACCAGAAAGGATATGCGCACCTACTTCAGAGCCTTTTTCAACAACACACACAGAAAGGTCAGGTAGGTTGTTTTCAATCGCTAGTTGACGAATTTTAATCGCAGCAGATAAACCCGCAGGTCCTGCACCTACGATCACTACGTCAAACTCCATCGCTTCACGTTCGATGTGTTCCATGTAGGACTCCTCATATTTTTAAGGGTGGCAACCGTAATATTGCGATTCGGTGCTGCCATGAGTGTTCTGTATTGCCAAGCACAAAGACACTATTGTACTTGCAAACGTTTGGGATAGTATAGTTTTAAACCTTGGACTCGCCAATTGGCTGAGCGGTCATATTTTCTCGTCAGCTAGGCATAAACGACGATAAATGAAAATGATTCTCCACCAGACTCGCTACAAAATAAGGGAAAAATCGTGTTTTCTGATGATAAAAACTTAATGAGCATTGCACAATACGTAAAAGATGTACAGCAAAGTCACAAAAGGTCAATTCCACCTTTAGACCAGTGGCATCCAAAGCATTGCGGCAAAATGGATCTAAAGATAAAAGCCAATGGAGAATGGTGGCACGAAGGTCAATTGGTCAAGCGGCAGGCTTTACTCGACCTGTTTAGCAAGGTGCTGTGGAAAGAGGATGGAAAGTTTTACCTGAAAACACCTGTTGAGCAGATTGAAATTGAGGTTGAGGATGAACCGTTGCTAATCAACCAGGTGGATCAGGTTGAGATAGAGGGCAAGCGCTATTTGCAGCTCACCACCAGCAATCAGGATGTGGTGATTGTGGATGAGCGGCACCCAGTTTTTATGCGTGCCTATCCAAATGAAGCTGGGGAGGATGAATTACGTCCTTATGTGCATGTTCGTTTTGGAATGAATGCCCTGATTCAGCGTCAAAGTTTTTATCACCTTGTAAACTATGGCAGTTTGTCTGAAAATGCACAGGGTGAGACGGTTTTAACATTAAAAAGTGGTGATTTGGTCTTGCATTTAAGCACCTGAGGTTTAAGCTTAAAAGAGTGAAGAAACCACAGTGTTAATGTATTTGTATGACTGCTGTCCAATCCCTGCCCGTATTGGCTGACCCCATGCCACATGCATCCTCTGATGCGCCGATTGGGGTTTTTGATTCAGGCATTGGAGGCTTGTCGATTGCGCAGGAGATTGCCCGACATTTACCCAACGAACGGATTCTCTACTATGCCGATACCGCGCATGTGCCTTATGGGGCCCGTTCAGATCAGGAAATTCGACAATTAACAGCGCGTGCGATTGAGTGGCTGTATCGGCAGGGCTGTAAGATTGCGGTGGTGGCATGCAATACTGCATCGGCATTTAGTCTGGACTACCTACGTGACTACTATGGCGAGCATTTTCCGATTGTGGGATTGGTGCCTGCATTAAAGCCCGCCGTGCTGCAAACACGTTCGAAAGTGGTGGCTGTGCTGGCGACACCTGCAACCTTTCGCGGACAGCTCATCAAGGATGTGATGAGCAGGTTTGCCGAACCTGCTGGCGTACGGGTTTTAAAAGTCACCAGTCTGGAACTGGTGCCTTTTGTTGAGGCGGGACAGCAAATGGGCCAGGCCTGTCTGGATGTGTTGCAGGATATATTGCAGCCTGTGGTGGAGCAGGGCGCGGATTTTTTAGTGCTGGGATGTACTCACTATCCTTTTTTAAGGGATGCAATTCATCAGGTTTTTGATGAAAAGTTAAAATTAATTGATTCTGGACAGGCAGTTGCGCGACAAACAGCCTATATTTTGATAAAAAATAGGTTATTATGTGACAAAATAAGTCATAATGTTACACGTATTGAATGTTATGCCAGTGGTCATAATGCTGTTGAGTTAAAATCGGTACTCCAGCATCTCATGCCAGAACAATTAACATGGACGATTCAGAATTTGGATGATATGGGCGCCTAAACGCGTCAGTTGATTCATATTCAAGATTTTATTGGGGTTATTATTGATAAGGCTTAAGCGAAACGGCTTAAGGGTTATTGATAAGTGAATTGGGACCTAGCCTATGCAAGATACTCGTTATCAGGTTTTTATTTCTACGTCTGGCAATGAAATGCAACCAGAACGGGCGGTTTTGGCCCAAACGCTGGTTGGAATGGGGTTCTTTTCGTGGGGCTTGGAACAGCGTACACCCTTGAGCACCTCCATTGCCCGCAGACAGATTGATGACTGTGATTACGTGGTGATTTTGCTGGGTAGCCAGTATGGTGAGCAGTCTGTTTCAGGTGTGGGCTATATGCATCTGGAATATATCTATGCCATGACCAAACAGAAACCCGTGATTGTGTTTATGCATGAAGAGCCAGAATCACGCGAAGCAAAGCTGCATGACCACAAAACTGAGTTAAAAGAAAAATTCAAAGAGTTTAGAAAACAGCTGCAACATGAAGTTGATCAGGTTTTTACTTATCGTAGCTTAAGGGATCTGGAGCTTGCCGTTCGCTCCAGTATGCCACAAATGCTGGAACGCTATCCTGTGGTGGGGTGGGTTCGTCCACAAAACACCCAGGTGTTGCGGGATGAAATTGATGCCTTGCGTGCCAAGGTTAAACAGCTTGAAACTGAAATGGGCAGTCGGGAAGCTGATCCACTTACCAGTGTACCCAAGGTATCCATGCATGAAGTGTATGCATTTGAATACCGTATGCATGCCTATCAGGATGGTAATTTCAAGGAAGTCAAACCACACCGCAAAATGACCTGGGCGCAATTACTGAATGTGCTTGGTTCATCATTTGTGATTCCAACGCCTGAAGAATATTTTTCCAAGCGCATGAACGAATATCTCAATGAAACGGGTCTGGATGATGCACGTAAGGAAATGCCAAGGGCGCATGCGGTATCTCGTGCACAGGTGAATATCCGTGCCTTGCATGAAATCAAGTTGCAGATGCGCCAGAATGAATGGATTGTGCCGACAGGACGGGATGACCGCCAACGTATGCTGTGGCAACTGACCGCAAAAGGGCAGAAGCTTCTGGAAAGCAACATACTGGACAGTAATCGGGTTTTTCAGTTTAAGACCATGCATTAATCCAATTTAAAAAAGTGCGGTAAAACTGCTAAAGTAACTGGAGAAATTCAGCTATAGCGGAAGCGATGTATGTCAGCGACACCAAAACCCAAAGTGACTGTGGTTTTAGCAAATTTAGGTACGCCAGACCAAGCCACTGTGCCAGCAGTACGTCGTTTCTTAAAACAGTTCTTATCCGATACCCGTGTCATTGAAATCCCCAAATTACTGTGGTGGATTATCCTGCATCTGTTTGTACTGACTTTTCGACCTAAGCGGGTTGCCGAAGCTTATGCATCGGTCTGGTCCAAAGATTCCCCAATGCGGGAAATTGTGCTTGAACAAACACGTTTGGTTAAGCAACGTTTGCAGGAAGAAAATCATCAGTTTGACCTCACGGTTGTCCCTGCGATGACTTATGGGCAACCGAGCATTTATGATGTCTTGGCACAACTGGAAAAAACACCGCAAGAGCATGTGATTCTGTTACCGCTATTTCCCCAGTATTCAGCCACCTCAACTGCACCATTGTATGATGCCTTTGCCAGATGGATTCCACAGCAGCGTCATTTGCCAGGACTGACCCTCATCAAGGATTACTATCAGCATCCGCTGTTTATTCAGGCATTGGCGGATAGTGTTCTCAACTATCAGGCTGAACATGGCAAGCCTGAAAAGTTATTGATGTCATTTCATGGCATTCCCCAGCCTTATGCGGACAAGGGTGATCCTTATGCCGACCGTTGCCGAATCACTGCCCGTTTAGTTGCAGATGCCTTGCATCTGAAAGATGAGGAATGGGCGATTAGTTTCCAGTCACGTTTCGGAAAACAGGAATGGGTCAAGCCCTATACCGATCAGTTATTACAACAATGGGGTAAGCAAAAGGTTCAGTCCGTGCAGGTGATTAGTCCCGCATTTTCGGCGGATTGTCTGGAAACGCTGGAAGAGTTGGCGATGCAGAATAAGGAGATTTTCCAGCATGCGGGCGGTGGTGAATATGCCTATATTGCTGCGCTGAATACCGATCAGGCACATATTGATTTGCTTGCCAGTCTGGTTCAGGCTAATCTTGATGCCCTAACCCATACCTTAGCCCACCGTTAACTGCGTTTTAGCCAGAGGTTTTTATGCTACAAGTCAAAATTGTCCCTGTGACTGCCTTTCAACAAAACTGCTCGATTTTATGGGACAGTGAAACCAAAGACGCGATTTTGATTGATGCAGGCGGTGATGCAGCAGTGCTGAAAAAAGAAGTCGAAGCCTTGGGTCTGCATGTGAAAGCGTTATGGCTCACCCACGGACATCTTGATCATGCGGGCGCGGTCGGTGAGTTGGTTGATACATGGAAAGTGCCTGTGATTGGCCCGCATAAAGAGGATCAATTCTGGCTGGACATGATTCAGGAGGTTTCGGCACGTTATGGCTTCCCGATTCCACAACCCGTCAAGGTCGATCAGTGGCTAGAGGGTGGTGAAGTGCTGAAACTGGGTGAGGATGAGTTTGAGGTGCGTTTTGCGCCTGGTCATACCCCAGGCCATGTGATGTTCTACAATGCCAAACATGGCTTATTATGGACGGGCGATGTCCTGTTCAAGGGTTCGATTGGGCGTACTGATTTTCCTAAAGGAAATCACCAGCAATTGCTGGATTCCATACAGCGTGAATGTTTTAGTTTGCCTGATGACACACAATTTATTTCAGGGCATGGGCCAATGAGCACCATTGGTTATGAAAAGCAATTTAATCCTTTCGTAGCTAGTAAAGCGGGTTAACCATCAATTGAGTCATTATTCTTCTATATAAAGTATTCAGCTTATACAGAAGAAATGCTGAACTCCTTAGATGCAACCATTAAACCGTTTCTAACCATTTTTGGTTGGCCAGATTCAGGTCAAAATTTAAATGGTTACAAATGGTCTGCAAGTCAAAAGAAGCCTTGTCCTCTGGGATCTGGATCAGAATGGGCAGGCGGGTAATTCCATTGTCTCCCGTTGGAAATGCATAGTGCCGTTCTTTGTGGTTGACTGAGATCAGTGACTCAAATTCCAGATACACCGTCAGGGACGGAAAACGACGCTGGATACGGATAATCTCCTGATGGGCATGTTTCTTGATTTGAGAGGTTTTCTGCTTGAGTTTAAGAATATTGTCTTTGATCTTCTGTGGTTTATTCAGCAGCTTGCTTAAAAAAGACGAGCTCTGTTTCAGCTGGCGTTGATTTTCCTTGAGCTCATAAAAGGCATCTTTGTACTCCTGTAGGGAACTGATACTAATATCCTTTAGGATATTGGTCGGTTCCAGGGCCTCAATATGATGTTTTTTCCATTCATCATAAGAAAACACGGTAAATACATCGGAATGTCTTTTTTGCAACAGGGTGGCATAGGACTTGAGTCTGGCAATGAACAGGATCACCTGTTTGTTGAAGATGATCGAGGGCTGTGACTGAAACTCGGTGAAATGGCGGATCAGCTCATCCAAAGTCTGCTTAACACTGATATAGAGATAATTGCATTCATCTATGTGGTGTACCGCATGTTTTAGGGCATCTGCAATCGGCTCAAGAATGTTGGTGCATAACTTCTGTTCAAAATCAATCAGCCGTTGCTCAACCAGTTTTTCAAGAAATACACCACTTGGGTTGAGTGGTTCCATGAGAAAGGGAATCAGGGTTTTATGGGTATACAGTTCGATGTTGCGAACAATATCGGAAACATAATGGTTGACCTGTGCATCAATCGTCACAATTCGGCCAACCTGCCACTGGAATTGCTCAAGATGTGCCTCATCCTCAATCTTATCCAAATTCAGGATGGCTGAGTTGACGTAAATGTTCTCACATGCCTCAAATTTTTCCTCCTGTAAGAATCGGCGAATGGAAAAGGTGTTCATCTGGCTTTCTGGGCTGGGTGCCAGTGCAAAGATATATTTTGAGGTTTTGACAATATCCAGTTGTCTGGACTTCTGCTGTTTATATAAAAAGTATTTGAGGATATGGTCTTTTTCCTCCCTGAGCTGATGCGAGCGAAGAATATTGAATGTGTATTTTAAAAGCTGTTGTTTGAGGAACACTTCGGTGATGAAAGTCTTGATCACCACTGTATCTATATGCCTTTGGTTGGCTGGCAGGTCGATTTCTTGCTTTGCCAAAATGATTTGGGCTGCGGCGTAGATGAATTCCCTTAAAATCAGTTTCTTTTGTTCCTGTAGGTCAAAATCATCTTCAGTGTCGATCTGGTGAATCTGGCTGAGAATATTCTCCAGATAGTCAGAAATGTCGTGGATATTGTTGTATTTCCTTAGTTTCTCCAGAGAGTCTGCAATTCTGGTCGTCAGCAGCTTGATATGTGCATATGCAATCTTTTCAGTGAGCAAATGAAAGTCATGTTTTGCCAGATATGAAAAAGTATGCTCTTTTCTGTTCCAGTGAATTTTTTTAAGCTGCAAAATATCCTGGCAGATATTTTCCCACTCTGCTGGAGATGCCTTGGAAAATAGAGCCTGTAAAGCATCTTGCCAATGGATGTCTAAATTGGGATCAATCTGTGTTGCCAACACCTTAAGCTGGTAGGGAATATAGTTATTCATTGTCACTTCCTAATAAATTTAATTTTTTTATTTACTACGCTGACTTCTTATAAAAATGGTCAAAAATAACCCAGCGCGATATGTAATTTGTAATAGTTGATTGGTTCATATGGCTTATGGAATCAAGATTTGCATAAGGTCATAAAAAAGTAAATTACTGTGATGTAATTCACGCATTTAAAATGTGTAAGTTTTTATTAATAATTATTTTTATAAAACAGGCGTGGGATAAGTAGTGAATCCTATTCTTATCCTTTTAAATAAGGAAGATGATTAATCCTCATAATCATCTTCATGGCGTTTGAGATCCGCCTGAGGTGCATCCTGAGTTGGGAGTTTATATTCATCACTTGCCCAGGCACCCAGGTCAATCAATTTACAGCGTTCTGAGCAGAATGGACGAAAATCATTATTTTCCCATGTGCTTGGCTGGCCACAACGAGGGCAGGGAAAGGTACGGGGCATAGAAAATTCCTAAGGCGGCAAGTAAATAGATTAGGCAAACGTCAGGTGAGTTGTTAGACTTATGCCGATTTATAGATAGTTTGATGGGATTATGTCGATTCGTCAATTTCAAGCACAACGCATGCAGGCACCACGTGATTTTCAGCCGATTCCAGATACCCCGATCTGCGTGGAGATTGGGGCTGGAAAGGGCAAACATGCGCTGCTATTTACAGAGCAAAATCCACAAACTACGTTATATGCCATTGAGCGAACCAAAGAAAAATTTGTAGCGATGCAGAAACAGCATCAACTTGAAGTGCGTGAACATTTAAACCCGATTCATGCTGATGCCTTGCCCTGGGTGGTGCATGCCCTGTTTCCTGCACAGGTTGAACAGTTTTTTATTCTCTATCCCAATCCAGAGCCACATAATCCAGCACAACGCTGGCTGAACATGCCATTTTTCGAGTTCCTGCTCTCTCGCCTAAAACCGAATGGTACGATTACGCTGGCGAGCAACATTCCAGCATATATTGATGAAGCAGAGCAACAGCTTATTGATGTGTGGAAATTGCCTTATGAAAAACAAAAGATTGCAACAGACTCAGCCCGCACCCATTTTGAGATCAAGTATCTGGAGCGTGGTGAACTGTGCCAACAGTTGCTGATCACTAAACCACAGGGCTACCAGACCCGTTTTGATGATTTTGCACCGTTGCAGGGGCGGAACATACAAGGGCAGCCTGATGGCGAATAAGCGTATTGCGATTATTGGCGCAGGCCCAGCAGGATTGATGGCGGCTGAAGTGCTGAGCCAATACAATTACGATATTGAGGTTTATGAGCAAAAACCATCAGCGGCCCGCAAGTTTTTAATGGCAGGCAAAACGGGACTGAATATTTCCCATGCCGAGCCTGTCGAAACGTTTATACAGCGTTATGACCATGCTGAATGGCTAGGCCCCTGGATTAAGCAATGCGATGCTGCATGGATTCAGGACTGGATGCACGGGCTGGGCATTGAATCCTACATTGGCAGTTCTGGGCGGGTATTTCCTGTGGAGATGAAAGCCGCGCCATTGTTGCGAGCTTGGTTAAAACGTCTAATGGCGGATGGCGTGAAATTTCATTATCGCCATCGTTGTGTGGCGTTGTCTGGTAATCAATTAATCGTTGAAAATCAAACCCAATCATTCACAAAAAGTTATGACACGATTGTCTTGGCCTGTGGTGCAGTGTCATGGCCGCAGTTGGGCAGCGATGGTGGCTGGCAACACTGGTTATCCTCAAATGAAATTAAGCCATTTCAGGCCAGCAATGTTGGTGTGTTAAAGGCTTGGTCACCGTTTATGCAGGACTGTTTTGGCCAGCCACTCAAGCGTGTCAATGCATGGGTACAGCCTGACCAGCAAACGCATGGCGATATTGTGGTGACGCATTATGGTTTGGAAAGTGGAGTTATTTATAAACTGGGACGTGAGTTAAGACAGCTTGCAGCCCAGAATCAGCCCTTGCAACTGCATCTGGACTTACTCCCTGATATTACGATTGAACAATTAAAAAAGAAATTGCAGGGCAATAAAAAGCAGTCCATTACCAATATTTGGCGTAAGGCAGGTTTGGACCATGTGAAGATCAATTTACTACGAGAAGTGGTGGATAAAAATCTGTGGTCACAGCCTGAAATGATGGCAAGGCAGATCAAACAGTTAAGCATTGCCCTGGATGGTTTCCGCCCAATTGAGGAAGCGATTAGCTGTGCAGGTGGGGTAAAGCAAGTAGCCTTATCTTCACAACTGCAATTGCAGTCCAATCCCTATATATTTTGCTGTGGGGAAATGCTGGACTGGGATGCACCGACAGGTGGATATTTACTGACTGCCTGTTTTGCCACAGGGCGAGCGGCAGGGCAAGGCGTACATCAACTATTGAATGCAGCCATATAATATTTATCTTGTTGTTGAGCTTTCAAAAATGCTAGTTTTTAGAAAACTTTGATTAGGATAATTGGCATGTCTCAAGTTACCCCTATTTACCACGGAAGTTGTTTATGTAATGGCATCCATTATGAGATTCATGGTGAAATTGGCGAGATTGTGCAATGCCACTGTCAACGCTGCCGTAAAGCCAATGGCACAGCCTTTGCAACCAATGCCCCGATTCACAGTGCAGATTTTAAAATTGTGCAGGGTGAAAACCTAATTAAGAAGTTTGAAGTATCGGGGGTGTACCGTTGGTTTTGTGGTGAATGTGGTTCACCGCTGATCAGCTCGCGTGATACACAGCCAGAGCTTTATCGTTTGAGAATTGGTACTTTAGATACTCAGCTACAACAAAAGCCGACTATGCATATCTTTGTTGCTTCTAAAGCTGAATGGGATTGTATTGCCGATGATTTACCGCAATATGCTGAACGTCCTTAAACTCTCAATGTGATTCCCATGATTTTTGATACAGCCTCCCTCAGTCCAACCGAAGCCTATCGTTTACTGGTCGGTGGAGTCACGCCGCGTCCAATTGCATGGATCAGTACCCGATCCGCTGATGGGATTGACAATATTGCCCCTTACTCATTTTTCAATGTGGCTAGTTGTAATCCTCCGATCCTGTGGTATTCACAGGTCAATCCACAAAGTGGTCAGGATAAGGACACCTTGAGAAATTTAATTGCGACCAGGGAATGTGTGGTACATATTGTGAATTCCCAGTTAATGGAAAAGATGAATTTATCCTGTGCCTTGCTTCCCCCTGAGCAGAGTGAGTTTGATTTTGCTGAGATTGAGTCATGTGCTGGCAATAGTGTTGAAGCGTTGGCAGTGAGAGATTCTCCCATTCGTTATGAATGTCATTTAAGGGAAGTGATTCAATTGAGTAGCCTGCCATCAGGTGGAACGGTTGCCTTGCTGGATGTAAAGTCTATTTATGTCGATGACTGTCTTTGGAATGGGACGATGATCAATCAGCAGCAGTTGGATAGCGTAGGCAAAATGGGTGGAGATTTTTATAGTTTAACCACTGAGCTACGCAAACTGGAAAGGCCTTAAAATAGAATAGATTAAAAAAGACAGGAGGCTTTAGCACCTCCTGTTTTTATTACTTTGCTGTTAAAGCTTCACCCTCAAAATTCACGCCATCCCAGCCATTCTGCATAAACTGGCGGATATTCTGGTGGTCGCTTGCTTCAGGTGTGGCAAGTACAGAGGCATAATGTTCCGCAAACAAATTGAGGGTATCCTGTTGGCTTAAACCCTCAAGTTTGGCAAAAGAGAACACTTTGGCACTGCCCTGATTTTCTGTTGCCGCATTAAACTGTGCGCCATTTTGAAAAGCGGTTGGCGTATGTTGATAACGCGCCTCGATAAATGCCAACACATCTGCAAACTTTGCAGAACCATCTTTTAATTGTGACAATAATTCTTGAGCCATATTCAGTTCCCTGTTGATCAAATGAATGGCAGCATCATAGCATTGAATTAATGGAATTGATGAAGACAGGAATTAAACTGGACGTAGCAACACAGGCAGTTTATGCTCAGGGAAAGAATTAACCTACTGAATAATAATGAATCGCCATGATTTTAAACCACCAAGACAGACACTGTTTTTCCGCTTTTTAACTAAGCTGCTCGCCTGTGGTGTGTTGTTGCAACTGCGCCGTATGTTGATGCGTGTGTTGCCATTTATGCGTTTGCAAAGTCGGGTTAGCAATGTTGTTTATCTGTCATGGCTGGTGGATGCTGAACAGGTTCGGCAACGCTATCCTGAACAGGTGACATTGTGGGAGAAACAGGGCAAAACCATTTTTACAATTCTGACCTATCAGCACCATCATTTTGGATTCCAATTTTTAGGCAGGCTACGAAAATGGATGCCATCCCCCCAGCAAAGCAACTGGCGGTTTTATCTGGATGACTCACATCCCAAGACAGTGATATTTGAACAGGTGATGTTAGACCAGTATCTATATGTGCTGGGTGGACGTTTGGCCAGTGATGTGATGCCTGCCCAATATGCACCTATATTTCAGCATCAGTATCAGTATCATAAGCAGCAAAAAAGCATTCAGACTGACATCATGCTTGATCCTGCTTACTCATTTGCCAGCAATGTACAAATCACAGGGGAAAAATGCTTGCCAGGCTCATGGCGGAACGTGTTTACCTCATGGGATGAGGCGGTACATTTTCTTGTTGATCAGGATCATGCATGGGCTGAATGGGTCGACCAGCCACAACGGCTGTCACAGGGCGATATTGAAATGCCGATACAGTTTCAGCAGATTCAGGCAGCAGAGATGATTTCCCTAAAAGCCCCTCAACTGTTACAGCAATTGGGTTTAGAGGATAATGCCGAAGTATTTGCCTTTGTGGTGCCTGAACTGGATTTTCATGTCATCGGCGAGCAGGTTTTAGCCAGATTCCCCTAAACTGTGGATAACTTAAGCCTTATGCACAGCCTTATCACTACCTAAAAACAGCAGTTGAGTTGTCGCAGAATTATGTTATTTTAGAGCAAAGGAGATGGCATTCCTCCTGTTACAAACCGCCATAGTGGCTAATGATGCCTACGTGACCCTGAACAGGGGACGTAGGTTCGTGCGTACTCTGTTCCCTATTTGGAGTTCGCAGATGAAAAAATTCCAGTACAATATTGATAAATTCATGTTTAACTTCATATTTTCTCCAGCTTTTTGTGTGGAGTAATTCATGTATTATCCTTTAATTTCAATTGCTTTGGGTTCTGTGCTGGGTGCATGGCTGCGCTGGCTTCTGAGCTTAAAGCTGAATCCTATTTTTCCAGATATCCCTTTGGGTACGGTCACCGTTAATTTTGTGGGTGGTTTTATTATTGGCTTTGCAATTTCTTATTTTTCCCAAAGTGCCCTAAGTCCCAATTATAAACTGTTTGTGATTACTGGATTTTGTGGCGCACTGACCACATTTTCGACTTTTTCCGCCGAAATTATTGCCCTATTACAAAGTGGCAAGCTGGGCTACGCCTGTGCAGCGATTTTAATTCATGTGATTGGGTCGTTGCTGTTTACCATTCTGGGCATGAGCCTGCATCAGTGGTTGACGGCCACTTAGTTCAAAAAGATGAGCAACAGCTAATTTGGGCATAAAAAAAGAAGTCTAAGAGGAGGAGATAGAACCTTAGACTTCGAATTATGCCAGTTTAATCAATCAAACTTAAAACTAGATTAAGCCTTGCGGTTAAAGCGGGAAAAGCGTTTGTTAAAGCTGGCGACACGGCCCTCATTGCTGGCCTGACGCACTTCACCTGTATAAAACGGATGTGATGCGCTGGAAATATCCAGTGTGACATAGGGATAAACCTTGCCCTGATATTCCCTAGTCTGCTTGGTTTGAATGGTGCTTCCAATCAGGAAATAGGCATCGGCATTGGTGTCGTGGAAAAGAACCTGTTGATAGGCGGGATGAATATCTTTACGCATTGTGAACTACTCCATTGTTTAAAGAAATGTTATAACATAACAATAAATGAAGTCAATTTAATCTGTTTCAAGTTTTGCCTTAATAAGAACAAATCCTGATTGATGAATGGTTAAGGTAATTGCTGTTTAAGTTAAGTGGTTTGAGCGTGAAAAACCCGAATACTTCATATCTTTATTTATAAAAATCTATGACTGATACATATTTTGATATGAAAAATATTCTTAAGCTATTGTTTAATATTTGTTTTATAAGAATAAATATTTAGGATGTTATCTGAATTGAACCCGAATAAAAGATCGGATTAATATGGTGTTGCTTTATATGGATTGGTCTGCACGCAAACTGGATATGCAGGCAAACATTGGAAAAACACGTCACCTCATCTTATTTTAGAATACAGGGAATTGCGATGCTTGTAAGGAAGTTAAAACAATCTGTGGGTAAATTGATGAACTCCACCATTGAGTACCCTGATTTTACCAAGAGAATCCCGTTCCCAATCCGTCATCTTGAGTTTAAGTTTGATGGGCAGAATTTCTATAACAATTTTTACCGCAATGCAGAGCTGGCAAGTGCCTATGTAACAGCGATGTCGATTTTCCTGACCTATGGTGAGGAACTGGTGATTGAAACAGCACGTTATCACCGTGATTTTGTGAATGACCCGATTCTAAAACAGCGCGTAACCGCTTTAATTGGTCAGGAGGCGATCCATTCTAAAGTACACAATGCATTTAATGACCAGACTCTGGCAAACCATCAATATCCTGTACGTTTTTATCGTTTTTTGGCGGAAAATGTTTTCAAGTATGGTTTTCACCGTTTTCCCCAGCCATTGAAATTATCACTGATGGCAGGTATTGAGCATTTTACTGCGGTATTTGCAGAATTTGCCATGAAGCATGATGCGGAGATCTGGGCAAAAGAAATCGATGACAAGACCAAGGGCTTATGGATGTGGCATTTTATGGAGGAATCGGAACATAAGGATGTCGCCTATGATGTCTTCCAGTTGATTTCAGGCAATTATACCCTGCGTATTACAGGCTTCTTCCTTGCCAGTTTTACCATTATGGGACTGGTTTTCGCTGGTGCGGTAGGCATTCCAATTTTAAGACGGCCATTGAATGCAATAAGTCCGCGTTATTGGAAAGATGTGGCCTACAGCCTAAATGTACTGTGGAATCCCCAGAATGGTGTTTTTGGCAGTACGGTCGGGCATGTGATGGAATATCTGCGCCTAGATTTCCATCCGAATGACCATGACACAACTGCATATCTGCAAGACTATAAGCAAAAGTTGTTAAATCCTGAAACAGGCTTGCTTATCCCTTATTTCACCAAAGAATTTATGCCAAAGATTCAGGCGGCATGATAAAAACCTGCATCAGGCTTTAATTGGGAACCAGTTCCTCAAACAGGTCATTCAGGTTGTCATGCACCTTAAGATGGATCAGGTTCCAATAATGTCCTGAAATGGTACGGTTGACCATTAATGTATCTGGAGATGGCTTAAATACATCCCAGTATTTCAATGATTTTTTCACCAATCGCATGCCATCATGATGGGATGAGTTTTCGGCAAAGTCATAATGGGTGCTTAATGGACGTAACAGCACTTCAATCCACTGGACATACAGCTCGCTTGGAAATTTCTGTTTTTCAGCAATTGAATGCAGTTCTACCAGTAAATCTTCAACCTGGGCAATATCCTCCTGACGTGCCGCATTCACCAGGGCTTTAAACTGTTGAATTAGTTCTGGCGAAAGGGTTTTGACACTGCCATAGTCATAGATGATGACACTGCCATCTTCCCGAAAGGCAAAATTGCCTGGATGTGGGTCACAATGGAAGCGTTTCAGGAAGAACATTTCCTGCCCTAGGGCACGGATCAGGCGGCGGCCAATCTGGTTGCGGGTTTCAACCGACCATGTGCTTGCGGTTTCAATCGATTCGCCCTGTTCCAAGCTTAGGGTGAGTACCCGTCGGGAAGAATATTGTTTATACACCGTTGGAATAATTACTTGATCATCAAGCTGTTCATGGAAAGTCTTGAACACTTCCAGATTCTGCGCCTCAATTTCGTAGTTTAACTCGGCGGAAAGGCTATCCTGAATCTCCTGAAATAACTGATCCTGTAATTTTTTATCAATCTTTAAAACACCCATTAAACGCAGGGCAAGACGGACCTGCTTTAAGTCACTTTCACAGGCTTGGTCAACGCCAGGATATTGCACCTTCACCACCACCGCCTGCCCGTCAGGGAGTACTGCACGATGCACCTGACCAATCGAGGCTGCCGCGAAAGGTTCTGGCTCAAATGAGGTAAAAATCTCATTCAGTGGTTTGCCTAACTCTTTTTCAACCTGCTGCTTGATTTCAGCAAAAGGCATGGCTGGGGCCTGACGTTGCAGTTTGGCAATCGCCTTGGCGACTTCAGGCGGGAAAATGTCTTTGTATTGTGAGGCGATCTGCCCGACTTTCATCACTGCGCCTTTCATTTCTCCAAGTGTATTGGCAATCTGTAAACCGATTTCCTGAAAAAGCTGGCTGCGTGCCGCATTTTTTTGTTCTTCATCTGCGGTCAGGTTGCGAATGGAGTTGGCAACGCTTTTGCTGGCGATGCTTGCAGTCATGCCAGCCAGTTTTAGAAAACGTTTACTGGGAGAGCTTGCATGCTTTGCCATGATGGTTGGACCCCTGTGATCTGATTTTAAGCGATACCCTGATCATAGGCGACAAAACTTAAATTGCCTAGATGAAAATGTTAAGTCGTGTAAGCTCATAATATTTAATGCTGAAAATAAAAAAAGTGGTTTGAAGAAAATTTTCTTAATTTGTTAAGTTGCAAGTATATTGATTTTAAAAGATTTTTTTTGTTAAAATAAGACATTATTTAATAATAATTATGATTAAAAGGAATATACACATGGCAACGTATGAACTGTACTTATGGGAACCCGAAGTTGATTTAAGCAATCAGGAGTGGAACACTGCTATAGCTAGTCATGATGAAGATGGAATGACAAGTATCACTCGGGAAAAAATATATTATCTCCATAAAGATAAAGAACATTCTGCACCCCATATCGAGAAATTTTTTAATTGTATTTTAGAAATTTTAAATAAGCTGGAATATCAAGCCTATTTTGAGGGCTTATCAGACTGGATTATTGAACAACAAGGCTATTTTAATAAAAGTCCACGTTTAGTATTTCAGGATGAATATACCCTTGCCAACGTGACGAATAATGAATTTAAGCGAGCCTTGTATGAAGCAATTGAGCAATCAGGGGTTTGTGCCTATGAGACAATGAATGGTTATTTATTACCATCAGACTCTATTGTCCGAAAGAGTATATTTAAAGAAATATTTAATACATATCCTGTATTGGTTCCTCAAGTCCCTAGACCACCTGTAACACTAGATGCTATTCCGCAAAATGTCACTGAAATGAAAGATATGCTAATTGCCTTTATGCAGCAGCATCCTGTAGGCAGTCAGTTTGAAGTGGAGAAAATTGTTAAAGAATTTGATGATAAGAAACAGTATTATGGAGTTTATTTTAAAAGATATTGTGAAAGTGTAATTCATCAATTTAATATAATGTTGAAGTATATTAATAAGAATAAAGAATTTAAATTGGAAGTAATGAATAATAGATTTTATATTGGAGAGGTGTATTTGAGTGAGAGTGATACAGCTTGTTTAAGTAATAACAATTTAAATATAAGTGGAGTAAATATTAAAGATAATATATTTTATTTTGATTATGTGGTTAGTGATCTTGAATTTATTTATGAATTTAATGAAATTTCAGAGTTTAGATCGTTGAGTGATTTTAGGTTTTCTTTTAATGAAATGGATTTTTTTAATAAGTTTTTGTTTCAATTGAATAATATTTTTTACTTATTAGGGTTTTTAAATAATTTTAAAGAGGTAAAAGATTTTTTCTTAAACTCTAGTGGTGATTTTTTAAATGAAACAATGAATGGTTTTTCTAATCAGTTTCTTTTTAGCTTGTTGAAAACTGTGGTGTTTAATAACTTTTCTGAAGAAAAAATAGATAATATTAAGAAAAATTTAGTTAATTCTCAGCCAGAATTTTTTAGGGAAAATATAATTAAAACTATAGATGAAATAATTGAAATGGTAAGGGTTATAAAAGTATCATGCCCTGAAAATCAGTGGACGGATTCTTGTAAAAGTGAGCTACGAGAATAGCTTATCTGCATCTCTTTTAAAACATCGCTTGAAAAATATTATCAAAAAAAGGAATAAAACATGGCAACGTATGAACTATATTTATGGGAACCAGAAGTTGATTTAAGTAATCAGGAATGGAATGAAACATTACAATATATAGATCAGCATGATCCTGTTACTATTAAAACAGTGATTCGTCAAAAAATTTATAAAAATTTTAAAGATAAAGAACATACAGCATCCCATATAGTAACTTTCTTTAACTGTATTTTAGAGATTTTAAATAAACCAGAGTATCAAGCCTATTTTGAGGGTTTGTTAGACTGGATTATTGAACAACAAGGCTATTTTAATAAAAGTCCACGTTTGGTATTTCAGGATGAAGACACCCTTGCCAACGCGACGAGTAATGAATTTAAGCGAGCCTTGTATGAGGCGATTGAACAATCAGGGGTTTGTGCCTATGAAACAATGAATGGGTATTTATTGCCATCAGATTCTATTGCCCGAAAAAGTATATTTAAAGAAATATTTAATGCATATCCTGTATTAGTTCCTCAAGTCCCTAGACCATCTGTAACACTAGGTACCACTCCACAAAATGTCACTGAAATGAAAGATATGCTACTCGCTTTTATGCAGCATCATCCTGTAGGCAGTCAGTTTGAAGTAGAGAAAATTGTTAAAGAATTTAATAGTAATGAGCAATATTATTCTATAATGTTTAAAAAAGATTTTATAAGATTAAGTCATAATTTTAAAATTTCATTGAATTATAATAAGAGGCGTTCTGTTTTTTCATTAGGAATTGGTTTGTATAATTGGGTTATTGTAAATGAATATTTAGATCAAGAGGAAAAAAAATTTTTTGAAAGCAATAAGTTAATTAGATTGAATGGTGTTGATATAAAAAATGTATTTGATATACTTTTTCTTGTAAGTGGTTTGAAGTCTATTAGTTGTTTTTCAAAGAAAAAAGAAATAACATCTTTTGAATTTAAAAATAATGAATTTTTTTTATTTGAAAATTTTTTATTTCAATTGGGAGATGTATTAAATATTTTAGGTTCAATTAAAAGTATTTATGATTTAGTTGATTTGTTTTTCTATTCTAATGAGCTTGTGGATGGAGGGGTAAATAATATATTAAATGGAGTTGCAAGCAAAAATATAAAAGGGGGAGGGGGAGTGTTATTTTTATTAAGAATAGCTTTGTATGGAAATATGGAGGAAAAATATATAAAAAATATTTCTAAAGTTGTAATAAATTATTTTGAAGGTAGGGAGGATGAGATGAAAAAAACTGTGGAGGAAGAAATAAAAATAGCAAATGCTGTAAAAGAGCATGTAAAACAAAGAGTGTCACGTACTGAAATAAGCTGACAGTTTTTTATAAAAATGAGCTACGAGAATAGCTTATCAGCACCTCTTTTAAAAAATCGCTTGAAAAATATTATCAAAAAAAGGAATAAAACATGGCAACGTATGAACTGTATTTATGGGAACCAGAAGTTGATTTAGAGGATGATCAATGGCAGGAAATCTTGGCTGATGCAGAGGATACTTTTAAAATAGCCTATGAAATACGCAATGAGGTTTATTATAAATATGAAGAGAGAGGGGCGGATGCACCTCACCTGCTTAAATTCTTTCAATATCTTTATGAGGTGGTCAAACAACCAAAATACGCAGATTATTTTGAGGGAATGGATCAAAGAATTGAAAATACTCTGGATGTTGCTAAACGAACTAGACGCATTGTATGGCATGATGAAAATATGTTGGGTAATGAAACGAGCCAAGAATTTAAACGAGTTTTATATGAGGCAATTGAACATTCAGGTGTTTGTGCCTATAGCTCAATGGATGGGTTACTCTGTAATACTGACTCATATACCAGACGCAATGCTTTAAAAGATGCTTTTCAGCTCTATCCACCGCTTAAAGCGGTTAAAAAATCTAACAAGATAACCAGTCTGGAGCATATTCCTAAAGATGTAAAAGAAATGCGGGAGATGGTCTTTTTATTTATGCAGCAACATCCATTTGGTCGTTATTTTGAGTTGGAAGAGGAAACTAAATATTCAGGTTCAGTGGAAAAAACCAATGGATTACATTTTCAAAGAGTATGTAATAATGGAGTTAAACAAAAATTTAAGATCGTTTTAACTTACTCTAAAAAGTGGGGTGAATTTGAATTAACAGCCTCATCTTTTTGTTATGATTTTTTCTCTCATGATTTTGATATGAATGAGAAATTATGTGTAATTAAGAAAAATATTAATAATTATTTAATGGGAATTCATTTTAATCTTGGTTTTATAAAATTTGTTCAGGATTTTGAAAGTAAATATGGAGCTAAGCATGATATAAGATATTTTAAATTTGATAAAGAAGATGCAAAATATTTTAATATTTTTTTAGAGCAATTGGATTCTTGTTTAAGTTTATTTGTATCTATTGATAGTCTGGAAAAATTTATTGACCTGTTTTTAAATTCTGATCAGACTGTTTTTAGTACAGAAGATGATTTTATTTTACCAAGCTATAATAATCGTGAAATCAGTCCTTTTGGTGTGGAACAATTAGATTTGGCATATATGTTATTTACTTATGGTAATATCTATCCAGAGAAGAGAAAGAAAATAGAAGAATATGCCTTAAATTATCTATATCCAAATCATTTTTCAGAAGTAATAAAAGAAAAATATAAAAAAAGGTTTAAAGAATTATTTAGACATATAAATTTACTAAATGATTATTTGGTTAATCCTATGAAAGATTAGAGAGATTTATTATTAAGATACATTTAGAGCGTATCAAATACGCCCTATAAAATTTTCATTTAAGATGATTCAATGGCCTAAACGCTTATTATTCAAATATAAACGACCAATTAACAGGACACAGGCTATGGTTAAGCCAATGATCAGGCCCAGCCAGACACCCGCCACGCCCCAAATGGTATAGCGGGCCAAGTACAAGCCAATTGGAAAGGCTACCACCCAGTAGGCCATTAGGGTAATCCACATCGGAGCCTGTGTATCCTGCATGCCACGCAGGCAGCCTGCCGCACTGACCTGCCAGCCATCCACCAATTGGTATGCCATTGCGAACCAGAGCAGGTACATGGCAATCGGCATGATGTGTACATCATTGGTATAAATCGCCACGATATAGGGACGGGCTAGGGCAATCAGGGTCATGGTACAGGTGGCGAAGATGGTGGCACTGATCAACCCAACTTTTTGTACCTGACGCATAGCAAACCAGTTTTTCTCGCCATAATACATCCCAACGCGAATGGTTAAGGCGATTGCCAACGATAGTGGAATCATAAACAGTTGTGAGGTGACTGAAATGGCGATCTGGTGAGCTGCAATCGCATTTTCCCCTAATGGACTAAGGACAATTGCCCCTGTACTAAAGATGCTCACCTCAAAAAACACCGCCAGACCAATCGGAAAGCCCAGCTTTAGAATACGTTTTGTCCAGCCTATGTCCAGTTTTTCCCATTGGGTAAAGATCGGTGCCTGTCTGTAAGCCTGAGCTCTGGAAATATAAACTGCCAAAGTGATGAACATCAGCCATTGCAGGATTGCTGTGGCAAATCCACAGCCTGCGCTTCCCAATGCTGGAATAGGGCCAAATCCATACATGAAAACAAGGTTCAGGGGAATTAGCGCCAATAATGCAAGCAGGCTAATTGCTGTAACAGGACGGGGATGTCCCAATGCTTCGGAATAACTACGCAGGGCGGCATACATCATCACTGCTGGCATGCCAAAACCAATCGCATGCAGGAACAGGCTGGCTTTGGGGAGTAAGCTTTCGGGCACACCAAACAGGGGTAAAAAGAACGGCATACCTTGCAGGATCAACATGGCAACCACTCCAAGAATTGCGGCAACCCATAAGGACTGGCGTGCAATGGTTGGGATTTTCTCAGGGGTTTTTGCGCCCCGTGCTTCCGCAACCAGTGGGGTGGTGGCAATCATGATCCCTGCAAACAGCAACATAATCGGAATCCACAGCCCCACACCAATCGCGATTGCCGCTAGATCTGCTGCGGATAAGTGGCCTGCCATAATCGTGTCAATCAAGCCTAAACCTGCCTGGGCGAACTGTGTAATCAGGATGGGTAACATCAGGTGAAAAAGTTGCTTAAGTTCAAACCGTGCAGTGTGGGTGTGGGGCACAAAAAATACTCTTTAAAATTGTGAAAAATCAGCGTTGTAAAGTTAGTAAAACACCAATGAAAATGACAATACCGCCGAGTAGGCGCTGCCAGTTGACAGGGGTTTTCTCTGTCCCTAACCAGCCAAAATGATCCAGTAACATGGAAATGACAAGCTGCCCAAAAATGACCAAACCCGTAAATGTTAAGAAGCCAAGTTTAGGTGCAGTATAAATGCTCATACTAATTGCATAAACCCCAAGTATTCCACCCAGCCACAAAAACCACGGAATGTGTGAAAGTTCACTTAAACTTGGTTTTGCTGCACTCTGGAAATAGACCATAATCGCAAGAATAATTGTACCAAACAAAAATGAAATAAAAGCTGCCTGTATGGGCGAATGTAAATATGTTTTAAGCTGGGTATTTATTGCGGTTTGAAAGGCCATTGCAATACCAATTCCCAAAGCGAGGGGAATGATAAAAAGTAACTGGCTTGAGAGTTTGATCATATTTATATCATTCATTATTCTTGGTGGTCTCATACATAACATAGATGATGAGCCGTTGATTAGTCGAGTCATGTTAAAATAATTAAGTTCTGTTATTGAGCTTATATTTTGAGTGAATTAAATCCAGCCCTTATTCCACTTTCACTTTATATCCATATGCCCTGGTGTGTGCGCAAGTGCCCATACTGTGACTTTAACTCACATGCTGTACCTGATGGTCAATTGTCCACCGACCTGGAACAGCAGTATCTGGCGGCATTAGTGGCTGACTTTGAAACTCAGGTGGAAATGGCACAAGGGCGCTCCATTCATAGTGTGTTTATTGGCGGGGGAACACCCTCGCTGATTTCTGCACAGGGCTACACATGGTTATTTGAACAGCTCAGGGCTCGTCTGGACTTTGAGCCTGATTGTGAAATCACTTTGGAAGCCAACCCTGGAACGGTTGAGCATGATCCTTTTGCAGACTATCTTGCCGTGGGTATTAACCGCTTGTCGATTGGCGTGCAAAGTTTTAATGCAGAACATTTACAGCGCTTGGGAAGAATTCATTCTGCCGATAATGCGCTCAGTGCCATTCAGCAGGCGCGGCAGGCAGGCTTTGAGCGTGTCAATGTGGATTTAATGCATGGTTTACCCCAACAAACCCTTGAACAGGCTTTAACTGACCTCAAACTTGCGGTAGAGCAGGGCGCAACCCATATCAGTTGGTATCAGTTGACCATTGAGCCGAATACCGTTTTCTTCCGTACCCAACCTGTGCTTCCGCAGGATGAATTGCTGGAGCAGATACAGGAGCAGGGCGAAGCTTATTTAAAGGCACAGGGCTTTATCAATTATGAGGTTTCCGCATGGCGTAAAGAACAGCCATCAGCGCACAACCTGAACTATTGGCAGTTTGGTGATTATTTGGCAATTGGAGCGGGGGCACATGGTAAAGTCACCCGTCCAGATGGAATTTATCGTTTTCAGAAAACCCGTTTGCCCAAGGATTATTTAGCCAAGGTTCCTGCGGATCATCTCCAGATGAAAAAGATTGAATCAGATGAATTGCCTTTTGAATTTATGATGAATGCCTTGCGTTTAAATGATGGAGTTAATGCCGAACTTTATGGGCAGCGTACAGGACTTGAACTAAATGACCTGAATAAAACATTGAACCAATTGCGTGAAAAGAATTTATTGGTTAACGATTTAAACCGCATCTCATGTACTGAACAGGGGCATGTGTTTTTAAATTCAGTGTTGGAAGCGTTTTTATAATTCAGTCTATAAATAGTTTTAGGTAAGGATGTTCAAAAACTGAGAGGATGAGCATCTTTGAAAAATAGTTATTACAAAATAAAAAACCTCATTATTTTTGATGAGGTTTTTCAGAATCTGGTGGGTCACCCGTGACTTGAACATAGAGTTACTTTATTAAAAAGTAAAATTTCTAAGATTCTGCGAACCAACTATCTTTCAATGCCAAAATATATAAGGCCGCTTTTGCTCGAGTTGCACCTACATAAAACCAGGTTGGATGCTGTGCAGCTTTAGCGTTGAGCCCGACAAGAATAACAACCTCTGCCTCCAGACCTTTAAAGCCCTGAATTGTTCCGACACGGACATGATTTTGCATAATCTGAGCCATATTGGTATTAATCTGTACTTGATCTAATCCAACTGACCAGGAGGATTGCTTATTATTATGTCTGAAAGGAGACAGTACCACAATGTTTTCCGCAGGGATCTGCTCTTTCTCAATCAATTGTTTAAGTCGTTGGCGAAGCTGTATCGCCATTTCCGCAAAATCATCGCAATAATGCCAAAGGGGCTCAATACCTTGCTCAACTAAATAACGTTCAGCAGGTTTGGATTGGCCATATTTGGTGGCAACTAAGCCAATAGGCTGAGTATTACGCAGATTCTCGGTCAATGACATGACATTAGCTGCAAAAGGTGGTTGCCATATTTGCTTATCAAGATAAATATTCTGCTGTAAGTCAAAAAAACAATACCAGCTAAAATTTTCTGTACCTAAAGCCTCTAGGGCAATCCACCATTCTGATTTGAAGTCGGCTGCTTCATCAACAATGATGCTATCAAAACGGCTATTTACAATATCTATGGCTTCTAGCAGTAATTCTGTTGCACCCTCGCCATAAAAATATTCTAAATCAGCAGGATTTTGGGGCTCTGTATAGCTTAATCCAGCCAATTCAGCGTATTCCTTGACAAGATCATGAAAGGCAATTGCCTTGATATTGGGAATGTGTGCAGTTGCCTGTGCAAGCTGTGCCGCTAAGTAACGATTATAACAAGTGAGCAAGACTTGTTTATCTTGTTGAGCATGTTGCTCTGCCAGTGCCATTGCTAAATGAGTTTTACCAGAACCTGCAATACCATCAATCAATAAACGATTTTGACTACTGAGCATACGCAAGACATGCATTTGCTGTTGTGTTGCACGATGCAGAGCCTGACTGGTTTGTTCCATCTGTACGACTAAGGGGCTAAAGGTAACAACAGATGGAGCAAAGATTTGCTGAATGGCATGTTGCTGTGGTTTTGTCCAAGTCTTTTGTATAGAGCTTGCTTCTTTAAAGATTTGTAGCAAGGCATTTTCAATATTCTTTAAACTTTGACGATCAAGAAGAAAAGATTTTGAAGGTAATTCAGTTGGTGTTTCAGATTTCCATATCACATCAGGAAAAAACACGGCATGAGTCACCGTTAATTGATTGAGCGCCTCTTTACCAATTTTTGCACTGAGCTTTTCCATGAGCGCATAGCGATTACGCCGAGCCTGCTGACAAGGTGATTGTGACATTGACCGACCAGAAGCATAAAACCATTGCCCGTCTTTTACATATACAGCACCTGCCTTAATTTCCAGAACAATCAAGCCATGCTGGGGATGAAATACGACTGCATCCGCTTCCCCAATCTGTTCACCATGTTGTTGTATCAATCGCCACTCTACCGAACTAAACGATTGCCAAGGCTTGCTTAACGACTCTAAGCATTCAATCACTTTTGATTCAGCCAGGTTACCAACCAATTGTGCACTGCTTATTGTGTTTTGCATATCTATGTGTTTTTGTTAAGGAAAGATGATTTAATTATTGAGGATATGTTTATATAGTGCAAACCTTTTTATAGAAAAACTTCAATTGAACAATTCTTGAGATAGTACCTGCCCCAAAAGCAGTCTATGAGCAAAAATGTCCCATAGCTAAGTCTCCTTAGCTTTCTAATCACCACGTTTAGCATGAATAAGTCCCAAGCCTCCAAAGCTCACACTTTGTTCTGCTTGTGCAGCTTATTCGATGCCATTCCCTAGCATAGAAGTCTATCAAACTGTATCGCTTAAGCTGAGTCAAATTCGCAAGCAAGAGAACAGCAAAGGGGAGCGGTGATCGAGGTATTTAACCAATGAACTGTAAAATGAACCACAGAGAAATTTTTTTGAGTGATCTGGAATTAAAAAAGCCTTGTAAATTTTGATTTACAAGGCTTTGAATCTGGTGGGTCGCCCGCGATTCGAACGCGGGACCAACGGATTAAAAGTCCGCTGCTCTACCGACTGAGCTAGCGACCCAGATAATGATCAAAACTATAAAGTGGTGGGTCGTCCGCGACTCGAACGCGGGACCAACGGATTAAAAGTCCGCTGCTCTACCAACTGAGCTAACGACCCTGAGCGAGGATAAGTAAAGCAACGCTTTACCCGAGCGCAAGAGAAAATCTATGATTTTCTTTGGTCTTGGATCCTAAGCAATCAGAGGAAAGATAAATCTTTCAAACACTGCATCGTTTTGATGTTGCGTATTCTAGCAATTTATTCAGCTAACACAAGAGAAAATTGTAAATCATGCGAATGATTGTTTATAAAAAACACGATTTCCTCTCGTTTAGCTAAAAAATAAACTAAAAACGGTACTGATAACTTTGAATATTGTTAAAGATTTCAGCATTTACATCGCAATAGCCTGTTGCGCCTGGTAATAACACCAACAAACGTTCAGACGTTTTGCCTGGATTAAAGGCATCCTCTTTCAGCTTGTTTTTCTGGTACTTAAATGTGCCTGTGGTTTCAACCTTGGCCTGAACACGCAGGAATACTGGAATTGCGTATGATGGCAGGCATTTCTTAAATACGTTCACCATAGCGCTTAAATCAGCTTCATTCAGTTCTTCACCATCCACCAGCGTGATTGCAGCCATACCCGCACGGCCGTTGGTATTTGGAATTTCCACGCCATAAACCACGGCTTCTGCAATCTTATCGTATTCGCAAACCATGTTTTCAACTTCAGTGGTTGATACATTTTCACCTTTCCAGCGGAAAGTGTCGCCTAAACGGTCCACGAACTGTGCATGACGGAAACCGATGTCACGAACCAGGTCACCTGTATTGAAGTATGAATCACCCTTGGCAAATACATCCTTGAGAATAACCGACTTGTTCTTTTCAGGATCAGTATAACCATCAAACGGAGAGCGGCTGGTAATCTTGCCAACCAGCAAGCCCACTTCACCTGTCTTCACTTTCTTGCAGTGGCCTTTCTTGTCACGGACAAGCTCATTCTTTTCCTTGTCAAACTCAACAATGGCATAAGGGGTAGGAGAGAAGCCCACGGTATTGTCAAAGTTGAAGATGTTGCTAAAGCCAACATTGCCTTCACTTGATGCATAAAGCTCAAGAACTTCCTGCACACCAAAACGTTCCTTGAATTTGCCCCAGATGTTTGGACGCATACCGTTACCAATCATCTTGGTGACACGGTGGGCGCGGTCAAGTTCCGTTGTTGGCGCATCAATGAGGTAACGGCAAAGTTCACCAACATAACCAATGGCAGACGCATTGAATTTTTGTACGTCTTTCCAGAATGCACTGGTTGAATATTTACGACGTACCGCAAGTGTTGCGCTACCCGCAATCACGCCACACCAGCACACCACCACGCCTGTTGCATGGTAAAGTGGCAGGGTCACATACATCACGTCATCCTTGCCAAGATTAAGGATATGGCCGTATGTACCATAAGCCAGCGTCCAGCGGCTGTGGGTGAAAATAACCGCTTTAGGCAGGCCCGTTGTACCAGAAGTATAGATATAGAACAGGCCATCCTTGCCTGTCACTGTACGGGTGGTGGATGGATTGAATTTCGGGAATTGATCAATTTGCTGGGCAAGATTGACATAGCCTTTAGGTGCAGTGCCAGCATGCTTGCGCGTTTCCTGATCAGCAAACCAGTGGAAACGGTCCTGAGCAACATTCAGGTCCTGACGGATTTCATCAATGGCGGCACGGACTTCCTCACCCGCAATCACGGCAATTGGATTGACCAGGTTGATGCTATGGGCAAGTACCTTGCCGACCTGTGAGGTATTCACCAGCGCAATGGTCACGCCAATTTTGGCCAGCGCCACGATTGTGGCAATGAGTTCAGGACGGTTTTCAACCATCACCGCAATAACATCACCCTTTTTTGCGCCCAGAGACAAATAGTAATGTGCAATCTGGTTTGCCCATTCATTTAGTGCTCGATAGCTATAGCTTTGATCTTCAAATAATAGTGCAATACCTTGCGGGTTACGCTTTACTGCTTTTTCAAAGGCGATCCCTAAACCAGCTGGAGAGGCTGGTGTCCGCAAATATGCCTGTTTAAGACCATTGAGGATATGAGGTACTTTGGTGATGAAGTTCGGAAGTCGGGTTGCGACATCACCAAGGGTAATAATATCGGTCTGCGTAGTTTGGCTCATATCAATCCTGTTTTATTTTTCGATCAATCCAAAAAATGGCTATTTGTTGGAACACAACCATTTAACATCATTGTTGTTGATGCTGTTTTTAATGGTAAGTCCCTAGAGCAATCAACCTGAGCTGCGACTAAGCAGCGCAAGGGCCTACCTCTCTTGCAATATTTCAATGACGCTACATTTTACAGTAACAAAAAAGCCTAGTCATCGAAATGACTAGGCTTTTGCTTATTGAGTGCAATTTAGCAAATTATTCATTGCCAACGGTACTCTTTTTCGGTGGACGTCCACGTGGACGGCGGGGGCGGCTAGATTTCTCTTTTTCCGCCTTTGCAGCTTCATCTTCCGCATCCGTTTCTTCAACGTTTGCGGCTGGTTCAGTATTTTCAACAGCTTGAACCGCTTCAGTTGTCTCTGTGACCACCGCAGCTTCAGTTTCAACAGCAGGTTGCTGTGGTTCAACTACTTCAGCAGGTGCTGTTTCTTCTGCCACCACAGGCGTTTCTTCATTTGCAAGTGCCAGTGCCTGTTGTTCAGGTGCTGCATCAGCAACAGTGTTTTCTGCAACAACTGCCTCAATTGCTGTTGCCTGCACTTCTTCCGTGGTTTCAGTGCTTTCTACAGGGGCAGCAGGCGCTGTATTGGAAGCCAGATGCTCCTCTTTTGCCTGCTCAGCCGCAAGTTTTGCTAAACGACGACGTTCACGTGGATCATTTGCAACACGCGAAGCGGATGCTTCTGGTGGTGTTAATGGCAATACAGGTGCTGGTTCAGCTTCTTCCGTTGGCTTCTGGCTTGGAAGTTCTGCATCACGTGTAACAGGGCGCTTTTCCTCAGCAGCTGTTTCAACCACCAGGGTGCTGGCATATTGTTCAGCGAACTTCTGTAAGGCACGGTTGAACGTGGTCACCAAACCAAACTGCTCAATCAGGATTGTGCAATCTTCACCATAAACATGGCGAATCAGGCCACCCATGGTGTATTGCCCCAACGCTGGAATTTGCGATGGTGCAATTTTTGCTGCCGCTTTCTGACTGCTTTGCGCCCCACGCTGATGACGACGGCGTGAACGTGGATCATTGCTTGCACGTTTCGCTGGTGCCTGGGTTGCCTCTTCAACTGGTGTTGTTTCAGCAGCAACTTGCTCTGCCTGGGCAGGTGTGGCTGTTTCAATCGTCTCTACAACTGCTTTTACTGGCTCGACCTGTGGCGCTGGCGCAGTAGTCTGCTGTGGAGTGAGCGCAACAATTTCACTCTGTCCCTGATCAATGTTGACGATCAATGCCGTGTTCATTGGTTCAGTACGAGGCGTATCAATCACATCAACTTTAAGCTGCTGTGGATTGGACGCAACCTCAACTGCAACAGGCGTTTCATTGAGAACACTTTGGTCACGGTGACGGTTCGGGCGGTTTGGACGCTGCTGGTTGTGACGGTCACGACGTGGCAACGGTGCAGAGGCATCATTTCCATGAACAGCATCATTTTGCTGTTGCTGGTTTTGTGATTCCTGTGGGCGTTTTTGCTGGCGTTTCAGGTCACGTTGCTCTTGGCGCTGTTCCTGACGTGACAGTTGAACAACTTCCTCATGCACCTGATTTTGTTGTTCATGGGCGTGTACATGCTGTTCACGCTGCTCTTTATGCTTACGTTTCTTTGGGTTCTGGGATTGGTTTGGACGGTTCGACTTTTCGTCTTTATCAAATGCTTCGCGGGTTTCCTGTTTTACAGGTGTCTGGGAAATATAGACATTATTCGCTGTCGTTTCCGCAATTGCAGCTGTTGCAACCTGGCCGAATTGACCACGGCTCACAGCGCCATTATTGATCATCTGTTCAATGGCTGACGCCGCATTTTGTGCAGAGCGGGACTGATCAATGGTCTGAGCCTGTTTTTGAACAAACAGGTTCTCTAACCATGCGCAAGGGCTTGCTGCTTTTGATGCTGCTGCCTGTGCCTGTTTTGGCTGGGCAGTGCCTTGCTGTGTTGTAGCCTTTTTCTGTGGCGCTGCCGCCTGCTGCTGTGCTGGAGCAGCATGACTGTGCTCAGCTTCTTCCAGATGCCACTCAGAAGATTCATAGCCGAGTTGTTTTTCACTGTCACGGGTCGCTTCAGTACGTTCATAGCTGGATGGTGCAAAGCCTGCTGGATTGTACTGGATTTCATAATGTGGTGTTTCTAAATGTGGATGCGGCAGAATGGTGACACGCACATTGGAGGTTTGTTCCAGATATACAAGGCTGTGACGCTTTTCATTCAACAGGAATGCCGCGATTTCCACAGGGACTTCCACCTGTACCTCGCCTTGACGTTCACGTAATGCAATTTCTTCCACTTTACGCATAATTGAAAGTGAAAGGGAGCGTAGGTCGCGTACCATGCCTGTGCCATGACAGCGTGGGCACACATAGCCCGTTGCTTCCTCAAGCGATGGACGCAAACGTTGACGACTCATTTCCATCAGGCCAAAACGTGAAAGCTGGCCGAACTGGATGCGTGCACGGTCACTTTGGGTTGCTTCACGAAGTTTCGCCTCAACCATACGCTGGTTGCGGTCCTTGGTCATGTCGATAAAGTCGATCACCACCAAACCGCCAATATCGCGTAAACGAAGTTGACGCGCAATTTCCTCAGCCGCTTCAAGGTTGGTATTTAATGCTGTTTCTTCAACATCATGACCACGGGTTGATTTCGCCGAGTTAATATCGATGGAAACCAGTGCCTCGGTTTGGTCAATCACGATTGAACCGCCAGAAGGAAGTTTTACTTCACGTTCATAAGCAGTCTGGATTTGGCTTTCGATGCCGAAATGGGCAAATAATGGCTCATTCTGGGTATAGGTTTTTAACTTGTCCAGCTGACGTGGCATCACAGCCTTAACGAAGTTATAGGCTTCATTATAGGCCTGTTCGCTATCAATCAGGATTTCAGCAACGTCATCACGTAGATAGTCACGGATGGCACGTGTCACCACACCCGCTTCCTGATGCACCAGCATTGGTGATGGACCAGAACTTGCCGTACCCTGAATCTGTGCCCAGAGGTCAAGCAAATGCTGTAGGTCGAGTTGCAGTTCTTCCTGTGAACGTCCGATCCCCGCAGTACGGACAATCACGCTCATGCCACGGGGAACATTCAGGGAAGCCAGAATTTCCTTAAGCTCTTCGCGCACTGAACCTGAAATTTGACGGCTGATGCCACCACCTTTCGGATTGTTTGGCATCAAAACCAGATAACGGCCAGCCAGTGAAATGAAAGTAGAAAGCGCGGCACCCTTGTTGCCACGTTCCTCTTTTTCAACCTGAACCAGTAATTCTGTGCCTTCGGTGATCAGTTCACGGATGTTGGAGGTTTGGCGTGGGTCCGCCTTGAAATACGAGTTTGCAATTTCCCGCATTGATAAAAAGCCCTGGCGCTGAGCGCCGTACTCGACAAAGACTGCTTCTAGAGACGGTTCAACGCGAGTGACATGGCCTTTATAGATATTTGATTTTTTCTGTTCACGGGTACGATTTTCCAGGTCGAAATCGTAAAGACGATTACCAGTAATCAGTGCAACGCGAACCTCTTCAGCGTGGGTTGCATTAATCAGCATACGTTTCATGGGTGTGACACCTAATAGTGATGCACACAAACAACTCGCTCGCTATTTTTGAGCAAACATCAAATTGGCGTGATCAAGACTCAGGAGCAGCTTTGATATGCGAAGCTCTGAAACCACTGACTGTAAATCCAGTTCTGGGTTCTGATACGGTTATTTCGATGTCGGCAATCCTGCTTCAATCCTGGGCACCGTGATATATCACTGGACCCTAAATGATCCAAGTTTCCTGTGCGCTTCACTGGCGGGTGAGCGGTGCATTGGATGTGATGACTTTCACTGTCATTAAGCATTAAGGCCGCCCCATCTGGACGTCCCGATACGGAATGATCATCGTATCTTTGCCTGGCAGTTCCAATGCATCAACGCTTTAGCCTGAATGCGGCATCAGGGAGCAAATTGTCTGATGTGGATCAGTTTACGTTTAATAGCCAACAAACTTGTTGGCAACATATTTTTTCTGGACAAACCGTAGAGTTCATTGAAATATCAACAAACCCTATGTGCAGATGCACAATTAAACGCAACAGTTTGCCATTTTTGCCGATATAATAAGCCTTCGGCGTCGGCATAATTCTTTAGGACCTATCCGAGCTGTTGGTGAATATCTCATCAATTTGAAATTTCAACTGAATAAAATTTCTGATTTGATGCTCACTTACGGCGGTATCCGTGCGCTGAATATATCAAACCTTGCGGCATCTGCCTATGGGCTAAGTTTAGGTTTCTTGTGAAATAACTTAGCTAAATGATCATTTTTTAATCGTATTTAGCAAATCTTGGATGAATCGAGCGTATGAATTCTACACAGCAATGGCAAAGTGTCACTTGGTTTGACGTGGATGAGCATCAGGCTGGACAGCGAATTGATAATTTTTTATTTACCCGATTAAAAGGTGTTCCAAAAAGCCGTATTTACCGTTTGATCCGTGAGGGACAGGTCCGTGTAAACAAAAAAAGGATAAAGGCCGAGACCCGTCTGGAAATTGGCGACCAAGTTCGTGTTGCCCCGATTCGTTATGAACAGAAAGATGAAAGTGCGGTTCCTGTCAGTGACAGTGTGGCACAAAGCCTGCTGAGCCGTGTGGTCTATGAGGATGAGGGCCTGCTGGTGGTGAATAAGCCATCGGGCATTGCAGTGCACGGGGGCAGTGGTGTGGCTTATGGCCTGATTGAGGCTCTGCGTGCCGCCACAGGAAAAAAATATCTGGAACTGATCCACCGTATTGACCGTGATACCTCAGGTTTGGTGATGATCAGCAAGAAACGCAGTACCTTAAAATTATTACAGGATTTACTGCGTGAGCATAAAATCCAGAAAACCTATGCGGCGATCGTCAAGGGGCAGGTTAGTCTGGATCAGCAACTGATTGATGCCCCCCTGTTCCGCTATGAGCTTGCCAATGGCGAGCGTCGTGTGCGTGTCTCTAAAGAGGGTAAGCCGAGTAAAACCGAGTGGAACGTGGTTGAACGTTTCAAGGCGGCAACACTGGTGCATGCCTCGCCTTTGTCAGGCCGTACCCATCAAATTCGTGTGCATGGTTTAAGTATTGGTCATCCACTTATTGGTGATGATAAATATGGTCACAGCACCGCCTATGCTGGTCCAGAGGCCAGACGCTTGTGCCTACATGCCATGCGTCTGCAAATTCCAGGCTACCCAACCATTGAGGCGCCAATGCCTGAAGACATGCAACAGGTTTTAAATGAGTTGAGAAAGCAGAAATGAGTCAAAATATCGAACTGGTGATTTTTGATTGGGATGGAACCTTATTTGATTCAGTGGGGCAGATCGTGGCAAGCCTGCAACATGCGGCGCAACAGTTCCAGCAGCCCTTAACCAATGAGGCTGCGAAAAGCATTATTGGGCTGGGCTTGCCTGAAGTGATGCAAATCCTGTTTCCTCAGGTGCCGCATTTACAGCAGGATATTTTGCAATGCTATGCAGACCACTACGTTGCGAACTCTAAAGGTGATGCATGGTTTGGTGGTGTTGCGGAACTATTGGCTGACCTAAAACGGCAGGGGATCAAGCTGGCGGTGGCAACAGGTAAGAGTCGTAAAGGTCTGGATCGGGTGCTGAACCAAACCAATAGTCACGATATTTTTGACATTACCCGTGCCGCCAGTGAAACCCGATCAAAGCCTGACCCGTTAATGTTGCAGGAAATCCTGCTTGAGACAGGTGTGGCGGTAGAGCGGGCCATTATGGTGGGTGATACCAGTTATGATCTTGAAATGGCGCAAAACCTGAATATGCAGCGCATTGGGGTGAGCTATGGGGTGCATAGTGTGGAAACCTTACAGCAATACCAACCCCTGACCATTGTCAGTTCAGTTCAGGACCTACATGGCTATTTTCAAACTGTATTGCCATCCTCAGCCTTGATTGAAAGTTAATCAACACAATATTGACCTGACTAGGGATAAGGGGAATGATGCCTTACCCTGCATAATAATAAAAGGGAAGTCATGAGTCGTTCAATCCGTTTGCTCAACCTGTTACAACTGCTAAGGGAGTACCGTTATCCTGTGACAGCACAGGTTCTGGCCGAGCGTTTGCAGATTAGCCAGCGCAGTGTTTACCGTGATATTGAAACCTTGAGGGCGCAGGGAGCGGAAATTGAGGCGGCGGCAGGGTTGGGATTTCAGCTCAGGGAAGATTTCCTGTTGCCTCCCATCACCATGAATGAGACCGAAATTGAGGCGATTGTCCTTGCCCTGAACTGGTTGAACTATATTCCTGATCAGGCCTTGAAATCGGCCTCCACTTCTGTATTGGCAAAGTTAAATGCGGTACTGCCTGAACATCGGCAACAGTTGTTGCAGCAAACCACCTTAAGGGCGATCAATGTCTGGTTGCCTGTGGATGAGGCACTGGTGGAGCAAGTCCGCTTGGCCATTCGCCAGCAGGTGAAAATCCTGGTTGATTATGCCGATGAGCAGCAAAGGATAAGCTCAAGGATATTGTGGCCGTTTGCACTGGGCTATTTTAATGACCGTATCGTGCTGGCTGCCTGGTGTGAACTGCGTGATGGGTTTCGGCATTTTCGTATAGATCGGATTCAGCAACTGAGCCTGAGTCAGGAACTGTATCCACAGTTTAAGCAACAACTTTTTCAGCAATGGTGGACACAGGAGGTTTGCCGTTCGACTACTGACAAAAACTGACAATCAAAACAATTAGATTTAAATAAAACCAACAAGCAAGGAAATATGAAAATGGCACTTAAACTTTATACCAATAATTATTCACGTGGTGTGGTGGTGGACTGGTTGCTGATTGAACTGGGCGTTGAATGTGAACGCATTGAGGTTGCCTTTCAAACTGAAATGAAGACCCCTGAATACTTAAAGATCAACCCTTTTGGAAAGGTTCCCGTATTGGTGGACGATGAAGTGGTGGTCTATGAACTGGATGCGATTTGTGCCTATCTGGCAGATAAATTTGCAGACAAGGGTTTGGCACCTGCATTGAATGATCCTAAACGGGGCCTGTACTATCGTTGGCTGTTCTTTATCTCTGGTCCGTGGGAGGCGGCTTCCACCAATCAAATGCTGGGCGTGGAGGTGAAGCCAGAACAAAAATCCTCAGTGGGATATGGTGATTATCAGGATGCCTATCAGGCCTTTGTTCAGGGGCTGAGTGAGGCTGATCCATATCTATGTGGTCAGCAATTTACTGCTGCCGATGTGACGGTTGCCGCGATGCTGTTCTGGCAGCTTAAAATGGGAGGAGTTCAGTCCCATCCAGCCATAGAGCGTTATCTTGACAATATAAAGCAACGACCAAGTTACCAAAGGTTTGCGGAATTTTTTAGTAATGCCTAAAGGGTAAAAAGATAGCCGACTGAATCGGCTATCTTTTTCATCATTGGGACTATGCAGGAATATCGAGCTCAAATACCTGTCGAATTTCTTCCAGAAACTGTTCTGTGGCCAGGCTGGGCTCAAGCCTGTTATAGCTGAAAAATACATCCAGACAGGGGAGGGAATGACTCAGTGGGCGCATCACAATCTGATCCGTTGCCAGTGCCTGCATATAGGAGGGCAGAATGGCACAGCTTTGGCCTGAATGCACTGCCTGAATACTTTCCGCAATGCTGTTGGCCTCAGAAATTGTCTGAAACTGAATCTGTCGCTGTTCAATATACTGAGTGATGGTATCAAACAGGGGCTGGGAGAGCTTTTGGGACAGAACGGTTATGGCCAGCCCACTTAATTGCCCTACTGGAATTTCAGTTAATTGAGCCAGGGGATGCTGTTTGGGGAGCATAAACACCAAGGGTTCTTTCAGTATTAACTGACTGGCAAAAACCTCATTTTGAAACTCCTGATTAATAAAAATAATGTCTAAGTCGCCTTTCTTGAGTTCAGCGATTTGGTCACTCTCTTTCAGGTTCAGGGTGCGGATTTGCAGTTTGGGAAGCTTGACCCTCAGGCGCGGTAGAATATAGGGAAAAATACGGATTTCAGCAGAAGGGACAAAGCCAATTTTCAGATACTGGACTTTTGCCGCTGCCACCTGCCGTGCCATGGTGATGGCCTTGTCCGCCTGTGTCAGGGTAAGGCGAGCCTGTTCCAGAAAAACCAGCCCTTCCTCGGTCAGTTCAACCTTGCGTTTGGTGCGGTGAAAGAGCTGTACGCCAATATCATCCTCAAGGTCCTTGATCTGCTGGCTTAATGAGGGCTGCGCCGTGTGCAGCTTTAGTGCGGCTTTACTAAAGCTGAGTTCTTCAGCGACGGTGATGAAGTAACGTAGATGGCGTAATTCCATAAGACTTGTCCGTGTGTGTCTTACTGTTATTTTTAATTAAAGTATTAAAAAATAATTCTCATGGCCGCATTATATAGTAGCTGCTTTTCTAGACAATATGCTTTTTTCTAAAATATAAAAAATATATTAAAACGCTATGCCTGTAAGTTTAGCTGAATTGTCATTTGGCGTTATGAGTTCAGTAAAATTGTGTTGACTCAGCCAGAGAAAATCAGCATAACTCAATGACCTTATGTTAGGATCAAGAACCGATTATGGAAAGCCATGTTTTTAAAGGATCAGGCAGGTCAAGGCCAGGTTATCATCCCAAGCCATATCTTGATCTGGAAAAGATACAGCCTTAAAAATAAGCCATAATCCTAAGCCAATATAACCCAGCCCCACGAGCGATCAGGTTCCACCACAGAAGAAGTACATGAAAGATAAGCCGACATTAACCTACCAATTGCCGACACAATCTTGCTTGAGCCATACCTGGGGGAAACCTCCTTTTCCACACGAGGCCTCTGACCACTGTGGAATTGACCGTTTCTACAACCTGGACAAACCGTTGACACCGTTTGACCGTAAGGGGCTGCTAAAATGGCTGACAACACGTAAATCCTTTACCTGGAATGTTGACCGTAGCCATGAGTCTAATCTGCGTAACCAGATGCTTGAGTTGCCGCAAAACCGCCCGCATGCCGACCTGAATGACTGGCAGATTTGGTTTGTGGGACATGCCACTATTTTGATCCAGATCGGTCCCTATAATTTTTTAACCGATCCAGTCTGGTGTGAATATGTCAGCCCAAAGCAGGGACGGGGACCCAGACGGGTTTGCCCAGCGGGCATTGCACTGGAGCATCTTCCAACCATCCATGCGGTGTTGTTAAGCCATAACCACTATGACCACATGGATTTGGCTACCCTGGACTGGCTGCACCATAAATTTGAAATGCCGATTTATACAGGTTTGGGCAATGGCCATTATCTGCCGAAGCACCTGCATGTCATTGAAATGGACTGGTGGCAGGAAATCCCCTTTCATGATGAGTTAAAGATCGCCTATACCCCAGCGCAGCATGCATCAGGACGTGGTGTCAGGGACCAGAACAGGGCGTTGTGGGGCGGATTTTCACTATTGGCGAGAACGGGTCACTGTTTTTTCGCGGGTGATACGGGGTATGCAGGTCATTTCAAGAAAATTTATGAACGCTATGGGGCTGCAAGAATTGCATTGCTGCCGATTGGCGCCTATGAGCCACGTCAGTTGATGCGTTATGTGCATATGAATCCACAGGATGCCTTTCATGCGCATCTGGACCTGCATGCGCACCGTTCACTGGCGATTCACTATCGCACTTTCCAACTTACCGATGAAGACCGTGATGCACCAGAACATGAACTGATGCAGGCCATGAAATCCTCTTCAAAACTGGTGAACCCTTTTTACTGTATCCGCGAGGGGCACTTTATTCGGGCCTAGCTTGCTGTAGCGTCCTGATACAGCATAAGGCAATGATGGAAAGGCTCGCAAGTCCAACATTCATCACCACAGGATTGAATGCCTGATAGGTTTGCTCTGGATAGATAAACAAAATAAGAACCAATAATCCAGTCAAACTGAAGATGCTGAGCCAATGCAGATACTGATGGGTTATCCATAAAAATAGGCCACCAAAAATAATCTCGGCGATGCCTGACAGGGAAATCATCCAGGGAATATAAATGGTGGGTACATATAACTGTTGCCAAACGTATTGCTCACCAGCGGCCTGAAAAAACAGTTTGGGAATCAGGCCCTGATAAATCCAGAGTAGTGCGATCATCAACTGGCAAAACTTTAAAATGTGTTGAATCGTTTCAATCGGGCTTTTCATTGAAGTACATCATCCAACAAAAAGTGTTGCTGAACCTCAGGTGTGACCATATAGCAGTGGTCGGTTTTACCAAAAAGACGGTAACGGTTTAAGGCAATGCGGCGATAGGCAAAGTCGCGGATTGCTTTCGGAATCACTCCAGCATATCTCAGTAGGGCATAAGGGTTGTCCAGACGTTGAATAATGCGTAAAAAAGCGGTTGATTCGGTATAAAGCTGGCCCTTTTCAAGCAGTACCATGGTTTCAAAATGATCGGTGGGCAATTGATACTTTCTGAGAAGTTGTTGCCCCAGACTGGATTGAACAGATGCAAGCCTGAATTGATGATGATGGTCATTTTTAATCATAAAATTGGCCCAGGCAGAGCACAGCACACATTGTGCATCAAACAGGATAATGTGATGTGCCTGAATCAGTTGCTCTAGTTTATGCTGCATGGTTGTTTTTCTAGTCATGGCTTGACTAAATTGTCGCCTAATTCAATGTAAAAAGCCATCCGAAGATGGCTTTTTAAAGGATTCTCAGGAATTAAAGAAAGCTTGGTAAGTGACGGGCTGGATCAGTTTCACGGGCAGCCTGTGCATCGGCAACGGTCATGCCAAGTGCTTTTGCAACTCCTTCACCATAGGCAGGGTGGCAGGCATGGCAGTTACGGATATGGCGATATTTGATGAAGTCCAGCGCATCGCCCATTGCACGGGCAGTATTGTCAAACAAGACCTGCTGTTGTTCAGGTGTCATCAGTTCAAACAGGGCGCGAGGCTGGCTGAAATAGTCATGGTCATCTTCACGATAATCCCAGAAATCCGCATCACCATTGATTTTTAATGGGGGTTCCCTGTATTGGGGTTGTTCCTGCCACTGGTTAAAGCTGTTTGGTTCATAGTGCGGTAAACCGCCATAGTTGGCATCAATACGGCCCTGACCATCACGGTGATTGCTGTGAACAGGACAGCGTGCCGCATTGACTGGAATTTGCTGGTAGTTCACACCCAGACGGTAGCGCTGTGCATCGGCATAGTTAAACAGGCGTGCCTGTAGCATGCGGTCTGGTGAGGCGCTGATGCCAGGCACCAGGTTGCTTGGGGCAAAGGCTGACTGTTCCACATCCAGGAAGAAGTTTTCAGGGTTGCGGTTCAGTTCAAATTCACCGACTTCAATCAATGGATAGTCACCATGCGGCCAAACCTTGGTCAGGTCGAATGGATGGTATGGCACTTTCTCAGCATCTTGTTCTGGCATAACCTGAACAAAAAGCGTCCATTTTGGATAGTCACCATTTTCAATCGCATCAAATAGGTCACGTTGATGGCTTTCACGGTCTTTCCCTGCGATGTTTTCGGCTTCAGCATCGGTCAGGTTTTTAATGCCCTGCTGTGTCCTAAAGTGAAATTTCACCCAGAAACGTTCATTGGCCGCATTGATGAAACTATAGGTATGGCTACTGAAACCATGCATATGACGGTAGCTGGCAGGAATACCACGGTCTGACATTACGATAGTGACTTGGTGTAATGCCTCTGGAAGCAGGGTCCAAAAATCCCAGTTGTTGGTTGCACTACGCAAATTGGTTTTCGGGTCACGTTTGACCGCTTTGTTCAGGTCAGGGAATTTACGCGGATCACGCAGGAAGAATACAGGGGTGTTGTTGCCCACCATATCCCAGTTGCCTTCCTCAGTATAGAATTTTAGGGCAAAACCGCGAATGTCCCGTTCCGCATCGGCCGCACCACGTTCACCTGCAACGGTGGTAAAGCGGGCGAACATCTCGGTTTTCTTGCCGATTTCACTAAAAATCTTGGCGCGGGTGTATTGGGTAATGTCATGGGTGACGGTGAAAGTACCAAATGCGCCTGAACCCTTGGCATGCATACGGCGTTCAGGAATCACCTCACGGACAAAGTTGGCAAGTTTCTCATTTAGCCATAAATCCTGGGCAAGCAAGGGTCCCCGTGCACCTGCGGTTAAACTATTCTGGTTGTCAACAACGGGAGCACCAAAGTCTGTGGTTAAGTGGCTAAAAGGACATTTTTTATCGTCTTGGCTCATGTTTGTTCTCCATCAAGATGACCTGTGTAAACTCATCTCGACCATTTGACCGTTCTAAAAGATAGATGCTTGAATCAGCTCATGTGCAAACTGGGTATCAAAATTCAGATGCCTGTACGGGATTTGCAATGATGATTGAACATCCTTTGTGTTTTTACTTTAGGTTGATGAAAGCTTTTTTTCCAATGGATTAAAGCTGATGCCGTAAATGTTTTATTCGATAAAAGCTGTATAAATATTAAATGTGGCAATGAGGATTGTTGAGCAATAAATTGTTAAAATTTGAAAAAAGTCCCATTAAAATAAACAATTAAACGGAATTGAATGGTTCGTTAAGGGTAATTGTATAATCAACTCAAAAATTCAGCTTGTATGCCCATATATAAAAAACAGGACGTTTTTCACCTGTTGCAGTTATGTAAAAGGCAGCCTGAAAGGATGCCCTGGGCTATTTTTAGGCACTGACCAAACGATTGGATTTTACCATATCGGCCAAGCCGTGGGTTTTAAAGTAGTGCTCAAGCCAGCTTTTAATGACCAGTGGATTGTTCATTTGCAGGACATTGTCCAGCAGCTGTTTGGCATCTGCCATTGGGACATGGCAAATTGCCTTTCTCACCCGCAGGATGTTGCTTGAACTCATGGAAAGTGTATTGAACCCTATTGCCATGAGCAGGATGGCGGTCAGAGGGTCACCCGCCATTTCTCCACACACACTGATCGGCTTTTGGTGCTGATGGCAGGCTTGAACAAGATTTTGCAAAGCCCGCAGCACAGACGGATGAAAATGTGAATAGACATTGGCAACATGCGGGTTGTTACGGTCAACCGCAAGCAGGTATTGGGTCAGGTCGTTGGAACCTACAGAGAAAAAGTCCACCAACTCTGCAAATTCATCAATCTGGAACAGGACACTTGGAACCTCGACCATGATGCCGATTTTAGGTTTGGTGATCTTCACCTGTTCCTCTTCCTGAACCGCAATCCAGTCACGTTCCAATAAATAGAGAACTTCCTCCACCTCGCTGACACTGGTGACCATCGGCAGCAGGATATGTAGGTTATTCAAGCCGATGCTGGCCTTGAGCATGGCGCGAATCTGTGCGGAAAAGATTTCTGGATGGTCAAGGGTAAAGCGCAGACCGCGCCAGCCCAGTGCCGAGTTTTCCTCTTCAATGCTAAAGTAGGGTAGGTCTTTGTCCGCACCAATATCCAGCGTCCGCATAATCACAGGCTTGTTGGCAAAATGGCTGAGCTGTTGACGATAGATGGCACGCTGCTCTTCCTCACCTGGGAAGCGCTCACGCAGCATGAATGGAATTTCACTACGGTATAGCCCCACACCCTTGGCACCCCGTTGAACGCCACGCACCACATCAATCATCAAACCTGTGTTGACGAACAATGGAATTTCCACCCCGTCAGGGGTAATGGCATCCCGTGTTTCGTATTGCTTCAAATCTTTGGCGATCTGTTCTTCTTCTTTCTGGACTTCCTTATAACGCTGACGTAAGCGGCGTGGCGGATTGACAAAGACACGCCCCTGATAGGCATCGACAATCATCTCAATGTCATCCAGTGTGTTGATTGGCAATTCGGTGACACCAACAACGGTTGGAATTCCCAAGGCACGTGCCACAATGACCATATGTGAATTGGCGGCACCTTCAGAGGTCACAATTGCCGCAATATTATCGACAGGCAGTTCAACCAGCGCCGCAGTGCTGATCTCCTCGCCAATCAGGATACTGTCAGGGCTGAGTTCACGATGGCTTGAATCCGCTTCCTGTAGGCAAGCCAAAATGCGCCGTCCCAAATCCTTGAGGTCAGAAACCCGTTCCCGCAGGTAGTCATCCTCCATTTGCGCAAACAGCGCCACATGCTTGTCAATGACTTTGCGCACGGCACCCTGAGCCCAGCTACCTGTTCGGATATGGTCCTTGATTTCGCTGGGTAATGCATTTTCATCCAGCATGCGCAGGAACACGCTGAATAAGGCGCGTTCCTCTGACATGAGGGAATCCTGCATTTTTTCATCCAGAGACTGGATTTCCTTACGAACAGAGGCAATGGCCTGATCAAGCAATGCCAGCTCGTCACTGATGTCCTCAGCTTCACGGTCTGGAATTGCGGTCAGGTCGGCGGGCGGGTAGAGCACAATTGCCCGACCCAATGCAATACCGCCTGCGCCAGAAACGCCCTGAAAGGTCTTGTAGGTGGAACCACTATTCGGTTTGCGGAAAACATCAATATTTCCAACCGCATGGGCATGAGCGATAACGCCAGAAAGCTGTGCGCACAGTGTGACAAGGAACGATTCAGCCGCCTCGCTAAAGTCCTGGGACTCCTTGTTCTGGACTACCAAAACGCCCATGACCTTGCGACGGTACATGACAGGTACGCCGAGGAATGAGTTAAACAGCTCTTCACCTGTTTCAGGTAAATAGGCAAAACGTTCGTGTTTTGGGGCATTGTCGAGGTTGACAATTTCCTCACGTTTTCCAACCAGGCCCACCAGACCTTCACCCACGCTTAAGGAAACGTGTCCAACCGCCTCAGGCTTTAGGCCCTTGGAGGCCATCAGCACATAACGCTTGTTGCGTTCATCCAGCAAATAAATCGAGCAGACATCGACATGCATGGCCTCAGCCACATGGTTGACCATAATGTCGAGGGAATCATGCAAACTGACGGACGCATTGATTTCCTGCACAATGCGTCTAAGGGTGTCGAGTTGCATGTTTGACATGGATGCCTGCTCCAGTTTATTGAATTGTTATGTGCCTATTTATAACAGCTATATCGTTAAAAATCATTGCTTAATATGATGATTTTTCGACAATTAACGCTGAGGTAACTGTAAACACAACTCCATCATGGCCTTGCGGTAAACATCACGCTTGAAGTTGACCACCTGACCCAATGGATACCAGTAACTCACCCATTGCCATTGATCAAATTCGGGTGGGTCTGACAGGTTTAGCTGGATATGGTGCGGCGATGCCGTCAACCTCAGTAAAAACCATTTTTGCTTTTGTCCAATACATACGGGATCTGAATCTGACCGAATGTACCGATGTGGCAAACGATAACGCAGCCAACCTTTAGTTTGCGCTATAATCTGGACGTGTTCGGGCAATAAGCCGACTTCTTCTCTCAGTTCACGATAAAGTGCCTGTTCAGGGGTTTCTCCAAACTGGATACCTCCTTGTGGAAATTGCCAGGCATTGTGACCAATGCGCTTTGCCCATAAGACTTGTCCATCATCGTTTGCCAAAATGATCCCGACGTTGGGTCGGAAACCTTCTGAGTCGATCATTTGGCTACCTAAATTTTGTCTATATCGTTGACTTTGATCTCGGGGACAGTCACTCTTCACGTCCAACTCGAAAAAGGTCAAAGTAAAATGTTTAAATTGCTATGATCTTAACGAATTTTTAGTGACTTACGGAAATAGATTTACGTTTTTTTTCTTTAATTTGCATTTAAATGAGTATTTATATGAAATTGGCTTTGTTTGATTTAGATCATACCCTGTTAAATACCGACTCTGACCATTCATGGGGTGAGTTTCTGGTCAATGAGGCCTTGGTTGATCCAGTTCATCATCGTCAAATGAATGACAAGTTCTATGAAGACTACAAGGCGGGGCAACTCGATCCGATTGCCTATAATGAATTTGTATTTGAATTTCTGACCAAACATGACAATGCCTATTTAATCGAATTGCATCAGTTGTTTATGCAAAAGGTGATTCGTCCACAAATGCGTCCCAAAGGTTTTGAGGCCATTAAGAAACATCAGGATTTGGGACATGCCATTGTCGGGATTACCGCAACCAGTGATTTTATTACCGCACCAATTTTCCGTGAATTTGGCATTACTGAAATTATTGCCACCAATGCTGAGGTGCTTGAGGGTAAATATACGGGTAAGGTAACAGGCTTGCCATGCTATCAGAAAGGCAAGCTGGCACGTCTGGACCAATGGTTAGATGGTCGGACGGTTGAGGAATCGTGGGCCTATTCAGACTCGATTAATGACCGTTTCCTACTTGAATATGCCACCCATGCCATTGCAGTCAATCCTGATGACCGTTTGGAGAAGCTGGCGCAGGAACAGGGCTGGGAAATTCAGGACTGGTCGATTTAACTTGGGAAATTTGGATATTTTTAATGTTAGATCATCAAAAAGATATTACTGATGAAATACCAGATAATATTGGAATGAAAGAACAACCACAAACAGGGCAGAATTTTTTTGTTGAACTTTGTGGGGGAGTTTATTGTTCAGCTTGTACTGTTGGGCATCTGTTTCCTGATTGGAAATATTTATTTCGCCTATGTCGCTTTTGGCGTAGGCGCGTTATTTCTGATTTTACCTTTTGGAATGTTGGTCTATTTTATAGCTAAAAAATATCTGAAAAAATAAAACACCGATCAGCAAAAAAATACTTTGTGAGCGCAAATTAGTTGTTTTTCAGAACTGACAGGTTTTACTCTTTGAGATAGTTTTTGTCATATTGCTGTCATCTTTTCTTCTTAAGATTTAAGCATGAAAATAAAAATAAATCGGGAAGAAAATACTTCCACCACGGTTGATGCACTCATCCAGTTAAAACGTCATCAACCCCATATAAAAATACGCTGGATCTTGTTACCCCTCATTATTTTGCTGTTGATGTATGCATGGCAACAACAGTTCTTTACTGGATGGGTGCTCATTCCTTTTATCTGGACCATTATTGTGGGTAATAATGCCTTGATTGCCCGAACCCGCCGTAAAAAATTGCAGAAAATAGATGAGCTAAAAATTGATGCAATTTTCTGGAATCAATTCCGAAATCAATATCCTGAACTGGGTCTAAAGCAACGGTGCCTGATCGAATTTGGTTTTAAGGATTATTTGGCACTTCATGCCATGCAACAGCAAGCCTATGCCATGCCCTCACATGCGGTTGATGCCCTATGGCATGTCATGCTGGGATTTCCACAGCAATATCAGCAACTCTGCCAGCAGACGCTTGGGCGAACGCTAAACCATCAGCCTTATGATCAAAATATAAAAGCGGAAGAACAAGATAGGCAACTCTTTGAGGCGTGGCTTTATAGCTGTATGTTGCATGGTGATCATCCAAGAAATACCACACAAATGCCGAGACTATTTGCCATTGATCAGGCGTTAAACTGGAATAGTGGACAGTATTTTGAATTGGAACAAATGACCAAGGGCTACGCTAAATATTTACAGGATCAGTCCTCTTCCTCTAGTTGTGGCAGTAGTTGCAGTAGCTGTGGTGGGGATTGAAAGCTAAACAAACAGCATCATGTTGATCAGTTCCTGGGCAGCCTTGGACTGGATACGTGCAGGATGCCAGACCATGCCCAGTTGACGGTTCATATTCAGTTTTAAATCCAGTTGTTTTAAATCCTGATTGAGCAAGGTTTTTGGTAGAACTGACCAACCCAAACCAATTGAGACCAACATCCGTATGGATTCCAAGGGATTGTTGCTCATGGTGATTTTCGGTTTTAGCCCTTTCTTTTCAAATTCCGCCAGCGTGATCTGGCTGGTATAGGTATGTGAGGCGGGAAGCAGGCTTGGATAAGCAATCAGGTTTTCCAGACTCAGTTCTGTTTGCTGGGCCAAAGGATGAAAAGGAGAGGTTACAAAAACCAGAGGATCATTCCAGATGGTGACATAGTTGAGGCGATCATCCCCGACAGGGGGAAGAGTTAAAAATGCCAGCTCCAGTTCACCTGCCAGAACCTGCTCATGTGCCTGTTCAGAATCAACAAAATGCACATCTAAAGTCACTTGTGGAAATTGCTGTACAAAACTCTTTAGGGGTTCAGCAAGGTGGTGTAGGCCAATGTGATGACTGGTGCCAATCTTTAAACGGCCCTGTACCTGTGATTGTTCATGGCTCAGCGTATGGTGAATTTCCCCAAGCTCATTCAGCCAGGTTCTCACTTTGGGTAAAAGGGAATGCGCCGCATGGGTCGGCTGAATCCCTCGTCCCGCAGATTCAAATAGTTTGACACCAAAATATTCTTCCAGACCATGAATACGTTTAGTGACGGCAGGCTGGGTAATAAAAAGTTGTTCTGCTGCAATCGAGATTGAACCTGTTTCCATTACTTTGACAAATGCTTCAAAAGCAGCAAGATTCATATCGGATGATCCAAGGAAATTTTAAAATCGTTTAATGTGTGTTATTTAACTTCAAAGTGATTCCAGACTTTTTCATGAAAGAAAAAAGCAAATGCCTGAACAGTAGGCTCAAGTAGACTTAAGGTTGCGGCGATCCAAAAGTTTCCTGTAATCACATAGGCAACCATCATGGCAACACTGATATGCACAACATAATAACTTAAAGTTTTTTTAAAAGTTCGGCGATTGTTGTGTACAAATTTTTTAATTCGAGTCATGGGGATTTCCTTAGAAGTTTTTACATTTGTAAATAATAATCATTATCGAATGAAATGTAAAAAAGAAATTTGTGATAAACCACATTGAATAAAGCAATCGCTGACATAAAATGAAAAGCAGGGGATAAAGATGCTTATTTTTTGTAAATAAAATAGTTATATGGAAAATATTATAACCTTAGAGGGGATTGTTGAAGATTTATCAATCCAGCCAAGTCACTTAAGACTGGATATGACGAGTTATCGTGCACGTTATGTACGGAGTAAGAAGTTTACTTGCAAGATAAATGGATATCTTCTTCAGGGAAATTTTCAGGAGTTGTTTTTTGAAGAGGGAAGTTTTGTTCGGGTTGTAACTTATGCTTATGATGATGTTTCTTTAAGACATCATATCGATGCATTATTAAACTTAAAGACAGCAATTCTTCATATTCCAGCTTGGATGGGGTATGGATTCAAATACGCTTTATTAGACATAGCTGTTATTTTGCCAATATTAATATGGTTAAGCATAGTCATCTCTCTTAGTTTGCTTTTTGGAGGTTCTCCAGTCGCCATTACTTTGGCCATGCTTTTAGCTAAGCTATTTTTGATCCTATATTTTATTATTCAATTGTTATGTATCCCTTTATTTTGGGGATTGGTTCGTGCTGATAAGGAATTATTACGTGATATAGGTTTTTCTCAAAATACGATCGCTTTGAAAAGAATTTTCTATTTTAGACATGGAAAATTCAGATTTGAGCATTCCTATGCTGAGGTTTATTTAAAGGGTAAATACTGTCATGGCATCCATGACTGCTTTAAATTGTTAGAGGTTTATCCAGAGTTTAAACTCTCTGATGTATATGTTGAATAATTCATTCTAATTAAATTTAACCTCTTCTATTTGGTTAACTTGTTTAATGGCTTTTTTAAGAAGTTGATAGCTAGATTTTTAAAATAGTTTTATGTATTCCAAAAAGTTTATTAATTTATAAAAATGATAAATTAGATTTATGTAAAACGATTGCTATAATCAACTCAAGATTTAATTACCCAGTCCTATGACAAGCACGATGGAGAGCGATGACATGGCAGGCAAAACATTGTATGACAAATTATGGGATGACCATTTAGTTAAGCAGCGTGATGATGGTTCAAGCTTAATTTACATTGATCGTCATTTATTACATGAAGTGACCAGCCCACAGGCATTTGAAGGCTTGCAACTTGCTAACCGTCAGCCGTGGCGTTTAAGTGCCAACGTTGCAACCCCTGACCATAACGTGCCAACCTCGAAAAAGGAACGTGAACAGGGTATTGCTGGGATTGAGGATGATACCTCCCGCATTCAGGTTCAGACTTTGGATGACAACTGCAAGACCTTTAACATCACTGAGTTTGGTATCAATGACATCCGTCAGGGCATCGCGCACGTGGTGGGACCAGAGCAGGGTTTAACATTGCCAGGCATGACGGTGGTATGTGGTGATTCACATACTGCAACACATGGTGCTTTTGGCTGTTTAGCACATGGTATTGGAACATCCGAAGTTGAGCATGTCTTGGCAACGCAATGTTTGGTACAGAAAAAATCGAAGAATATGCTGGTGCGTGTCGATGGCGTATTAGGTAAAGGCGTTACCTCAAAAGATGTGGTTTTGGCGATTATTGGCAAAATTGGTACTGCTGGTGGTACAGGCTACGCAATCGAGTTTGGTGGGCAAGTGTTCCGTGATATGTCAATCGAAGGGCGTATGACGGTATGTAACATGGCGATTGAGGCGGGTGCCCGTGTTGGTATGGTTGCTGTCGATGACAAAACCATTGAGTACGTGAAAGACCGTAATTATGCACCAAAAGGCGAGCAGTGGGATCAGGCAGTAGAATACTGGAATACCTTGCATTCGGATGAAGATGCAGTATTTGATGCTGTAGTCGTGTTAAATGGCGCAGAAATTGAGCCGCAAGTATCTTGGGGAACCTCACCAGAAATGGTAATTCCTGTTTCACAGGCGGTGCCAACTTTAGAACAGGCCAAAGATGATGTACAACGTAATGACTGGACGCGTGCTTATCAATATATGGGTTTAACCGCAGGTCAGGCATTGGCTGATATTCAATTAGACCGTGTATTTATTGGTTCGTGCACAAATTCACGTATAGAAGATATCCGTGCTGCGGCCGAAGTTGTGAAAGGCCGTAAAGTCGCTTCAAGCATTAAACAGGCGATGATTGTTCCTGGTTCTGGTTTGGTGAAACAGCAGGCTGAACAGGAAGGCTTGGATCAGGTTTTCTTGGAGGCAGGTTTTGAATGGCGTGAACCAGGTTGCTCCATGTGTTTGGCAATGAATGCAGATAAATTGCAGCCAGGTGAACATTGTGCATCGACTTCAAACCGTAACTTTGAAGGTCGTCAGGGCAATGGAGGACGTACCCATTTGGTCAGTCCAGCAATGGCGGCAGCGGCGGCAATCGCAGGTCACTTTGTTGATGTTCGTTCATTCTAAGGGAGCAGGATCGTGAAAAAATATACTGTAGAACAAGGTATTGTTGCACCTTTAGACCGTGCCAATGTCGATACCGACTTAATCATTCCAAAGCAGTTTTTAAAGTCAATTAAGCGGACTGGTTTTGGTGATAACTTATTTGATGAATTGCGTTATTTGGATGAAGGCTATTTAGGGCAGGACATTAGCAAGCGTCCAATTAATCCCGATTTTGTATTAAATAAGCCTCGCTATCAGGGTTCAAGCATTCTTTTGGCACGTACCAATTTTGGTTGTGGTTCAAGCCGTGAGCATGCGCCTTGGGCATTGAATGAATATGGTTTCCGTACCGTGATCGCGCCAAGCTTTGCCGATATTTTCTTTAATAACTGCTTCAAGAATGGCATGTTGCCTGTGATCCTGTCTGAAGAGATCGTTGACCAGTTGTTCAAGGAATGTGCCGAGACAGAGGGTTATCAACTGACCATCGATTTAGAGGCGCAGGAAGTGCGCACTCCAACAGGTGAGGCATTTAAATTTGAGATTGATCCATTCCGTAAACATTGTTTAATCAATGGCTTGGATGATATTGGCTTAACCTTGCAAGTTGCGGATGACATCCGTGCTTATGAAGAAAAAGCCAAACAGGCGCGTCCCTGGGTGTTTCAGGAAATAAAGGCCTAGGCTTTTGTTGACTGGAGATACTTTAATGTCTGGGGACATTTTAAAGATAGTCATAGCGCAGACATTGAACTCTTGCTAACATGCTAGCGAATAATATTTGCTTGCATGTTATGAGGACTGGGCTTGAATAATGAAAAGAAGACTCGCTTACAGTATTTTGCTGTGTTTAGGTCTTGCGACAACGTTAACGGCATGCCAAAACGCGCCGACTGTTGTTGATCAGGTTCGAATTGCACAGACCACATTGGAAAATAAAGCGAATAATGCAACTTTATATTGTTCAGGGACTGAGAATTGTGAGTTTGAGCGAATCAATGACATTGTTGTGATGGATGCGAAATCCCATCGTATCAGTCAACAGGCAATGGAACACGGCATCATCCGTCTGGATGGTTCGGTTTTCAGCCGAAAACAGCAGGTCTATTTAAGTATACCTGCCAAGCAATATGAGGTTGTGATTCGTTTCTATCCAATTTCTCCAGACCGCGCTGAGATGTTCCATGTGATTCATGAGTTCAAGCCGCATCAGCGCTACACCTTTAAAATGTATCGGGACAGGGCAAAACGCTCAGGTAGTTTGTTGAATGTGTCTGCACCTGAACCCTTATGTGTGGATTTACAGCAAGAGCAGCATACCATTCGCCGCTTCTGTCGCCCATATGATGTGGTGACAGGACTGGGCGAGTTTGTTGAGAAAAAGATTTAATGACTTGCAGTTTAAAACTGCACTAATGAAACTGGAAAAATAGATGTCTAAACATATTTTAATTTTGGCAGGTGATGGGATTGGTCCTGAAATTGTGGGCGCTGCTGAGAAAGTCCTGATCAAGGTCAATGAAAAATTTAATTTAGGTTTGACATGGGAACATGGTCTGTTGGGTGGTTCTGCGATTGATGCACATGGTGAACCTTACCCTGCTGTCACCAGTGAGCAGGCGAAAAAAGCCGATGCAATCTTGTTGGGCGCGGTTGGTGGGCCTAAATGGGATACGATTGAGCGTTCAATCCGTCCAGAGCGTGGCCTGTTAAAAATCCGCAGCGAACTGAACCTGTTTGCCAACCTGCGTCCTGCAATCCTTTATCCGCAATTGGCAGGTGCTTCAAGCCTGAAGCCAGAAATTGTTGCTGGTCTGGATATCCTGATTGTACGTGAGCTTACAGGTGGTATCTACTTCGGTCAGCCACGTGGTATCCGTGAACTGGAAAATGGTGAAAAGCAGGGCTATAACACTGATGTTTATTCAGAAAGTGAGATCAAGCGTATTGCCAAGGTGGCGTTTGAGCTTGCTGGTCTGCGTGGTGGCAAGGTGTGTTCAGTTGACAAGGCAAATGTCCTTGAAGTGACTGAATTGTGGAAGCAAACCGTAACTGACTTGCAGCAGGCACAATATCCAGATATCCAGTTGTCACATATGTATGTTGACAATGCGGCCATGCAGTTGGTGCGTGCGCCAAAACAGTTTGACGTGATTGTAACAGGCAACCTGTTTGGTGATATCTTGTCTGATGAGGCGGCAATGCTGACAGGTTCAATTGGCATGTTGCCATCTGCCTCACTGGATGAAAATGGTAAGGGCATGTATGAGCCTTGTCATGGTTCAGCACCTGATATTGCGGGCCAGAATGTGGCAAACCCACTGGCAACCATTCTTTCTGTAGCAATGATGCTGCGCTATACATTCCGTGAGGAAATTGCTGCACAGGCCATTGAGGATGCGGTAGGCCAGGTGCTTGACCAAGGCCTACGCACAGCGGACATTATGGCTGAGGGAATGACCAAGGTCGGTACGGATGCAATGGGTGAAGCTGTGGTTGCGGTTTTAGGCTAAGCAACTTAGGCATCCCAAAAACGCAGCAATCGCTGCGTTTTTTTATAACATAAAAAATTAACAGGCTTTGCCTTCATAGCGGATGGAGCGGGCAATCTGTTGCTGATCCAGCTCAAAAATAATTTTGCATTGCAGGTTGAGGTCATAGGCACTGCCTGCATTGCCCATGCTTTGAATGGGAATGTTCTGGGCACCCATCTCGGCGGACTGGGCAATTGGAATGGGAATACGTACAGGACGGATCACCGTATAAACAAGCTGGTTGTTCTGGTTTTTGGGCTGGGCCAGGGTTTGCAGTCCTAAAGGTCTTAGGTCGAGCTGCTGCTGGATACTGCTTGCAGACTGGCCAATGTAAGGTTGTAGATAGTCGGGGAGACTGGTGGTTCGCTGCGGAGAGGTCATACATGCTGACAGTCCAATGACTGAACAAAAGAATAGGGACCTTGAATTTATCATTATGACGTTCCTTTATCGTATTGATCTTTTTTTATTCAAAGCCAAAGGGTGCATCTTGTCGAGTCCATTTGTGTGAACCAATCACAATATACATACCTATCTGTTTGTAAAGTAATGTTCAATTGACGCAAAATATGCTTAGATATGCCGCATAATTAAGCGATTGGGAAAAACTTGATGCGCAAGATAATTTTAGGGTTAATGTGTGGTGCTTTCGCCACATTGAGTTATGCAGATAATTGCGACAAGGCACGTAACACTTATGATGATATTTACTGTACCAATAAAATTTATGCGAGTGCCGATGCTGACTTAAACAAGAATTATCAGCAGTTACGCCAGCAGCTCAATGAGACACAACAAAAGATTCTAAAAAAGGCACAGCTCGCATGGATACGTCATCGGGACGCAAGCTGTACAGATTCACAGCAGAACAGTGTTGATGTGCAATGCCGCCTGACCACAACGCAGGAACGCAATCACTGGTTGCTGGAACGTCTTCGTGAGTGCCAAACCGTGGGATGTAAAACCACACGTTTAAGTGAATAATCCCTTGTTTATGCACATAAAAAAAGCCACATATTGATGTGGCTTTTTTGCATTCACTAATTCTTAGCGTGCACGGTAAGTGATACGACCCTTGGTTAAGTCATAAGGTGTCATTTCAACTTTTACGCTGTCGCCTGTTAAAATACGGATATAGTGTTTACGCATTTTACCAGAAATGTGAGCAATAACTTCGTGACCGTTTTCTAGACGCACACGGAACATCGTATTAGGAAGCGTTTCGGTGACAACGCCTTCGAACTCAATGAGTTCCTCTTTATTGGCCATAGCCTACCTGATGATCAAATTGGAAAGGCGCAAATTATAGTCAATTTATTTAAATTTTACAAGATGAAGTCGCTGCAAAGCTTTGAGTAATCATTTGGAAAAACTGTCAGACAATCGACGATTTTTTTTAACAAAAGAAGCAGAATAGTGTTGTCAGTTTGGTCAATCAACGTTAATCTAAATTTAGTGTTATTGTCACAATAAAGTATCTACAGGGAAGGGCACTGCGTGGGTCAGTTAACAGATGCATCGGTTGTATTGCGCTTTGGTTATCAGGCGATTCGTAAAGCTGGATTACCAACTGAAGAGATTTTAACAAAGGCAGGTGTCGCACTCAATCAGGTTGATACAAATGCCAGAACACCATTAAGTGCGCAGAACGCATTCTGGATTGCGGCACAGGACGTGAGCAATGACCCAGACATTGGTTTGCATTTGGGGGAGCATTTACCGCTTTATCGTGGGCAGGTGATTGAACATCTATTTATCAGTAGTGAAACTTTTGGAGAAGGCCTGAAACGTGCCTTGGCCTATCAGCGCCTGATCAGTGATGCCTTTGATGCCAAACTGGTGATTGCAGATGGTCGCTGTTACCTAAGCAATGGTGAGCAGTACTGGTCTGACCAATTTGTAAACCGTCATTTTTCTGAATGTGCGATGTCGGGCATTCTTCGCTTCTTTAAATTCATCACCGAAGGGCAGTTTCAGCCAATCTACATTGACTTCAACTTCAATGAAGGTGCGGATGATGATGAATATTTTCGGGTGTATGGCTGCCCTGTCAGTCTGGGTCAAAAAGAAACCCGCCTTTATTTTGATGATGCGGTACTTGATTATCCATTATGGCAAGCTGAACCTGAATTGCTGCAACTGCATGAGCAGCTTGCAATTGAAAAGTTGCAGGAACTGGCCCGATATGATTTAGTGGGCGAGGTACGCCGTGCCATCGGTTCGACACTGGAAAGTGGAGAAACGACACTGGAAACTGTTGCAGCACAGCTGAATATTACGCCACGCCGTTTACGTACCCAGTTGAGTGAAGCTAATACCAGCTTTCAGCAGATTCTTTCTGACTATCGCTGTCGTTTAGCGAAGAAGCTGCTGGCGAACACCAATGAAAGTGTGGAACGTATCGTTTATTTAACAGGGTTCTCCGAACCAAGTACGTTTTACCGTGCCTTTAAGCGCTGGACCAATGAAACGCCAGTGGAATACCGTAAACGCAAACAACGTTAGATTTTTAGAATGACTAAGCCTTATCTTTTATCGATAGGGCTTTTTTATTCAGGCAGGTTTAACCACTGTGGACCTAGTGGTGGCTGTGGCAAGTCAAACTCTTCAGGATAATAGGCCTGGATAAAATAGAGTCCGTCAGGTGGGGCGGTAATACCAGCGGCTTTACGGTCCTGTGCAGCGAACATGGTGTCAATATGCTCAATCTCATACAGGCCCTGTCCAATCTCCAGTAAACACCCCATGATATTTCGTACCATATGGTGTAGGAAACCGTCTGCCTGAATATCAAGAACTAAATAACGACCATGTTCAAATAGACGACAATGCTTTACATGGCGTACAGGCTGGTTTGACTGGCAGGCCGCTGCACGGAACGACTCAAAATTATGAGTGCCTTCAAATTTGGCCGCTGCCGCAATCATTTTCTCTGCATTTAGCGCATAATAGATATGCGTAACCTGTTTATGCAGTAACGCGGGGCGGTGAGGGCCGTTATACACGACATAGCGATAACGACGTGCAGTCGCCTTGAAACGTGCATGGAAACTTTCATCCATGCACTTGATCCACTGAATTGAAATATCCTTTGGAAGCTGGCTGTTCGCACCCATCAGCCATCCATGGTCAGGGCGAACTGCTTCAGTGTCAAAATGGGCAACCATATTGGTGGCATGTACGCCTGCATCGGTACGGCCTGCCCCATGTAATAGGATAGGTGCATTGGCAATTTTACTGAGAACTTTCTCAATGGTTTCCTGAACACTTGCAACGCCTGCCTGTTGGGTTTGCCAGCCACGATATTGAGTACCACAAAATTCAATACCAATTGCATAACGTTGCATATTTAAACCTCTGTTAATAATGATTCCAATGTTCAAAGCATTGATCATGGGTCGGGTATTTTAAATACATTTGCAATGTTTTTGCATATAAATCGGCATGACTTTGGCAATCATTGATTAAAACCTTGACAGACTGAATCCATGAGCTGACTGCATAACGCTGGTCAAGCTGGCCAAAGGTAACTTGACTGCTGACAATGGTCAGGCACTTTTGATGATAGAGATCTTCAAACAAGGCCAAAATCTCATCGTTGACAGCGATATTGCCTGTTCCAAAACCTTGCAGCACCAAAAACTGTGGGGGTGCAGCCAGAATGTTTTTGAGTTGTAAGATCAGTTGCTGTTGCGGTATTGGCTGTAGCATGAGGTTAAGCACACACAGTTGTGCAGCCTGTGTAATGTGTTCATCCTGTACAATAAAATGATTGGCAGATGTCAGGCATTCCTGGGTAGCAGGGATTCCTGTAAAGGCATCCAGTTCGGTTGTGTGTACTTTCAATGTGGTTTGGGCATGAAAAACCTGTTGGTGGAAAGCAAGATATATACCCGCAGGGAGTTTTAGCACCTGTTCCAGTGTCAGATACAGGTTTCCAAGCGCATCGGTGAATTCCCGTGTGTCATTTCCCTCAATATTCAGTAGCGGATACTGGCTTCCAGTAATGATTGCGTGGCATGAATGTCCCAGAAAACGGGCAAGTGTTGCCGCAGCATAACTCAGTGTGTCTGTACCGTGAATAATCACGAAATGCTGGTAATTGTTGTGCTGTAACTGCTGAACCTGTTGTATCAGTTGCAGCCAGTCCATTGCCGTGCATGCGCTACTGTCCTTAATGCTGGGAGCTGCGAAACATTGAACCTGTAAATGGGGGGGGATAATCTTTTCCAGCAACGGTAAAAAGGCTTGTTCGGGCATTGGCATAAGTGGTTCGCCAATACAGCCAAATGTACCACCCATATAAATCAAAGCGATTTTTTGCATAATCAGAATTTTTGGTATAAAAAAAGCAGTCTATAAGACTGCTTATATTAGACGGGTCAAATTCAGGAAGCTATTTTATTAAGTAACTTTTCTGAACGTTGTTGTTGCTCCGCATTTAGAAGAGCTTGGCTGCTCTTTAACAGTTCCCGTGCTGACTCATAGGCACCGAGCTCAATATATTGTTCAGCCAGTTCAAGGTTAAGCTGTGCTTCATCAAGCTGTTGCAGATCAGGGAATGATTGGGCCAAGGGATCATTGCCAGTTGCGGGTGCTTGCGGTGCTGGTTCAATAAATGCTGTTTTAGGTTCAGTCTGGGTAACTGTCTCTGTAACATCAAAGGTGAACTCGGTTTTTTCAGCCGCAGGTGGCGTCTCTGGTTTCTTCTCAGATGGTTCAAAATTAAAATCCAGGCTTGGAGCTGGAATATCCTCTGATTTGGTTTCAGTCTGGTTTGAGCCGACTTCCAGACTGGATAAGTCAAAGTTTAATTCTGGCTTGCTCTCTACAGTTTTTGTTTCTTCAACTGCTGAAGAAGTGGTGTTTGGTTCTAAATTGAATGAGAATTCAAGTGGCTGCTGTTGTTCTTTTGTCTCAACGGGTTCAGCTACAGGACTAGGCTCAGCACTTTCTTTCTGTTCAAAAGAAAAGTTGAAATCCAGGGGTTGAACTTCGGGAGCTTGTTCAGCAGGTTTTTCCTGTTCAACGGGTGTGGTGTATTCAGACTGTAAATCATCAAAAGACTGTGTTGCTGGGGTTTGAACCAGTGCATCAAAATCAGCGGTATTGTTCTGAACAGGGCTTGCAGCAGGTGTATGCGGTTGTTGAAAATTACTTGGGCTAAACTCAATTGAGTCAGGCTGTCTGTTTCTTTCATACTCACGGTGTTTTGCTTCAGCGGCTTGCGCAATCTCTTCTAGTTTTAAGGCATGGACATGCTTGATCAACTGATCAGCGGCAAAATCATCTTTTTGTGCCAAATGAATATCAAGCAGGAACAGGTACAGCTCATGCTGGGTATTATCCTGTTTTAAGGCCTGATTGATCTGTGCCTCAGCAGTCTGGTAGTTGCCACTTTGAATTTGCTGTTCAAGTTTCTGGCGGAGACTGTCTGGAATTGGGCTCGTGGATTGTGGGGCGGCTTCCTGTTCTTCACGTGCCAGTGTCGTACGTGAAACTTTTTTTGTAGCTGCTGTTTTAGCTGTCTTGCTAGCACCTTTTTTGGATGCTGTATTGCCTTGATTGTCACCCCGTTTTTTTAAAACGACTGCAACAACCAGTACAACGACTAGCAGTACAATTATTATAGTTGACATGATCCATACCCCTTGAAGATAGAGCCGCTTTTGTGCAAATTTATGAGAATTTTCCCGTAACCTAGCGTGTTGGCTTTTTAGTTTCCTGTTGCGCTTTCAGTTGTTCCTGTAGCTCTGCAAGCCGAGCATTCAGTAGCTGAATCCGTTGTTCCTTACCACGTAATGCCAATTCTAACTGTGTTACGTTTCTCTGTAATGTAACGGTTTTTTCGCGTGCTGTCATAACTTTTAATGATAAATCTGCACTGGTTTTCTGCTGTAGTGTGTCTTTTTTCGCACTTCCAGTGCTGGAATCTTGATTACTTTCAGCAAGCAGGGTCATTTCTGCCTGTTGTAAGCGATATTTGGCTTTTCCTGCTGGCGCACCATGTGGTGCTTGGGCTGCAATTTGATTTGCATTTGGATTTTGGCGGCTTGAGACTGTACCCAGATTGAAATTTAAATGAGCACCTTGTCTTAACCGATTGGCATTGCCACCAATAAAGGCATGCTCATTCTGGGCCTTGATCTGGTTCATGACTTTGTACACAGGTTGTTGGGTTTGCCCCGCAATTCTTTGTGCAATGCTCCATAGTGACTCATTACGTCGAACCACATGCTGCTGTTGACTATTTTCACCTGATGCTACGGATGGACTGCTTTGGGGCGACGGCTGTTTAATTGGCTGCTCTTTATTTTTTGCCAGATATTCAGCCACGGTATCCTGCTTTTTTTCCACAAGTTTATTTTCAGTATTTTGGATTGGTTTCTCAGCAGGAATATTTTCATTGGCTGGCTGGGCATTTGCCGCCTGAACAACCGCAGCCTGCTGAACTTCCTGCTTGATTGTTGGTGCAGGAGTTACTGGTTTTTGCTCGGTCACTGCTGTATTGGAAATAGGAGGTGGTGTTGGATTGTTTGCTGCCTGAATAACAGCCGCCTGTTGAACTTCCCGCTTGATTGTTGGAGTAGCTGGCTTTTGCTCAGTTGATACTATTTTCGGTGTGGTTGCTTGTGTATTGCTCGCTGCCTGACTAGTGGCAGTCTGTTCTATCTTGGATGGAGGTGCAACCGAGATGGCTGTGACAATAGGCGCTTTGCTCTCTGGAATATTTAATGCAGGAGGAAGAGCAAAGGGTGCGTTTAGGAGTTTCTCCTGCTTTAGGTTTGTTTCTTTTGAATTTGTTGCTGTATTTGCGTTGTAACGTGTACTTTCTGGTAGGTTCAGTGCAATATCTTTTTCACTGACAATGTATTTAGGCGCCAGCGTTTTTTCATTGCTGCTTTTAGCCGCCGCAATCTGGGTTTTTTGGCGTATTGGCTGTCTGATATGTTTTAGGTGTGCTGCACCATTTTCCTGAATTTTAACAATAATGTTCAGCTCGGCGTCGGTCATTGGTCTTGAAGAGGTAATGACAATCACCCCTTCACCCTTGTTGTTACGACGTGTAAAAAAATTAAGGGCGGCGGGTGGCTGGTGTGTTGCACCGAGCATCATCAGGTCTTCTGGCGTTGCAAGGCTAACATCCAGTTTTGAATTGGCATCTGCCTGATGAAAGCTCATTTCTGCATAAAGCAACTCGCCAGGTGCGGACTGGATTTGCAATGGATCAAGTGTGATTGCATAAAGATGTTGCGAGGATAATATGGTTAAAATGGCAATTTTTAATTTGTTATAAATAGTCATCTCGATCCATGAAACAGTGATGTTTTAGTCAATTCAAAAGTATACATTACCGTGATGTAAATGAATTGTAAAATCTTCATCGGCAATCATAAGAAAAAAGCCGATCAACTGTGATCGGCTTTTGATTTTCATCTATTTTTTGCTTAGACGTTCTTGTATTCCACCAAGATGCGCAGCATGCGGCGTAACGGTTCTGCCGCTCCCCAGAGCAGTTGGTCACCCACTGTAAATGCGCCCAAGTATTCTTTACCCATATTCAGCTTGCGCAGACGGCCCACTGGAACAGTTAAAGTACCTGTAACCGCAACAGGGGTTAGGTCAGTCATGGAGGCTTCGCGGGTATTTGGAACCACTTTTGCCCATTGGCTTGAATTGCGGATCATGTCCTCAATCTCGTCAAGTGGCACATCTTTCTTCAATTTCAGCGTTAAAGCCTGTGAGTGGCAACGCATTGCGCCAATACGCACACAGTGACCATCAATTGGAACGATTTGCTGGTTACCCAGGATCTTGTTGGTTTCGACCTGACCTTTCCATTCCTCTTTTGACTGGCCGCTTTCCAGTTGCTTGTCGATATAAGGAATTAGGGAACCTGCCAACGGCACGCCAAAGTTCGCTTTAGGGAAACCCTCACCGCGTTGTAAATCAGCAATTTGACGGTCAATATCAAGGATGGCGGATTTTGGATCGTCCAGTAACGCCTTGGTGTTGTTATACAAATAGCCCATGCCTGTGATGAGTTCACGCATGTTTTGCGCACCCGCACCAGAAGCGGCCTGATAAGTCATTGAGGTTGCCCATTCCACCAAATTGTTCTGGAACAGTGAACCCAGACCCATCAGCATTAGGGAAACGGTACAGTTGCCGCCAACGAATGTTTTAGTACCATTCACCAAACCATCCTTGATCACGTTCAGGTTGACTGGATCAAGCACAATGATGGCATCATCTGCCATACGCAGGGTGGATGCGGCATCAATCCAGTAACCATCCCAGCCCTCAGCCTTAAGCTTTGGGAAGACTTCAGAGGTATAGTCACCGCCCTGACAGGTTAAAATGACATCCATTTGCTTCAGGCTGTTAATGTCTGATGCATCCATAAGTGCTGGGGCAGTCTTACCACCAAATGCAGGCGCTTCACCACCTGCATTACTGGTAGAAAAATAGAATGGCTCAATGTGAGCAAAATCATTCTCTTCAACCATACGTTGCATCAGGACAGAACCAACCATCCCACGCCAACCGACCAGACCTACTTTCATGTCATTGTGCCTCGGTATGTAAAAAACTTTTAAGGGGTTTGAGTGTATCAAAAGTGTCCGCAACTGCAAGCTTTACCTAAATAAAACCATAATTTTCTTGAGTGGAATAACTTGTTTATATTAGATAGAAAATTGATAAGACCATAACATGATTCAGAAATCCACAACATCAGCAATGAAGTGTAATAAGAGTAGGGCAAAATGATAGCAATTGAGGTTTGTGCAGTGCTGGCGATCTGGTTGAGTGGATGGTCATTGATTCGACGGGATGAGTGGTGGTTTCGGGGGGCTGATTTTCCAAGATTACAGATTCTGTTCGTGGGATTGGTTGCGCTTGCTGGCCTGCTTTTTATTGATGCAGAGTGGACATCCCTTAGGGAATTGCTGCTTTTGGGTGTGATTGCGGCGGTTGCCTACCAGCTTAAGATGGTGCTGCCATATACACCTGTCTGGAAAAAGCAGGTTCTGCATGTGCGTCGGGATCAACTGAATGTTGAGCAGCAAATCTCATTGCTGGTCGCCAATGTGCTTACGCCAAACCATAAATATCACCTGTTGCTGGAACAGATTGACCATTTGCAGCCTGATGTGGTGCTGACACTGGAAACAGACCAGGTTTGGCAGGAGGCATTAAAACCGATTGAAGCGGATTATCCTTACCGCGTTGCAGTGCCTCAGGATAATTTGTACGGAATGCATCTATATAGTCGCTTGCCGTTAGCGGGCACCGAAGTGAAGTTCATTTTGAGTGATGAAACCCCATCCATCCATGCAACAATACGCCTGCGTTCGGGGCTAAGTGTGCAGTTGTACTGTCTGCATCCAAAGCCACCAAGTCCCACAGAGGCAAAGGATTCCACCTTAAGGGATGCTGAACTCCTGATTGTGGGCGACCAGATCAAGGATATTGATGAGAGCTGTATTGTGATGGGTGACCTGAATGATGTGGCATGGTCAAGAACCACCCGCCTGTTCCAGCGGATCAGTGGTCTGCTTGACCCGCGTGTGGGACGTTATTTTATGAATACCTTTCATGCGGATTATCCACTGTTACGTTGGTCGCTGGACCATATTTTCCACAGTACGGACTTTGGTCTGGTTGAAATGAAGCGTTTGCCCCATATTGGTTCAGACCATTTTCCAATCTATGTGGTGCTGCAAACGGGACGGATATTTGAACAAAAGCAGGAAGAGCTGGAGCAGACAGAAAGTGATGAGGACGAGGCGCAGCAGGCGATTCAGGAGGGCATAGCAAAGGCGGAGCAGGAGGAAAAAGTGGTGGTGGATGAACTTGCCCAGACTCATAGAGGTGCAATCATTAAGAATAATCACTAAACTCTCATGTAAGCATTATCGTACAGTGATTTAGGTCCACAGCGAATAGTCTTGGCCGCTTAAAAGATTTATTCTAAATACATCAGCACAGGGACGCAGGAAAGGATTTCCGATTAAGGATAGCGACGCTGAGATGGAAAAAGCATCATGGATATGATGCATGCTATGGAAGCAAGATAATAAAAATATTGTGAAAGCACAACCTCATTTGCCCGAGTTTTGCAGGATGCGAAACTCGGGTTTTAATTTTCTATTGAGCCATTTTCATTTTTTGCATTGGTTTTCCAGCTGTTGGCTGTTCTGGCGGTGCTGTTTCATCTTCCTGTTCGGTTACAGGTATTTCCTCTTCGCCCATTGAGTCCCCAGCTTCATCTGGTCTGGCGGCATCCTCTGGGTCCATGACTTTCTTTGGTTTGAAAATCTTGTCTACTGGAAGTGTGATCTCCAAAGGCTGACAGCGTGTCCAGCGTAAATCGTTGCTTGATGACTGAATGCTATAATTGGCTGCTGTATATTTGATTTTCCAACGGTCAGCATCTGACGGTAGTTTGGCATCAAATTCGTAGATGCGGGTTTCATAAGGGCGTAGCACCTGAATACTGTCTTGTTCTGCTGCACATCTTAAATATTGGTCTGACTGAATATGTACATTGCCCAGTTCCGACCATACTTCCACCTGTCGGCATTGTGGTACCTGCTCAAATATATAGTTTGGTGTGGTATTTCTCAGCTCAATCTGTAATGGTGTTGCCGCAAGCTCCTGTACAGTGCCTGACGGGATGGGTTGCTTGCTATCACCATAGATAAATTGCATGGAACGTTGTATGCCAAGACATTCATCTACAACTACATCAGGGATGGTCATATAATATTCATAGCTATCTTCATCACCTTTACCATTGCCTGTCGCATCACTGCCTCCAGGTCGGGGTTTCTGTGTGCCTGAACCACTGCCACCCAGACTGACATTGGCCGCCAGATAATGGTAATCATCGCCACAGGCGGTCAAGGCACTGGCCAAACTACAGAATAAAAGCACTAGGCCTAAATTTTTACCTGAATTCATTTTATCCACCCTTATAAATATAAGGTACTTGTAGATTTATTTTTCTATCGTACTGATAGACCCCGAAACGAAATTGATAATCCGCATCCTGTTTTTCCTGGTCTTGTTCGCAGTAGTGAATGGCGGCGTTGAGTAACTGTTTTGCCATGTCCTGCCATAGTTCAAGGCTAAGCTGGCGTAGCGCTTCAATCGAGGACATGGTGAGTTTTTCCGCCAGTACAGCCTGTTCCAGATGGGTAAAGCTTTTGTCACTAATGAAGTTGTCAATACCTGCTGCAAGATGGTCGCTTAAGTTTGCTGAGAACAGTGCCTTGCTTTCCTGCATCTGGTTGTCTGGTGTAAAGCTATTCTGTTGCAGCAACACCTCCTGCCCGACCTGTTGCACCACACCCAAACGTTGTAGTTCAAACAAAATTGAACGGGGATGTTTCTCGGTTGAGATATGTCTGACCAGTGCCTCAAAACTGTTTTCCTCACCTGAGACTGGAATTTGGTGTGGCAATTCAAGGGCAATCCAGCGTGCAATCACACGTGCGGGAACACTAATGGCATAGGTTGCCTTGGCTGTTTCAGTGAGCTGGGTGGCCTGTTGCCGAAAGGCACTGACATCTTTGCGGTGCAGGCCAGAGAGCAGGCTGACAGCAGAGTCAGTTTTATTCTGTTTGATCCGTCCCAGCTCAGCCAGGGCCTGTTCGTAGAAAACAGGTTTCAGGGCAGCCACAAAATCGGTATAACCCACCCCTGAATGAATGAGCCAATGCGCAATATGCTGCATCATTGGCACAATACTCTCCAACGTGGTTTCTGCGTCCTGAGGAATCACGCCCTGTGTATTTGCAGAGGATTGCTCTATAGCGGCGGTCATTTGCTCGGCTGGTTTTTCCATATCAAAATACCCTAAGCGGTTGATGCACTGAAGCAGGCAAGTGTCTGATCCCAACTGCTAAACAGAGGATGGGAATGTCTCGGCACCAGCATTGTCAATATTAAAATGAGTAAAAGAGACACTGATGGACACATCTAAACTTTCCACACAGTGCCACCAACCCAATGGAATGAACAGGGCCTCTCCCTCATTCAGCACACATTCAATTCTGCTGCTCTGTGCAAATTCAGGAAAGGATTCTACGAGATTTGCTGCATGGGGATCAGCAATTTTACTGAACACCGCAACATCATTGTACAAATGGGCGACTTGTAGGGCTGGAATGAGGGTGACCTTTTTCCTGCCATAGACCTGAACCAGAACGTTATTGGTTAAGTCATGGTGCAGGGGGGTAAATGCACCCTTGGGGCCAAACCAGATAAAGCTGCGATCTGTCATCTGTGTGTGGTCGGTATAGCCATGAAAATGCCCAATATCCCTAAATAGCTTGGCCAGACTGGATTGGCTGGCTTTGGCATTATTCGCCGTCATGTAAAAATTATTGGAATGATCGGTTTGGGTGACGAGGTCAACATAGTCACGCATGGTCATTTTGGTTTTGTGTCGGATGGAGTTTCTTTCAAAGAGTGGGTCCTGTTCACGGTTAAACTGGACCTCAATCTCCTGATCACCCACCACCTGCTGAAAATACGCGGGTGACCAGCTTTTCAGCGCTGACCAGTGATCAACCGCATGCGTCAGGATAACGGGTAAATTTCGGCTGTAATAATGCTGAATAAAAAAATCAAAAGAAGGTACTTGGATACGTGCAATCTGTTGGTATTCAGGGTTGAGTCGTGCAAAGCGGTCTAAGGTATCCAATAGCCAATTTCTCTTTTTGACTAAAAAGTGCTGTTGCTGGGCAATCTGAAAATAGGGGTCCTGTTTAAGCTGTACCAGCTCTTGAGAAATGGATTTTTCACTGAGGCCCTGAGCCTGAAGTGTTTGATAAATATCTATTTGAGGTTTTTTTTCAAGAACCGCCTGAGCCAGCCATTTTTTTTGTTCGATACTGAAATGGACGGTGGACTCAGCAGGACGTGCTATCCCAGTCAATGACTCCTGCGGTCCAGTAAAAGTTTCATCTGCCTCAAGTGTAATCAGGCCCTCACGCAGCAAAATATTGGCAAGCTCCACAGGGTTGCAGCCACGTTCAAAGTTTTCTTCCAGCCATGCACGCCATTCCTCTGGTAATGCATTAAATTGTCTTATTAAGTTTTGCTGAGCATCCATGGCTTTTGACCTATCAATACAATGATTTGACCTTTTGTCTAGGGGCTGTTGACATTTCACAGATGCTTGCGACAGAGGACATTTCTTAGACGGTACAAGGCATGTTTTGCGTAACTTAGTGATTCTAAGTAAGCAAGACATAACACAGTAGCGGCAAAAAATGTCCCTGTCCCGCAGGGTTATGGTTAAAACTACCTCAAACTTCGTTATGAAACTTGGTAAGGGAATGCCCTTACCCACGTCTCATGCCTTGTTTGAGTTGTTTAGCCTATAACGCAATGCATGGCTGAAATATCAACAGACCCTAAATTTAAGCATAAAAATATTTGCACTCAAGCAGAAAAGTGTTAAATTTTCACAGACAATATATGTGAAAATTTCACACAGAGGGCGACATGATGAAAAATATATGGACTCAACTTGCGATTGGCATGACATGCGTAGCTTTGGTGGGGTGTGGTGGAAACTCATCTTCAGACAACACACCGACTCCAACACCGACTCCAACACCTACGCCAACTCCAACACCTACACCAACTCCAACACCTACACCAACTCCAACGCCTACACCTACACCTACACCGACTCCAACACCTACACCGACCCCAACGCCTACACCGACTCCCACTGCCGTTGCAGATCGTTTTGTGGGAACATGGATGGCTGGGCAGGGGGCCTGTATCAATGGTTCTGGCTTAAAAATGAATATTGTCAAGATGGCGGACAATAGCATCCGTTTTGTTAGCGAAACGGTAAAATATGCGAATGCAAAAGACTGTACGGGTGAACTTTCCCCAAGCTACAAACAGCCAAGTGAATTTAGTTTGGTGACTGAAATTGGGGCAGCACAGACAGTACAAAGCTCCAGCTTTAATCAGGCACAATGGCAACTTGAGGTTGCTGGTAAACTGGGTAGCAAACAGCCTGCAGTTTTGGGCTTTAAAAATGCGGATCAGTTCTGTCTTGTGTCCACAGATCAGCCGAATGACATCCATGCCTATCTACAACAGGTTGATTTTAGTCGGGTGAATACCTGTTATACCCGTAGCGCTCCCTCTTTAAGCCAGCAAAAGCCACAGCAGGTTGTTGCAACCGCAAGTTATCGTTTCGGTGACAATCAAACGGCATGGGCAGATGTTCTGAACCAGTTGAATGACCAGGGTCGCCAGGGCTATGCACTCATTACACCGTCAGTTGCATTGAAAAATCCAGAGGGAAGCAACAGCATCTACAAAAACTTATATGTGAAAAATAACGCCTCACAGGATACCTACACCTATACCACAGCTGATGTAAGCACCAATATTGTTGCCAGCCGTTATACACTTTGGTTTGATGAACTGAAAAAGCAGGGTGCCTTGGGCTATCTCTACAAGCTATCTTTTGGAGAAACCTCGAATAATACCCGCAAATATTTATTTGTAAAAAATGACCAAAAACCAGCGACCTATAGTTATGAAAATCGTTTCTTAACCAGTGCAACACGCGACAATATTTTAGCTGCCCTGAATGACATGGGGGCTAAAGGCTGCAAATTAATTGATGCGGGTTCAACCTATACCAATAATGGTACAAGTAATGGCACATTCTATGTGACCACCTGTGTCAATAGCAGTACTCATCATGGGACATACAGCTATCGTTATGTTCCGCTCACTAGCACGGATGTTGCAATACGAGCGACAATCTTGAAAGATCAGGCAGCAGAGGGTTATCGCCTGATTGATAAGGATAATAAAGCCAGTTTTGGTTTAACGGCATCAGGCTATTTGTTTGAGAAAGATAGTGAAAATACAGGTACGGTTGAATACAAACTTTATGCGGACGATGCGGTAGATAGTTCAGAAGGCGTTTATGGGGTTGAAAACCGTATTCAGGATCAGGGTAAATTGGGTTGGTTCTTTGCAACGAGTTTGGGTAGAGCGTATAGCAATGCACCAAGTCAGTATGATTTAACCACGGGTGTGGTTTTCCCTAAGTAAATTATTACTTTTAAATGAAAAAATCTGTGCTCTCGGGCACAGATTTTTTTATGGTTAATAGATTTTGTCATAACCTTCAGGTCGGGTTTTAAAACGGCGGTGGAACCACATCCATTGTGTTGGTGCAATACGAAGCTGGGCTTCAATAATCTTGTTCACGCGAACAGCATCATCCATTTCATCCTCACTTGGCATATTTTCAACCATTGGCTCAATCAGCACTTTGTACTGAGGATTGCGGATATCACCATAACGGTAGAAATAAAGGGGAATGGCAACAGATTTGGAAATTTTTAACAGGCGACGATGTGCAGTCACCGTTGCGGCAGGAACACCAAAGAAAGGAGCCATCACCCCTTGCTTTAAACCAAAATCCTGATCGGGACTATACCAGATTGCACCGCCATCCTTGAGCCTGCGAATCAGGCCACGCATATCATCATGGTCAATTTGGTGCTGGTAAATAGTGGCACGGCAACGATAAATCAGCATATCCAGCATGGGATTGTTTTGTGGACGATAAACCACATCTGGCTCAAAGTATTGCGCACAGATATAACCGCCTGCGTCCAGCAAGGTACTGTGCGTGCCCAGCAATAAGATGCCTTTACCCTGTGCTTTTGCATGGGTAATATGTTCCAGACCATCAATGCTATGGCGACCCTTAAACCATTTCGGACAGTACCAGGCATTCAGTGTCTCAAACACACCCAGCATCATATCCACAAACACCTGCTTCGCCTGTGCCTCAACCTCGGCTGGTGACCATTCGGGAAAACACAGTTCCAGGTTTCTAAGCGTGGTTTTACGGCGTGACTTGAGTAAATGCCAGCATAAGGCAGCCAGGCCATGTGCCAGTCGCCATTGAATTGCCCAAGGCAGGATTGCCAGTAGCATGAGAAAGGTAATGGCGATCCAGATTTTCCAGTATTTGGGTAATAGGAATTCCCATTGAAATTCGCCAGGTATATAAGACTGCTGTTGACTCATAAACTTAGAAATATGAATGACATTGAATTTTGCAGCAGTGTAGCACGAACTCGGTTTTGCAACTTTAAATATGGCTTTAAACCCAGACTGTTTTATATTAAGACATTGATGGGTGATCATCAGAACAGGAGCATATTTTGAAAACCATAAGAATTATGAAAGGTGATATTACCCAGATTGCTGTAGATGCGATTGTTAATGCGGCAAACACCTCGCTTTTAGGTGGCGGTGGTGTGGATGGCGCAATTCATCGCAAAGGTGGTGCTGAAATCCTTGAGGAATGTCAAAAGATACGCGCCAAGCAAGGAGGCTGTGCGGTGGGAGAAGCTGTGGTTACCACTGCTGGAAATCTGCCTGCTCAATATGTCATTCATACTGTTGGGCCAACATGGCGCAAAGGTGAAAATAATGAAGCGATTTTGCTGGAAAATGCCTATCGCAACAGTTTTAAACTGGCTGAACGCTTGCAGTTAAAGATAGTTGCCTTTCCGAATATTTCAACTGGCGTGTATCGGTTTCCAAAACAGGCTGCGGCTCAGATTGCCTTAAGAACAATATGTGAGGAATTAAACAAAGGGCAGTCTGTACGGGAAGTGGTTTTTGTCTGTTTTGATGATGAGAACCTTAAAATCTATCAGGAAATTAAAGCTGATTTTTTATCGCAAGATATTGAGATAATTTAAATAGAAAGTGGGATGGCAATCATACCAATTAATTGATTAATTAAAGTGGTGCGATTGCCATCGTCATACAAAATGAATGAGTACCCTATTTAGAAATGGTACTTTTCTTTAATTTCCTTTAGATAGGTTCTCCAACGTATCCCAACGTTCCAGTTTTTCCAGCATGACTTCCTCAATTTCGGCTAAACGCTGGCTGGCTTTGGTGGCTGCTTCCGCATCTTTTACAAACCACGAACCATCAGCAAGTTTTGAAGAAAGTTCAGCCTGTTCCTTTTCCAGTTTTTCAATTTCAGCAGGAAGCTGTTCAAGCTCACGCTGATCTTTATAACTAAGTTTGACTTTTTTCGGTGTAGCCGCAGTCAATGCTGCTGCCTCTGCTTTGGCCTGAGCCTTTTTCACATCGCTTTTTTGATCAACCACTTTCTGGTCAGGACGTTGTTCCAGATAGTCTTGATAGCCACCGATGTATTCATCAATATTGCCTTTGCCATCAAAGACCCAGGTTGAGGTCACGACATTGTCCATAAAGGCACGGTCATGCGAGATTAGCAGCAGGGTGCCTTTATATTCAGACAGCATTTCTTCCAGCAGTTCAAGCGTCACCATATCCAGGTCGTTGGTCGGCTCATCCATCACAATCAGGTTTGATGGTTTAAGCAAAAGTTTTGCCAGTAGAATACGATTTCTCTCACCACCAGACAGCGCCTTTACAGGGGTACGGGCACGTTCTGGTGAAAACAAAAAGTCTTGCAAATAGCTATAGATATGACGGCGGTTACCATTCACATCAACAAAGTCAGAACCCTCTGAAACGTTTGCCATTACCGTTTTTTCAAGGTCCAGCGCATTGCGTAACTGGTCAAAATAGGCGATTTCGAGCTGTGTACCTGTCTTGACTGAACCACCATGTTCGATTTCACCTAAAATGGCCTTGATCAAGGTGGTTTTACCCACGCCATTGTCACCAACAAGACCAATACGGTCTCCACGTAACACGATTGTGGAGAAATCCTTAATCAGTGGCTGTTCATTATAGCTAACACGTAGATGTTCAATTTCAAACACCAGCTTGCCTGAGCGATTGGCTTCCTGAGTTGCCATGCTGACTTTGCCCTGTTGTGAACGACGTGCTTTTGATTCTTCACGTAACGCTTTTAGGGCGCGGACACGTCCCTCGTTACGGGTACGACGTGCCTTGATGCCTTGACGAATCCAGGCTTCTTCCTCAGCAAGCTTTTTGTCAAATAAAGCATTTTGTTTTTCTTCTGCCTCCATTTGCTGTGCTTTGAGGTCGAGGTAACGTGAATAATTGCCCTCATAACCACGCAAAACGCCACGATCAAGCTCAACAATACGTGTTGCAATGCTGTCAACAAAGGAGCGGTCATGCGAGATAAACAGTAAAGTAAGATTATTCTGGTCGAGCAGGAATTTCTCCAGCCATTCAATGCTTTCAACATCCAGGTGGTTGGTTGGTTCGTCCAGCAATAACACATCAGGCTGGGTCAGTAGTGCACGGGCAAGCAATACACGGCGCTTACGTCCACCAGACAAGTCAGCCAGATCGGCATTTGGATCAAGTCCCATTTTACCCAAAATGGTGTTGACCTTATTTTCCAGTGCCCAGCCATCCAGTTGGTCGAGTTTGTGCTGGAGCATGCCCATACGGTCACAGGCTTCCATATCGCCCAGAACACAGGCATCGCTTGCCTCATGGTATTCTTTTAATACGCTTGCTGCTTCGCCTGCGCCATCGGCGACAATGTCGGCCACCTTACCTGAATCCATTGGCACATCCTGGGCCAGCATGGAAACGGTTAAACCATTTTGAATCGAAACTTCACCTGTATCGGGTAATAGGCTTCCCTCAATCAGTTTTAATAAAGTAGACTTACCCTCGCCATTACGACCGATTAAACAGACTCGTTCGCCACGCTCCAGATTAAAGTTCGCGCCGTCGAGTAGGGCAGGTCCGCCAAATGCGAGATGGACATCCCTTAAAGTAATATAGGCCATAATGTTTCCTAAAAGCTCAGATGAGGTCTGAAATGACTAAACCAAAAAATTTTGATGATCACGCGTCATTTTCCGCACCCATTGAAGATTTGCAAGTGCGAATTGCATTTTTGGATGATTTAGTTGAGCAATTGAATCAACAGCTCGCCATTCAGACGCGGGAAATTGCTGATTTAAAAAAACAGATGCAGTTGTTGTACCAGCGTGTTGAGGCATCCGATCTGTCTGATGGAATAGCCCCTTTTGATCCCATGAGTAATAAACCCCCGCATTATTAAAATATGATAGGTCATATGCAGAACATATTATTATTGGATATCGAAAACCAACCCAAAAAAGTTCGTGAATTAAACTTTCTATTAAAACAATACAGTCAAGTGATTGTAGTTTATGCAAATTCAAATTTAAATATTGCACTAGATGATTTAATGGAACTTAGTCTTGCCATACAAGATAAACGCTTGCTCATCATTAAAATGCCTAAAACAGGTGCAAATTCTGCTGACTTTGGTTTAACCTTTATTGCGGGGCGTTTATCTGCTCAATTAGAGAAAGGTAGTTCAATTGATGTCATGTCAAATGACACTGCAATGTCATATGCAGTTGAGTTACTCGGGCAGATAGGGATTCAATCAACTCATATTAAACAATTAGCTGAGCCTGTAAAAATTGAGCAAAGCCAGCTCGCTGTTCAAGAAATAAAAATAAAGCCAAAGCCTCAAATAGAAGTAAATGTAGATAAAAAAGTTTTACAACTTCTCGCAAAGAATCAGCCTAAAAAGCCAAAGTCGCTGCTTAAATCTCTAATGTCTTGGTGTAACCTAAATCTGCAACAAGCTGAAATTCTCTTAGAAAAACTACAACAGATTAAGGTGGTGGTGATTGAACAAAATAAATGTGAATATAATAAGAAAGAATTAAAGAAAGCACTTGGTCAAGGAAATTTGAATACCACTAGCCCACGCCTCACAATGACAGAAATAGAGTTGCGTCCGCATTTGATGCGAATAAAACAATATTGTGATTACTTAAGCAAAGTGACAAATAATAAACCATCAAAGATCGATACTTTAAGTAATTCAATCAAAGCTTTGTTTAAATTCGAGAAAGATGAGCATGTGCAACAAATGATTAATTTACTTAAGAAACATCAAATTATTCAATTAAATGCACAAAAAATTGTATATTTGCAAAGTAATATTGATATCTGGTCAACTATTAAATAAATCATTAAACAAGATAAATTGCCTAAAATGAATTTTGTCATGTGATATTGCCTTTTAACATAAACTTATGTAACGCTAATAAAAGGAAGTTTTAGGCGGCTTTATGAGTAATATTGGAATTTGGATCACGGTTGCGATTGTACTGTTTGTACTTGGCTCTATTTTTGGCTTACGTGTCAGTCCACGGGAAAAGGCGCTTGGCATGATGCGTGAGCAGGCCCGTAAGATGGGGCTACATCCACGTTTGATTGTGGCGCCAGAATGGACAAAAATTCCAATGGCATCGGAAAAACGTGCCAGCATGGTGGCTTATTATAGTGTACTGATTCCAGATGCACGTTTGGCACTCATGCGGGCCAGAGTAGTGGATGGAAAGCTTCAGGTGGTGCAGGGTGATCAGAAATTTAATGATTTAACCATTGCATTAAAAGGAGTTTATGCTATTGATATGCAAGCGAACTGTGTCGGACTGTACTGGGATGAGGAAACTGACCTAAGAGCCACACAACTCGATGATATGAAAGCTTATTTACATGAATTGGCACAACGCTAATTCATTGATTGATTATAGGAAAAACGATTTATTATGGCGAATACTCCACGCTCTGCTTCAGAAAGCACAGCAGCTCCCACATCTGCTGCAAAAAAACGTGCCTTGGTGATTGTGGAGTCGCCTGCAAAAGCGAAAACCATTAATAAATATTTAGGTTCACAATTTGTTGTCAAGTCATCAGTGGGTCATGTACGTGACTTGCCTACAGGTGGCGGTGCAAAATCGACTGAAAAGAAGCCTGCGACCCGTACCAAGTTAACCGAAGAACAAAAAGCTGAAAAGGCTCAATCGGCACTGATCAACCGTATGGGTGTCGATCCAGAACATGACTGGATTGCCCATTATGAAGTACTGCCTGGCAAGGAACATGTGGTTGCTGAACTCAAGAAGCTTGCCAAGGATGCGGATGCCATCTATCTCGCAACGGACTTGGATAGGGAAGGAGAGGCAATTGCCTGGCATCTACGGGAAGTGATTGGTGGCGATGACAGCCGTTACCATCGTGTCGTCTTTAACGAAATCACCAAAAATGCCATTCAGGAAGCGTTTAAACAGCCAACACGTCTGGATTTGAACCGTGTCAATGCACAACAGGCACGCCGTTTCCTTGACCGCGTAGTGGGCTTTATGGTTTCGCCGTTGCTGTGGGAAAAAATTGCCCGTGGTTTATCGGCAGGTCGTGTTCAATCAGTTGCGGTAAAACTGGTAGTAGAACGTGAACGTGAAATTCGTGCCTTTATTCCAGAAGAATATTGGCAAGTTTTTGCAGACACGCTATCAAAGAAAGATGACATTCGTCTTGAAGCAGTTAAACAGGCAGGTAAAACGCTTAAACTCAAGAATAAAGCAGAAACTGATGCGTTGTTAAACGTATTAAAAGATGCCGAATATAAAGTGGCACTGCGTGAGGATAAACCGACCAAGGTCAATCCAAGTGCGCCATATATCACCTCGACCCTGCAACAGGCGGCCAGCACACGTTTAGGTTTTTCGGTGAAGAAAACCATGATGCTAGCGCAGCGTTTGTATGAGGGTGGCTTTATTACCTATATGCGTACTGACTCAACTTTTTTGAGTGATGACGCGGTGAATATGGTGCGTAACCATATTCAGCAAAATTTTGGTGAAAAATATATCCCAGCCAAACCAAACCGTTATGGTAACAAGGCGGGCGCACAAGAGGCGCATGAAGCAATCCGTCCATCGGATGTTGGATTGACTGGGGATAAACTTGCAGGTGTGGAGCGTGATGCACAACGTCTGTATGACTTGATCTGGCGTCAGTTTGTTGCCTGTCAGATGACACCAGCAGAATATCTATCTTCAACCCTGACTGTTGAAGCGGCAAATGTTGAGTTAAAGGCAAAAGGTCGTACTTTGGTATTTGATGGCTTTACCCGCGTTCGTGGGGCCAATAAATCTGATGATGATATTTTATTGCCTGCGGTAAAAGTGGGCGAAGTGCTCAAGCTGGAAAAACTTGACCCAAGCCAGCATTTTACCAAGCCACCTGCGCGTTTTACCGAAGCCTCCTTGGTTAAAGAGCTGGAAAAACGCAGTATTGGTCGTCCATCAACCTACGCCGCGATTATTTCCACGATTCAGGAACGTGGTTATGTGAAACTTGAAAACCGTCGTCTCTTTGCAGAGAAGATGGGTGAGATTGTTACTGACCGTCTGGATGAAAGTTTTAACAACCTGATGAATTATGCGTTTACCGCAGATTTAGAGGGACAATTAGACCGTGTGGCGACAGGTGAACGTAACTGGAAAGAATTGCTGGATACGTTCTATGGTGACTTTAAAAAGCGTTTGACCAATGCACAAGGTGAGAACGGCATGCGCCGTAATCAACCTATCGAAGTTGCAGACGTGGCTTGTCCTGAATGTTCTCGCCCCATGCAAATTCGTACAGGCACAACAGGTGTATTTTTGGGATGTTCAGGTTATAACCTGCCACCCAAAGAACGTTGTAAGGGTACATTGAACTTAACGCCTGTCGAGTCTTTGGCTGCATTGTCTGATGATGATGGTGCTGAAACAGCAGACCTGATGTCAAAACATCGCTGTCCTAAATGCGGTACTGCAATGGACAGCTATGTGGTGGATGGCGGTCGTAAACTGCATGTCTGTGGTAATAATCCAGACTGTGATGGCTACGAAGTTGAAGAAGGTGAATTCAAGATCAAGGGCTATGATGGCCCAACCATTCCATGTGATAAGTGTGATGGTGAAATGCAACTGAAAACAGGCCGTTTTGGTCCGTATTTCGCCTGCTCAAGCTGTGACAATACCCGTAAAGTATTGAAGAATGGTCAGCCTGCGCCACCGCGTGTTGACCCAATCAAAATGGAACACCTACGCTCAACCAAACACGATGATTTCTTTGTCTTGCGTGATGGCGCGGCTGGTTTATTCCTTGCAGCAAGTAAATTTCCGAAAATTCGTGAGACCCGTGCACCGAAAGTGGCTGAGCTACGCACTGTTGCAGATCAGCTTGATCCGAAATATCAGTTTTTACTGGAAGCACCAGATGTTGATCCTGAGGGTAATCCAACTGTGGTGAAATTCAGCCGTAAGAATCAGGCACAATATGTTGGGTCTGAAACTGCTGAGGGCAAGCAGACCAAGTGGAGTCTGGTTTTCCAAAATGGAAAATGGATTGAAGCGTAATTGTTGACTTCAAAAAAGATGCTAGCAATTGCTAGCATTTTTTATGAAGCAAATAAAAAGAAAAGATTTAATTGGGGTGAAAACGATGTGGAAGAATATTCGGGTTGCATGTTTACTGGCTGTGCTTTTAATTGTGGCAGTCAATGCTTATCGTGACCAAAATCAGGATTGGAATCAGCCAATAAATATTCTTTTGCATCCGATTAATGCAGATGGCTTAGCTTCTACCCAAAAATATATCCAGCAATTGCAGTTGGATGATTTCTATGAGGTAAAACATTATCTGGAAGAAAATAGCCAGCAATACCGAGGGCAAAGTAGTTATTTTATGGTTCAAATTGGTCGGGAACTAAAAGTGGTTCCACCTAAAACACCTGAACAGCCAAGTATATTAAATAATATTTTGTGGAGCTTAAAGTTCCGCTTCTATGCATGGAAACAGCAACAATCACTGGATGGTTCACCAAGTTTAACCCTATATTTAAATTATTATGACCCTAAACAAACCAGAGAATTAAAACACTCAACAGCACTGGAACGTGGTCGGATTGGTTCAGTCAATTTATTTGCCTCACAAAAACAGGCAGAGCAGAATAATGTGGTGCTTGTACATGAGTTACTCCATGGCTTTGGCGCGACTGATAAGTATAATTTAAATACGGGTGAACCTATTTTCCCAATCGGTTATGCACAGGCGGATAAGCAGCCTTTATATCCACAAACTGAGGCAGAAATCATGGGGGGGCGTATCCCGCTTTCACAGCATAAAAGTAAAATGCCAAATGACCTAGAACAAACCGTGATCAGTGTGCTGACTGCCCAGGAAATTGGCTGGATCAAGTAAATTGTGGATAAGTTTTGACTTATCCATATCTTGTAAAACAACAAGCTCAATAAAAAATTATGGAATAAAACACTGGTTTTTCAACATTTTGTCATGAATTGTCAACATGCCTTATACAGAATTAGGTCTAAAACACGCTCAATATATACATAGCACATTGATGATAAAAGAGTAAATCATGATGAAAACGGTGGGTAATGATCTGGTTCGCAATCAGCTACACGCTGATCGTAAATGGTATCTGTTATTGGGTGTCTTGTTGGTTGTTTTCGGTTTGGTTCTTTTAGCCGCTCTACCATTCGCAACATTGTCCGCCGTACTGCTATTCGGTGTATTGATGATGTTGGGCGGTATTCTGCATTTTGTTGCGGCATTTACGGTGTTTAAGGGCGGTACACGCTGGTTGTGGGCATTGTTTGGTGTGCTGTATTTGGTAGCAGGTTACTTTGCGTTTACCACACCTGTAATTACCGCTGTTGTGCTGACCAGCTTTTTGGCAGTTGCCTTAATTATTGCGGGGATTATCCGTAGCGTAAACGCATTTATCCTTAGGCCGATTTCAGGCTGGGGATGGGTGCTCTTCTCAGGCATACTTACCCTGTTAACAGGCATCCTGATTTTATCATCACCTGATTCACCGTTCTGGGTATTGGGAATGTTCCTTGCGATTGATATTTTATTTCAGGGAATCAACTATCTGAGTTTTGCAGGGGCGATTAAGCAATTACCCCATAGTTCAACCACAGTTTAATGGTTCAATTTAAAAGTAAGGGCATGTGTCACACATGCTCTTTTTGTTTTGTAGCAGAAAATATCTCTCCTGCTTTAGTCTGTTAAAATAGCACTTCGTTTTTAATTGACTGCTTTTATGACGCTTGCCAAGCTAATTGATGAACTGAATCCACAACAAAAACGGGCTGCCACCACGACTGCACAAAACTGTCTGGTGCTGGCAGGGGCAGGTTGTGGCAAGACCAAAACCATTGTGGCAAGGGCAGCGTATTTAATTGACCAAGGTTTACCAGCACAACAGATCCAGATTCTGACCTTTACCCGCCGTGCTGCAAGTGAAATCGTGACCCGAGTTGAACAGCATATGGGAGCACAGGCAAAAGGTTTGCGCGCCTCGACTTTTCATACTTTTTGTATGTACCTGCTGCGCCGTAATCCAAAAGCGTTTGGTCTGACCCAGTTCAGCATTATTGACCGAGATGATCAGTTGCTGATGTTTCGCCTATTGCGTGGCAAGGATAAGGGCAATGTGTTGCCAAAAGCGGCTGAATTATGTGACCTATATTCCTATGCCCGTAATACCAAGACCAAACTATCAGATGCCTTGGTTGAACAATTACCACAAGCCATCGAATATAAAATACAAATTGCTGAATTGATGAAAGCCTACGAACAACGTAAGCAGGAACGTCATTTTCTGGATTATGATGATATTCTGGGGATTGTGGCAGTACATTTACAGAGTTCACCTGAGTTGGTGAATTGGGTCACAGGCTTCTGTTCGGCACTGTTAGTCGATGAAATGCAGGACACCAACCCCCTGCAATGGGCCTTACTACAACCTTTGATTGGTAAAGTGAAACTGTTTTGTGTTGGGGATGATGCGCAGTCCATTTACGGCTTCCGTGGCGCTGACTTTGAAAATATTCATCACTTTAAAGAGCGTGTACCCGATGCTGAAGTGCTGACGCTGGAAATGAATTATCGTTCCACACAAGGCATTCTGGATTTATCCAACTGGTTGTTGGGACAAAGTGCGATTGAGTATGAAAAACATTTACAGGCCTATCGTGGTAAGGGCTTAAAGCCCCAGTTACATATCTTGAGCAACGAGTTTGAAGAAGCCAACTGGATTATTCAGGATTTAAATCAGCGGCATAGTCAAGGTGCTGCTTGGGCTGAACATATGGTGTTATTACGTTCAGGATTTAGCGGTCGTTATCTTGAGGGAGCGTTAATTGCGGCGAATATTCCATATCGTTTTATTGGTGGAGTGAAGTTGCTTGAATCAGCGCATGTCAAAGACGTGTTGAGCTTGCTTCGTGTCAGTGTCAATCCACAGGATGATTTGGCCTGGATGCGGTTCCTCACACTATGGGATGGCGTTGGCGATGTCGGTGCCAGTAAATTGGCGCAGGAACTCATTCAACTGCCTGATATCAAGGCACGTTGTCAGCGCTTGGAACGACATGGCAAAGTACCACAACAAGCGATTTTAATCTTGATGCAACTGGATGTATTGCAACAGCAGGTTGAAGCCTGCATTGGTCTGGCACTGGATGCCTTGAATGAACAACTGGAAAATAATTATAAAACTAAAGATTGGTCGCGTCGTGTCAAAGACTTTGACCTAGTCAAGCAACTGGCACGTAAACACAGTTCGCTTGGAGAATTTCTCGAGGAATATGTACTTGATCCGATTTCTATTTCAGAAATTGATAAAACTCCAGATCAGGACTTGGTCACATTGATTACCATCCATTCAGCCAAAGGGGCTGAACAAAAAGTCTGTTATGTGCCGCATGTCTCACCCACACAATATCCGCATGCGCGGGCACAGGGTGACTTTGATGATGTGGAGGAGGAGCGTCGAGTGCTTTATGTTGCCTTAACCCGTGCGGAGAATGAGCTGATTTTGACCAAACAGAATTTAAATTTATGGTCACATGATCAGTATGATGAGCTGGGTAGAAAAATAGAAAGCTATTTCCTTAATGATTTACCTCAGGATTTGGTCGATATTCGGATTCATCGTGATATTCCACGTGCCTATGGTCAAGCCAGTCGCTCCCGTTCAACTGCAATCAGTTTAGGTTTTGGGATTGATTTGGATTAAACTAGACGGATTCATTTTTTGATTCACCTCTTTAAGCGTGAATCATCTTTTAGGTTTTAACATGAAAATTTTAGTTCGTAATTTAGACCGTGGCGTAACCGATGCAGAAGTGCTCGACCTATTCAAAGCATATGGCGCAGTCGAATCCTGTGTGGTGGTCAAGGATGCTGCAACAGGTAAATCGAAAGGCTTTGGTTTTGTGGAAATGCCGAATCCACGTGAGGCGGTTAAGGCCGTCAAAGGCTTAAATACCTTGAAAGTAAAAGGTTCTGGTATCCGTGTGAAAATAGCGGAAGACAAAGCCTAAATCCAGATGTTAAAGCAATATACCGCTTTATCCATTGTCACACCGAATGGTGGGCGGATTGCACAAGGGCTAAAGACCCTAGAGGTTCGCTCATGGCAACCTGAAAGCTTTCCATTAAAAAACCTGGTCATTGTTGAGAATCAAAACTTCCTTTTGAATGATGGTGATGAGGAAGCGGGATTGGCAGTGGCGCTGGTTGACATTGAATCAGCGCATCCGTGGCAGCCAGACGAAATGGAGGTTGCCTGTGCCTCCTATTGGGCTGAGGGATATTTTGCCTGGGTGATCAGTAATGTACGGCCTTTTGCTGAACCGATTGAGGTCATGGCTAAACGAAAGCTATATAAAATTGAAGTATAAATAACAAGGTATAAAAATATGTACAAACTTTTGATGGGTTTATTATTTTTCTTCATTTTACAAAATAGTTTTGCAATGCCTGACTATCGGGCAGAAATGAGAAAAAAACTACAAGACCAAAAGGTATCACAATTTAATTTTGAAGATGCTTCAGTATCAACCGTGACCCATTTGATTAAGCATGAGTTTGGTATCACTTTTAGTTTTGATGCAAATGTAGACCAAAACAAGACAGCCCCTATTCGCCTAAAAAATTCTAATTTTTTACAGTTTTTAGAAGTGGGACTAAATAAGCTGGATATGAGCTATCAGGTCGTAAGCCCGAATCGTATTAGAATTATGGCTAAAGCTCAGCAAGCACAGCAGCTAAAACCCTCTCTTAATTCTCCTCCACAACTGTGGTCAGACCATAAACAATTAAACCTGTCAGTGGGAGCATGTGCGGATAAGGGATATAAGGTATTACAGAAGCTTGATTTTTCAAAAATTGTGCAAAATCAATTTAATGTTTATGGTAATTTTCAGAATAACCGTGCTGCGGTGAAATGTGTAGATCAAAATCAGCAGTCTTTTGTATATGCCATGGTGGCAGGGGAAGATGTAAAACAGGTTGAAAAGCTCCGTAATGCGATTATGAAAGAACTATAATCTGAATAAATTTGCATATTCAAAGAGAAGAATTACTTCTACAATACATTAAGGTCTATTGAAAATGCATTAGACCCAAGTAAATGCTTGACTGAAAGGAATGTGTTATGTCCCGTGTTGCCCGTTACCATGCTGATCGCACCAATCAAAAACTGTATTTTGCCCGACTCGCATGTCAACAAGCTGAGCAAACTGAACATATCCAACAGGCACAGGCCTATCGTGAAGCTGCGGTTTTCCATTTGCACGGGGCGATTCTAGCTTTCTTGCAGGAACTGGTGCGCTACTACCGCTTAAATGATTTACAGCCGACCTTTAAATCCATTGAGGAACACATGGCGGACAAGGGGCAGGTGTCGCCAGAAGTGCTGGTGTTGCAGCAACTGGCGAAAGATGGTTTTATTGCCGAATTAAAACGTGCTTACCGCATGTGTCAATACGCACCAGAACCCACTGCGCCAGAACCTGAAAATGAGACCTCCTCAAACCTGATTATCAAGGTCACCCAAAGCCCACAGGCATGGCTGCCAGATGCCAAGATTTTGCGGGAGTGGCATCGTGAGTTAAGCCATTTAATTGATGGTTTTCGTAACGAGATGGTTGAGTTCTAGCCTGAATTGATCTTAGACTTGAAATCTGCGCAAACAGGACCTATATAGATAAGACGTGAGATCGCAAAGTGCAAGGGTACTTTGCCACCATGTTGAAGCATGGAGAAAATATATGTCAATGCAACAGTTAAAAGAGTTATTCGGTAATCAGGAAGCGATATTGGAATTGGTTCAACTTGAAGGTGGCGAACTTGCTTTGCGTAATGCTGGTTCTGAACAGGAGCCCTTGGTGAAGATACAGTTTAGTGATGAAGTTAAGGCAATTTTAGGTGAACAGACACCAATGGTTGCACAGCATATGATTCAGGCAGCCCTGTTTGGCTTGCTGGAAAAGCAGATGAATCAGGTGCAGGCTGAGATTGTGGATGAACAACCCACCCATTTCAGCTAATGCTGAATGTTAAAAAAGCGTACTTTGGGTACGCTTTTTTATTGCCCTGAAAATGCTTAATGTGCAGGGGATTGGTGTGCCAGTTCAATCTGGTTCAAAATATGATGACTCATATTCTTCGCCATTTCTTCCTTGGCATAGAATACTTCACCCAAGTGCTCCTCCCGAATCACCGCAGCCTCTTCCTTGCTTTCAGCACAGACCAGTACCTGAATTTCAGGGTTAAGCTGTTTGGAAATGTCCACGATACGGTGAATATCCAGAATATCCATTGGGGAAATGACCAGCAGGCGTGCATGCTGGATATGGGCCTGAATTAGCACATTGGGTTCGGTTGCCTCACCACTGACTGCGGCAATGCCTTGAGAACGCAGTTTTTCCACAATCTCACGGTTTTCCTCAGCAATCACCACCTTGATGTTTTGCTGTATCAGGTTTTCACTGATACGGCGACCTACGCCACCATAGCCAATAATCACCACCTGATCGCGTAAATAGGCCTGATCCACCTCATCGGGAAGCATAGCCAGTGGGTCACCACTACGTTCTAACAAACGTGCCAAATGCGAGCGCTCACGAATCCAGCGTTGTACAGGTTCAATGGCAGAAAACACAAATGAGTTAAGGGTAATTGAGAACAGTGCACCTGCCAGAATCAGGTTCTGTGCATCAGGAGTGAGTAAACCCAGAGATAAGCCGAGTGTGGCTAAAATAAATGAGAATTCCCCAATCTGGGCCAAACTGGCACCGACTGTTAAAGCGGTATTGATCGGATAGCGGAAGAATAAAACCAATGCCATCGCGGCCAAAGTTTTACCCACCATAATAATGGCGATGACCGCCAGAATACGCAAAGGCTCTTCAATCAGGATACTTGGATCGAACAGCATCCCGACTGAGACAAAGAATAAAATCGAGAAGATTTCACGTAATGGTAGGGTTTCCTCTTCTGCACGATGGCTAAAGTCGGACTCTTTCACCACCATCCCAGCGAAAAAGGCACCTAGTGCCATTGAGACACCAAAAACAGCATAGGAACCGTAGGCAATTGAAACTGCGGCAGCAACCACGGTGAGCGTAAAGAGTTCACGGGAACCTAAACGAGCAACAAACTGCATGATCATTGGCACAAGGCGTTTACCAATAATCAGCATGAATGCAATAAATCCTGTGACTTTGAGCAGGGTAATGCCAATCGTCAGCCAGATACTTTGTGAGGTGTCTGTACCAGGTAAGGCGTGTCCGCCCAGTAACACGGCGGTTGCAGGTAAAAGAACCAGCGCGAGAACCATAACAAGGTCTTCAACCAACAGCCAGCCCACTGCAATTTTTCCATTAACCGAGTCGAGTAGCCCACGATCACCCAGTGCCTTGAGCAAGACCACGGTACTGGCACAGGATAGGCTTAAACCAAAGATGAGCGCTGAACCAAAGCTCCAGCCCCATAGCATTGAAACACCGATACCAAGCAAGGTGGCAACCGCAATTTGCAGAATCGCACCAGGTAGGGCAATACGGCGGACCTGTAATAAATCATTGAGTGAAAAGTGCATGCCTACGCCAAACATCAGGAACATCACTCCAAGTTCGGCAAGCTGGTTGGCGAGCTGAATATCACCCACCACACCAGGCGTATTTGGACTAATAATAATGCCTGCAACTAAATAACCGATTAAGGGAGGTAGGCGTAGACGTGCTGCGATATAGCCAAAAATAAGGGCCATACCAAAACCGACAGCAAGTAATATAATCAAATCAACATCATGTGGCATTGTAGTTCCTTAATCGTTGCGGTTAAGGTAGAAATAAATGAGCATAAAACATGCCAAGAAAACAGCGAATAAATTGTAACAAGTAAAATCGAATTTGTTGATGACAATTTTTTTAATGATCAAAAAAAATCATGTAACTCATTTCTTACTATTAATAGCATTTTTTAGGCAATAAAAAAACGGCTTCAAGAGAAGCCGTTTTTTTAAGGAACTAAAATTATTTAATTTTAGCTTCTTTGAAAATCACGTGTTGACGGATTTTTGGATCAAATTTTTTGATTTCCATTTTTTCCGGCATAGTACGTTTATTTTTAGTTGTGGTATAGAAATAACCAGTACCAGCTGTAGAAACGAGACGAATCTTATCACGCATTGCTCAGACTCCTTAGATCTTTTGACCTTGAGCACGGAGATCAGCAACAACTTTCTCGATACCCAATTTATCAATAATACGCATACCTTTAGTGGTTAAGCGAAGACGTACAAAACGTTTTTCGCTTTCTAACCAAAAGCGGTGGTGGTGCAGGTTCGGCTCGAACCGGCGTTTGGTTTTGTTGTTTGCGTGCGATACGTTGTTACCAACGATTGGACGCTTGCCGGTAACTTGGCAAACCTTAGACATGGTGAACTCCATTGCTAGTTTATACAGCACTGTTTCGTGCAACTAGCCATTCAAGTAAACGGATGAAATCATTCAAGGGGCGTTTTATACCAAAAATACGATTAAAAGACAAGCGAATTTGGTAAAAACGGGGCATGATCTAGTGTAATAGATCATGCCTTGATCAGCTTAGCGGAATAGGGTTTTCAAAAGCAGTTTGTGCGCTGCTTTATTATACGGCGGCAAAATAAATTTGAGGCTGTACAGTTTCGGGCTAACAGGATTGGACATCATTGAGCGTTCATGTGAGAAGCTGAAGAAGCCTTCCTTACCGTGGTATTTACCCATACCTGACGCACCGATACCACCGAATGGCAGGTCATCCTGTGCCACATGGGTGAGTACCTGGTTGATGCCAAAATGTCCTGAATGGGTGCGTCCAGCAATATAGTCCGCACGTGCGCTGTCAATGTCAAAATAATAGAACGCCAATGGACGTGGACGGCTGTTGATGAACTGGATCGCATCTTCAATGTGCTCATATTCTAAAATAGGCAGAATAGGGCCGAAGATTTCATTCTTCATGATGTCCATTTCGGTGGTCACACCCGTCAAGAGTGTAGGGGCAATTTTACGAACCTCAGTTAAAGGCTCATTTTTGCTATTTAATTCAACAATACTTGCGCCCTGGTCACGTGCATCTTCCAGATAACCTTGCAGACGGTTGTACTGCTTGTCATTGACAATAGAGGTATAGTCCTTGTTGTCACGCAATGTTGGATACATGGTATTCACAAAATCCTGATAGTGTTTTGTGAACTCTGCGGTCTTGCCCTTAGGCAGGAACATATAGTCAGGTGCAACACAGGTTTGTCCTGCATTCCAGAGCTTGCCTACAGCAATACGCTGTGCCACATCACGGATATTCATTGAAGAATGGACCAGTGCAGGAGACTTGCCACCTAGTTCAAGAATTACAGGAACAAGGTTCTGTGAAGCGGCAGCCATCACGGTTTTACCGACAGAGGTTGAACCTGTAAAAATCATTTTGTCGAAAGGCAGATGGCTGAACGCATCCGAAATGGCACCACCACCATTGACCACGGTCACCAACTCTTGAGGAAATGCTTCAGAAAGGGCATTTTCAAGCACATAACCGAAGTTTGATGATGCACTTGAAATCTTGATCATGGCATGGTTACCCGCAGCCAATGCACAGATCAGTGGACCAACTGAAAGCAGCAGTGGGTAGTTCCACGGTGCAATAATACCGATTACGCCCAATGGCTGATACTGTACCCAGCCTTTTGCAGGTTGGTGTAACATGCTGATATGGCGCTTAGAGGGCTGCATCCATTCAGTCAGGTTTTTGCTATAGTACTTGATATGCTCTAAACAGGTAAGAACTTCACCAATCTTGGTTTCCATAATGGCACGGTTGCCATAATCCTGACTGATTGCGTTCGCAAATTGATCTTGATATTTTACCAAGATGTTTTTAAGTCGGGCTAAGCGTTCAATACGTTCTTTTGCGCTTGGTACAGGATGGCGTTGGTAGGCTGCTTGCTGCTGCTCAAGCAAATCATGTAACCGTTGCACATCGACACGAGGTGTCATCGCGGTTGTTTTTGTTTGACTGTTCATAGGAGTGGACCAAAAGAAAGCTTATTATTTTTTAATTTTTAGAGTAAATACTCTAAAGTGTCAAGTCGCTTTATAGGTTTGTTTTATAACCTATTGATAATGTTATAGATGGTTAAAATCAATGTCGCATGCTAAACCGAACAAAACCAAAGATCGAATTTTGCAAATCAGTTTGCAACTGTTTAATGAGCGTGGCGAGCGTTCGGTCACAACCAACCACATTGCGGCTGAACTGGGGATCAGCCCAGGCAACCTGTATTATCACTTTAGAAACAAGCAGGAAATTATTAAAGAGCTGGCGCAGCAATATCAGGCTGAAACTTTGGAAATGTTGGCATTACCAACAGATCGACCTTTAAATGCCAATGACAAAATCAGGTATTTTCAGGTGTTGAGCAATCAGTTATGGGCCTATCGTTTTATTCATCGTGATGTCTATCATCTGGTCGAAAATAATGAAGACTTTCGCAAAGTTTATCCACATTTTGCAGGTCAGGTGATGCAGCAGGGCCAGAAAATTTACCGTGCATTCGTGGATGCTGGCCTGATGAAAATGACGGACTCGGAAATTGAGGCATTGATCATCAACCTTTGGATTGTGCTGACCAACTGGACCAACTTTTTGTATATGTCGGGTCATATCAGTGACAACAACCGTCTGGAGGAAAAGTGGGTCTGGCAGGCACTGCGTCAAATGGTTTTCCTGGAAGGTCCATATTTGATGGGGGAAAGCCGTCAGACCTACGAGCAACTGCTGCGCTCACTCGGTCCATCAGAATTGTTTGCCAGCCTCTCCAATCTTAAAAATGACGACGATGAGTAGGCTTCACCTATTTAGTCAATGACAAAAAAGCGCTAGAATGCTCGGCTTGATTTTAACTTGATTCGAATAAGTGATATTAACCACATGAACACGACCACTGCCCATACGGCACGACTACTGATTACTTGCGAAGACAAGCCAGGGATCGTGCAAGCTGTATCGAGCTTTTTGTATCATCAGGGAGCAAACATTACCGCACTTGATCAGTACGCAACAGAAGCTCAAGGCGGACGTTACTTTATGCGTGTTGAGTTTGAGCTGGATCATTTACAGTCCCGTAAAGAAGCCCTGATGCAGACCTTTGCGGCCAATGTTGCAGATCGCTATGAAATGCAATGGAAACTGACGTTTGTGGGTGAACTGAAGAAAGTTGGGATTCTGGTTTCCAAAGTGGACCATGCCTTGCTTGAGCTGTTATGGCGCCATGCACGTGGTTCGTTGCCATGCGAAATCACCCAGGTGGTTTCCAATCATCCAGACTTACGCGAAGCGGTTGAAAATTTTGGTATTCCGTTCCATGTGGTGCCTGTCAACAAGGACAACAAGGTGGAAGCCTACGCCCAGATTAATGAGATGATGCAAGGCAACGACCTATTGATTCTGGCGCGTTATATGCAAATCCTGAGCGAAGAGTTTGTTTCGCAATGGGAAATGAAGATCATCAACATTCACCATTCATTCCTGCCTGCTTTCGTTGGTGCAAACCCGTATAAACAGGCCTATGAGAAAGGGGTGAAGCTGATTGGTGCCACAGCGCATTATGTCACTGCCGACCTTGATCAGGGTCCAATCATTGAGCAGGATGTTGAACGTGTCAGCCATGACTACAATGTTGAGCAATTGCGCGAGTTGGGCGAGGATGTGGAACGCAATGTATTGGCACGTGCAGTCAAATGGCATCTGGAAGACCGCATCATTGTCGATGGTAATAAAACCGTAGTGTTCTAATCTGTTATTGTGTATGCATTATGTAAAAAGAACATGCTGTAAGGCATGTTTTTTTATGCCTATTTTTCAATGGCTAATGATTATACAAGAAAAAATAGTTGCAAATGAAAACACTTCTCATTTATTATTAGCCCACTTTCATTGTTCTATCCGATGAGTGAAATCGTTTTTTATTTTTAAAGCGTCACCATCTATTAGGTACTTAGATTCTTATGAGTCAATCTCCTGCAATATTGAATACACCTCATCCGATGAAGAAAAAAATCATCGCTGCCCTCGTGGCGGTTGTGATTGGTCATGTGGGAGTTCTGTGGGCGGTGAGCCACATGAAAACGATTGAGTTAAGACCAGTCGAAAAACAGCCGCTCAAGGTCAAGTTCGTTAAAATTAAGGAACCACCGAAGCCTGAGCCACCGAAGCCTAAAGAAAAGCCAAAGCCACCTGAACCGAAAAAAGAAGTGAAAGAGGTCAAGGTGGTTGAAAAGGCATTACCTCCACCACCGAAGAAGATTCAGCAGGTTAAAAAAGCAGAAACGCCAAAACCTGTGGTTGAGACAGTTGAGCCAAAGGTTGAATCTGTTGTGGTGAGCACCACTGTGGTTGAAAAGCCACAGCCAGTGGTCGAAGCACCAAAACCAGCAGCGCCGCCAGCGGATCCATCTCCAAAACGTGTTTCAATTGGTGGTTCAGGCGTGCAGTGGAGTCGTTCACCAAAACTGTCAGTGTCCGCAAAAGATCTGGAAAACCAGCCGCGTTCAGCAATGGTACTCATCGAAGCAGATGAGAAAGGTAAAATTACCAATGCCCGCATTACGCGCAGTAGTGGTTTGCCAAGTCTGGATGAAAAGATTTTACGTGCTGTCAGAAGTGCGAAATTTAAACCTTATATGGAAAATGGTGTTGCTTACCCAATTCGAGCAGAGCAACCGTTTGATCTTAGTCCTTAATCAATTTGAGTCCTCGCGACAGATAAAATCAGGAGTTCGTATATGAACTTTTCAGTTTATTGGCAACATGCAGATGCAGTAAGTAAAACACTGTATTTCATCCTTTTAGCAATGTCGATTGCGACATGGACTATTTTCATTTTACGCCTATTGGGAACACGCCAGTTGAAGCAACAGGCCTATGCCCAGCTTGCCCAGGCCTTGGCCACGTTGAAGTCTAAACTACAGCCTTTAACCTTTGAACAGCGTAAGGCGGTTGCGGAACAGGCATTGCTTCGCCAGATTTCTGCCGAAAAGTCACAGGCGGAAAAAGGTGTCTCTGTTCTTGGGACGATTGCCTCACTTGCGCCATTTGTGGGTTTGTTTGGTACGGTGTGGGGAATTTTCCATGCATTGGTCGCAGTGGGTAATAGTGGACAGGTAGGCCTGGCTCAGGTGGCAACCCCAGTCGGTGAAGCCCTGATCATGACTGGTCTTGGTCTTGCTGTGGCGATTCCTGCGGTACTTACCTATAACATCTGTGTACGTTTCAATCGTGGTTTGGCACATGACTTACAGGATCAGGCACACAAGCTATTGATTGACACCATGTTGCAACAGGAAACAGCAGCAGTGCCAGAAACCAAGACAACGCAACAAAGCTTAGTTGGAGGTCAGGCTTAATGGGCTTTCAATTGGGTGAAGACCACGATAGTGGCATGAATGAGATGAACCTCATTCCTCTGATCGACATTATGTTGGTATTGATGATTATCTTTTTAGTCACAGCAACGGTTGCTAACCCATCAATTCCATTAAATTTACCACAAACTCAGGCAGAAATTCAGCCACCGCCACCGAAAGCGATGACCATTAGTATTAAAGCCAATGGTGAAATTTTCCTAGACGGGCAAAATCTAGGTTTAGCAGAGCTTGAAACCAGGTTACATGAGGCAGGACAGGGCGAGCAAAAGCCAACAGTTCAACTGGAAGCGGATAAAGAATCCAAGTATGATACCGTGGCTCAGGTGATGTCCCGTGCCAGTGAAGCAGGTTTAAGTGATATTGCGTTTGTAAGCAAAAACTAGACTTTCAATTTGCTAGATAAAAAGCAACTCAATGATGAGTTGCTTTTTTTATGTCTAATCAGTTTTGAGTAAGTCTACAAACCTGGAGCGTAGCTTGGAAAGCTTGGGTGGAATGCTAAAGTTGCAGTAACCCTGTGATGGGTTGCGGGCATAGAAATTCTGGTGATACTCTTCCGCAGGATAGAATGTAGGTGCTGGACTTAACTCGGTGACAATGTTGAGGTTTTCATCTTCCAGACCCTGAATGACCTGTTCAGCCTGCTGTTTCTGTTCATCATTGAAATAGTAGATGACGGAGCGGTATTGTGTGCCAATATCATTGCCCTGGCGGTTTAATGTGGTTGGATCATGTGTGGTGAAAAACACGTTCAGGAGTTGTGAATAGCTGATCTGCTGTTCATCGAAATCAATCAGGACCACCTCGGCATGCTGTGTATTGCCCTGACAGACCTGCTCATAACTTGGGTTGTGGACAATACCCCCCGCATAGCCACTCACCACTTTCTCTACACCTTTAAGCTGTAAAAACACAGCCTCTACACACCAAAAACATCCACCACCAAACAGTGCTTGCTGCATATATTTCCCTTTTCTAATTTTTCAGAATGCTATTAAAGTAAACGAAGTGCCTAAAAAGTAAAAGCCCGTATTTGAAACGGGCTTTTACTTTTTGGCTCAGGACATTATCAGTTCTTGAAAGGAAGTGGCTGAATAACCGTCACAAATTTCACTAAAGTTTGACCTGATTTGTCTATAAACCTCAGCTCATGGCCTTTAATTTCATAGCGATCTGTTTTTGCTAAAGCATCATTAAACTGACGGGAAACCGTGTCCTGTACGCCGTGGCAAGCCATCAATGTACCTGCAATTTGGCCTAGACTAAGCTGTTGGCCCTTGGTTTCATAGCTACCCTGAATCTTGTTACAGCCGTCAGCACCGCCAAAGCGTTTACTGTCTGTATCAAAAGACAGTGTTGGGCGGTTCGGGTTATCCAACTGGATTTTTGTCCCATTGACTTCGGTTGCAAACCATGGGGTATTCTGTAAAGCAATCGCTGTTGAAGAGTTTGCGTTTAGGGAAGATTCAAGTGATGCACAGCCTGTAAATGCCAATGTTGCAGCCAAAGTGCTTGCCGCTAAAAATTTTTTTACCATAAGATAAACTCAGTTGTTTGTTTTGCTGGATATATTACATCAAAATATAATGTGAAATGATTCACGTTTTTATAAGTGTTTTTGTGGGATGAACGTAGTTTTTGGTAAATATTCACGTGAATTTATACTTAATTATTCACTCTTTGGTAAACCTGTTCGAATCAACCTGGAAAAAGCCTCACTGCTTTGGTCTGACTGCTGCCCAAAATCTGCGGTACGCGTATTGATATGGGCCATCTGATACCATTCTTTCATGTTGTAGTTTTGATCCAGTGCCTTAAGATCATAGAGATAATTGGGTAGATAGCCTGATGCCAATAAACGATAATCTTTAGGTAGTCGTTGTGGATTAATGGCTTGTACCATATCAAATACCAGCGTGGTGCAGTTACTGGTCAGCGTGTTGTACCATTTCGCCTCAGCCCGTAATTCATCAGCCTTGTCGAGATACTCGATGAAGAGGGCCTTGCGTTCAGTGGCAGGCATTCTGATCGGGAATAGGTAGACCTGTTCATGGCGGATATTGCTTCGGGTATACACAATGTCTTTTTCGTCAGAGGCGACTAGGCTGAGTTCATATTTACGAAAAAAACCGCCAATGGCTGAAAACTCTTCACCTTTTTCTTTGCGAATTTCAATGGAAAAAACCAGGGGCTTTTGATCAGAGAAATCAAAGCTGACCAATGTATGTGCAATTTGTGGCCCCATCCAGTAGGAGGTAATCACATTCACGCCCGTGATTTTATTCAGGTCTATGTGACGGTCTTCCCAGCGAATATCATAGCTGCCATCTTCATGCCAGTCAAAATTGCGGACCTTATGCAAGGTTACAAGGTCACCGTGTTTTTCGTAGCTCAACTGTTCGGCAACTTCAGGATTCCAGTCTCGGTCCTGTCTTGCATCCAAAGAAAAATACCAGCCAAGTGAACAGGCAAACACCAGACAGTAGATGATGATGTCGGTACGGCGGCTAAATAAATGCCCACTGACATAAAAGCCAATCAGGCTCAGGGCAAATAAGCCCCAGATGACGATGACCACACGGCTGAGCACTGTCCCGAGCGGCTGTTGAATCCATAAGGCAAGGCATAACCAGATACTGGAGAGGATCACGAACAGGGCAAAAAGGCTATGTAGGAAACCAATCCATAGTGCTATAAAGAACTCTCGTGATCCAATGTTATGCATGAGCATCCGCAATCCATTTTTTATTTTTGGTAGGTTGCAAACTCGAACGCTATATTGGTTTTTTCATCAGTATGATGTTCTGAGTTTACTTTATGAAAATCCTCAGAGAGTTCTGGATAATGTGCGTCTCCCTGAACATCCAGATCGACATGGGTCAGTTCAAGGCGATCGGCAATCGCAAGTGTTTGGTTGAAGATCTCTCCTCCACCTATAATAAATAAGGATGACTTTTCAGCGTGTTGTACGTCTGTAAGTGCACCATCAAGTGCCTCTTCGATGCTGTGCGCCACCTTCACATTCTCATACTGCCATGACGGATCACGGGTAATCACCCAGTTCACACGGTTTGGCAGGGCACGTCCCATTGATTCCAGGGTTTTACGGCCCATGATCACCACACCGCCCTGGGTAATGGCCTTGAAATGCTTGAGGTCAGCAGAAATATGCCAAGGCAGGGCATTGCCCTTGCCGATGCAGTTGTTTTTATCCATTGCCACCACGTGAACAACTTCTATACCTTGCCATGCCATTTGATCGTCTCCCTAATCTGATTTTAAACTGCCACAGGTGCCTTGATCGCAGGGTGTGATTCATAACCCACAATTTCAATATCTTCAAATTTAAAATCGAAAATATCCTTGATGTCTGGGTTAAGCTTTAACTGGCACAACGGTAAGGGTTCACGCGTAAGCTGTAACTGGGCCTGCTCAAAATGGTTGGCATATAAATGCGTATCACCGCCTGTCCAGACAAAGTCACCTACCTCTAAACCGCATACCTGCGCAATCATATGTGTAAGCAGGGCATAGCTGGCAATATTAAATGGCACACCTAGAAATACATCCGCACTGCGCTGGTAAAGCTGGCATGACAGTTTGTTATCCTGAACAAAAAACTGGAACAGGGTATGGCAGGGTGGCAAAGCCACTTTTCCAGCCTCGTTTGGATTCCAGCCTGACACAATCAAACGACGTGAATTGGGATTGGTTTTGATTTCATTGACCAGCCATTGGATTTGGTCAAAACCATTTTGCTGGTAGCTGCCATCCTGATTTTGTGTTGCGCCAAAGTTGCGCCACTGATGGCCATAGACTGGACCAAGCTCACCTTCTGGACGGCCAAAGCGGGCGGTTTGTTCCGCAGTTGCCCACTCATCCCAAATTGTGACTTTATTGTCCTTGAGATATTGAACATTGGTGTCACCTTTCAGGAACCAAAGTAGCTCAACCACAATGGAACGAAAGTGAACTTTCTTTGTAGTTAATAGCGGAAAGCCTTTGGATAGATCAAAGCGCATCTGATGACCAAATACTGAACGTGTACCCGTTCCAGTGCGGTCACCCTTGTCACCGCCATTGTCGAGGATATGTTGTAAAAGGTCTAAATATGTACGCATAACTTTCTCTAAAACATTCTGTGGTTAATCAAGATAGGTGTTGAAACCAATGAATATGGAACAGCAAAATTGTTGTCATGATACCTTGATTGCGCCTGGCATGACACTTGCGATGTGTAGTATTTTTTCATTTTTCAATATAAAAAAGAGCGCTCAAGGCGCCCTTTCGTCAGCGGTCAAGCTTATTCTGTGATAAAGCTAACTTTACCATCCGCCAAGGATTTTACACGTGCCAACGACTCGACACGGTAGCCTTTCTCAAGTAAGACGTCACGGCCTGGCTGGAATGACTTTTCAATCACAATCCCGACTCCCACAACTTCCGCATTGGCCTGATGAATCAGGTCGATGAGGCCCAGTGCAGCCTGACCATTTGCCAGAAAGTCATCAATCACCAGCGCCTTGTCTGTTGAACTGAGATGCTTATTTGAAATGGCAATGGTGCTTTCAGTTTGCTTGGTGAATGAGAACACTTTAGAGCGGTAAAGATCATCCTTAAGTGTTAAGGACTGATATTTACGGGCAAAAATCACAGGAACACCAAGTTCCAGACCCGCCATGATGGCTGGCGCAATCCCCGATGCTTCAATGGTGATGATTTTGGTAATTCCCGCATCTTTAAAACGAGCGGCAAATTCCTTACCAATCAACTGCATCAGTACAGGGTCGATTTGGTGGTTCAAGAAAGCGTCAACTTTCAAAACTTGGTCAGATAGAACGATACCTTCATTTAAGATTTTCTGTTCTAAAGCGTACACGGGAGAATCCTCTAAACGGATGCTTTTTCAAGCAAAGGCATATTTTAAAAAGCATCCAAAAAATTGCAAGCCAAAATTGTCGGGTTGATGCTGTTTTCAACCTTATTTACACACTGAACCCGAAGCTGCATATTGCTTTAGAGCTTAGTTTGTTTTCCCTGAATAGCCTGTCAATAAAAGGCCATAGGATGATTTGCCATCATTATGGGTCACTTTTACTGGCAGATAGTCGAGCTTTGGCGCCAGCCAGAAAACAGTGTTGCGTTCAGGTTTGTCATGCTGGAGCACCACCTTAATTGTGTTAAAAGTACCATAATTGGTCTTGATGGTTTCGTTGCCCTGTTTCACAAAACGACGTTCATCCACCGCCTTGTCATCAGCAATCAAATAGCGCGTCTGGAGTGTGTTGCCATTCTTCAGGTCTTCACGCAACTGGAGTTCGGCGTTCAACTCATCCAGTGCACCTGCCTGCCAGGCGAATGAACGGGTTTTGTCATCCTTTTTGGTGTTGATCACCTTGCTGGCTGGATTAAAGTTGATGCTCATGGTGTTGTTGTGGATCAGGACTTTACTGCTGCGGCTAAATTTTTGTGAGGTGATTTTATTATCCGCAAGACTAAACTGACTGGTTTCAGTTGCGGATGCAATACCACCTGCCTTTGCATTGAATACATAGGTCCAGTTGTTGCCTTGTTGCGAAAGGGTACGTGTCGCAGAACCGAGATTCTTGTTATTGTAGCTGAACTGATAGCTCGCCTGAAAAGGGGCCATTGCCAATGCATGACTCGATAAGCCTGCACATAGGATTGCAGCTGAGGTTACTGTCGTAAAACCAAGAACTTTCGATAATTTCTTTGTCATAACACGGTTTCCTTTGAGTGCATCGCAAAGTAGAACACTCATTTATCATTACGATTTATGGTTATTATGCCTGTAGATTATGAAGAAAAGATCAGGTTTTTTACTAAGCGCTTGTTAATTTTTCGTATAAAACATGAAGATGTGTATTTTGAGGCGTGAACGATTTTATGACACGCCCCATGCATGTGATTTCCTTATCTTCTGGTATCTTTTTGCTGGATAGGGGTAACTTCAGTCTCGTCCAGCCCATCCTCATCAAGGTCATCTTCGTTGGATGGATACAGGATTGCAGCCAGATTGACATTGCCCCAGACAATCAATTCAGCGGGGCGTACTCTGGCACGGTTCACATGCACCTTGCCTAGCGTTTCGATGATGCTCGGCTTCTTGCTAAACCACTGGTTTAAATCCAGATAAAGCAAGTCATCCTTAACCGAGACAATGTCAAAATGCTCCAGAATTTTACCGAGTGGGTCTTCCTCACGAAATTTCTGGTAATACCAGATTGCGGTGTGAAAACCCCATTTCAGGAAAATGTTTTTAAACCTTGCCTCAATCACCTGAGTGTTGCTGATCTGTTCAAATACCATCAGTTGAACATCTTTATTCATTTCCATCTGAATCAGTTTCAGGTCCACGGAAAGCGTGGTGTGTATTCCCTTGACATCAAGTGTTGCATAAAGGCGTAGCCAGCCATCATAAAGGTCTGCATGCAGGTCCTTGATGATCTCCACTTTCTCGGTGACATAACGTTCCATTGTCGCATTCACAAACACCTGCGATAACGAAAACTCTCTTTCTTCTTCGATGAATTCTTCGGCTTTTTGGTAAACTTTACGTAGACGTTTAACAACGGATGAAATTAGCGTTTGCATAAAAGTTGTTCCAGAAAGTGAATTGTTTTTAATGCAATGCCACGATCTTTGTAATAACTAAAAAATAAAAATAAATTTCTAACTTGCAGTGTAGCAAAATTAATTGCTACATTTTCATAAAATGATGGTATGGAAACACTGTAGCTATAAGTGGATCACATTTTTGTAAAATTTTGAATATCGGTTAGGTTTTTATACGGTAACCACCGTTGGGGATGAGACATTTTTGTCGCTTGAATCGCATGTGGAAGAAAATAAATTTTCGTTCTGAACTGTCTCCTTATTGGTGGCAAGATCCAGTCTTTATTGCAGCAGTGGCTTTGGCGATGCTGTTGCATGGTGTTGTCTTGACCATTCAGTTTGCGATGCCATCACCTACCGATACCTCAACCAAGGAAATCGCGGTCACGGTTCATCCCAGCAAGGAGCAGGTGAAAGATGCCGACTTTTTGGCACAGGCTGACCAAAAGGGTTCAGGTGAATTCCGCGAGGCACACCTGATGTCGAGTGACATGCCCTCACCAATGCAGGCAGATGCAACGACAGGTGAGTCAGAACTGGAAAGTCTGGAAAAGGTTCAGCAAAAACTGGAATTAAAATTTGAGGAAAAAGTCTTGATGACCGTACTTAGCTGGCAGAAACAGGCTGAGCAGAGTGAACGGAAAAAGGCACTGGATGAATTGCAAAGCCAGTTTCAGGCGAAAGCTGCAATGGTGGCAAGCCTTGAGGCCCAGTACCTGAAACGCCAGCAAAACTTTAGCCGCAAACAGCGTATTAAAACGGTTGATGGCATTCAGGCAAAGCAGGATGCTTCGGCTGCCTATCTGGATAAGTTCCGTCAAAAAGTTGAGTTGTATGGCAACCGTTACTATCCAGATGAAGCAAAACAACAGCGCCTGTCGGGTGAAGTGCGTCTAATGGTCATTCTGAATGCGCAGGGGGGTATCCGTGCCATTCGCCTCATTGAAAGTTCAGGACATGCAATTCTGGATGAGGCAGCAAAAGCCTCTGTACGCCGTGGTGCACCATTTGGAGCTTTTGATGCCAATATGAAGGATATTTCTGAGCTTAGAATTGTGCGTACCTGGCGTTTTGACCCTGTCGATGCTGAATTTGAGGTGCATTAAGCCAATATTTTAGAGTTTATAGAAAATTATTATTCTAAAAATAATAAATATTTTTATATATAAATCATAATTTTAATAGTTTTAATTTTTTAAATATTATTTTAAGTGAAATAAAAACAATGAACTAAATTTATTCGAATTTTCTTGAATTGATAATAAAAATAATTATCATTTGCTATGTCTTTTATTGAACTCTCCTTTTGAATAAGTTCGTCTCTCACTTTAAATACTGGTTTTAGGGGGAGTGAGAGGGAATGTTGTTCAAATGCTCCATACCTTTTATAAGGACCTGCCTTATGCATCACTATCCGACTGGAGCTTTCAAGGCTCATCCACTTATGCTTGCCATGGCGATGTTGCTGCCATCATTTGTTTATGCTGAGACAAATGAAAATGCACAGTTGCCGACAATTACAGTCAAGGCGGCAGATGAAAACCAAGAGAAGAAAGCTTATACCGTTAAAAAAACGACAACTGCCGTACCCTTGGGCTTATCTGTTAAGGAAACACCTCAGTCAGTTTCGGTGGTTACTGAACAAAGAATGAAAGACCAAGGGCTTACAAGCCTTATTGATGTTGCCGATAATGTAACGGGTATCAATGTTCAACGTTATGAAACTAACCGTAGCAGTTTACATGCACGTGGTTTCCAGATTGATAATTACCAAATTGATGGTGTTCCAACACGTTATGACCAGCCATGGAGTTCTGGTGAAACTGTAACAAGTACAGCTTTATTTGATCGAGTTGATGTGGTGCGTGGAGCAACAGGGCTTATGACTGGACCTGGAAATCCATCAGCAGCCATTAATATGATTCGCAAGCGTGCAACAAGTAAAGTACCGACAGCTAATTTAGAAGTCAGTGGCGGTAGCTGGAATAATTATCGTGTCATGGGTGATATTGCCAATAGTCTGAATGAATCAGGGGCATTGCGTGGACGTGCAGTTGCTCAGTACGAGCAGGGTGATAGCTATATTGACTTGTTGAAGAAACAGGCTTTGACTACTTTGGTGACAGGAGAGGCTGATATTGCAGAAAATACCGTATTGTTGGCAGGTGTAAGCTATCAGGAAAATAAAACTGATAGTCCAATGTGGGGTGGTTTACCTGTTTGGTATAGTGATGGTACTCGTACAAAATGGGATCGTAGCAAAACAACGAGTGCGAATTGGGCACAATGGGATAGTGATTACACCAATTTATTTGCAGATGTAACCCACAGTTTTAATGATAACTGGAATGCTAAATTATCTTATAGTCGTGGTGACCGTAATGGTGATTCAAAATTATTGTTTTTGAGCGGTTATCCAGACTCAAATACTGGATTGGGATCGGGTGCGTTTGCAGGCTCATATAAAGTCAACACTACTCAGGATGACGTGAGTTTACAAGTCAATGGTAAGTTTGGTCTTTGGGGACAGCAGCATGAATTAACATTGGGATATCTCTATTCTAAACAGGATTTCAATGCGGATAGCCGTACTGCTGATTTTGGATGTGGATGTGTGCCTAGTGTGGACAATTTCAATCGTTGGAATGGGAATTATCCAACCCCAACATGGAGTGCAACAAGCTTCTATGAAACAAGTAATAGCAAGCAGAATGCGGCTTATGTGGCAACACGCTGGACTATTATTGACCCATTAAAATTCATTTTAGGTGGTCGCCTCACTGATTTTGAAAAAACTGGTGCAGTCGTTTATACACCTGGCTCATATCAGCTTAAATATAACAATGAATTTACACCTTATGTTGGTGTTGTATATGACATTAACAAGTCTATTTCAGCTTATGCAAGTTATACAAATATTTTTCAACCGCAAGCTGAAAAAGATGTGAATGGTACGGTGCTTGATCCAATTGAGGGGAATAGTACAGAGATAGGTATAAAATCTGGTTGGTTTGATGGCAAGTTAAATGGAACCTTGGCGTTATTCCAAATTCAGCAGGATAATTTAGCCCAACAGGCTGGTATTCATGAGAATAAGGAAGTTTATTATCGTGCTGCGAAAGGGACTGAAAGTAAAGGTTTTGAAGTTGAGTTAACTGGTGAGATTTTACCTAGCTGGAAAGTGACCGCAGGCTATAGCCAGTTTAAGGCGACTGATGTAAATGGTGATGATGTAAATTCTGAGTTACCACGTAAATTAGTACAGACCTTTACAACATACCAGTTACCAGGCAAATTAAATGCACTTACTGTTGGTGGTGGTGTTAACTGGCAAAGTAGTACTTATGTCATGGCAGGCAATCCTTTAGGAGTGTCAGAAAAAGTTGAGCAAGATGCTTATGCATTGGTGAATCTAATGGCTCGTTATCAATTAACCAAAGATTTTTCTGCACAATTGAATATTAATAATCTATTTGATAAGGAATATTATGGAATCTTCCCTGCATATGGTCAAACCACATGGGGAACACCACGTAACGCAACTTTAACTTTACGCTATCAATTCTAATTGCAGCGAACAATAAAAAACGGCTTGATTAAGCCGTTTTTTATTGGGGTTGTGGATAAGTCCGAGGTTATTCACAATCCATTTTGACTTGAATAGGCGCGTTCTACTTTGCAAATTTCAACGCTAAAATCTTGATACCATTTTTCTTTACCTAAATGCTGGGCAACCAGATGCTCTACATCTTGCTGCCAACGTTTAATATCTTCAAGACTATTCCAATAAGACAAGGCAATTTCAAAACCATTCTCATTGCAAGCCTCAAACTTTATGCAGTGATATTGACTCAATGCCTTATTCCTCAGCTTTTGTGCCATTTCTGAGTAGGTTGAATCTAGTTCTTTGACAGTGGCTTTAAAAATAACGATATACATGGGATGCTGTTCTAGATTTCATCTGCCTGATATGGATTTGCAACACCAAGCTTTTTAAGAATCTCAATTTCCAATGCTTCCATTTCTTCGGCATCAGATTCACTGGTTTCATGGTCATAGCCAAGCAAATGCAGGATGCCGTGAACCAATAAATGCGTGAAATGATCAGTTGGTGTTTTTTGCTGTTCTGCCGCTTCTTCTAAAACTACGGGAATACAAATCACCAAGTCACCCAAAGGTTCTGCATCCAGTAAGCTAAGCACTTCTTCTGGAATGTCACTTGGAAAAGACAGTACATTGGTGGGTTTATCTTTTTCACGGTATTGCAAATTTAGCTCGTGGCTTTCTGCCAGATCAACACAGGCAATACCAATTTCAAAGTCCGTATTGAAACCAACATGACGCAGGGTGATTTCGATATTTTTTTTGATTTGACCACGTTTAAGTGGTAGTTCGGCAGCTTGAAAGTCTTGTTGCAGACTTAAATTGATTTTCAAAATAGATCCTTAAAATCGTCCCCCTGAGATGCGACTAAAGCATCGCAACAAAAGGGGGATTGGAGATTTTTCTAAGAGTGTTGCGCATCTGCCGCAGAATCATTTTCTGCAATCAATGCCTCTTGTCGAGCTTTGCGTTCGGCACGGGCTTCAGCAGACAGGCGTTGTTGTTCGCTGTCCCAGCCTTCGTAAGCCTCAACAATTTTTTGTACCAGTTGATGACGCACCACATCACGGGAATGGAAACGGGTGATATGAATTTCATGGACATTTTCAAGCACCCGTAAGGCATGAGCCAAACCAGATTGCTGTCCACGAGGTAAGTCCACCTGAGTCACGTCACCTGTAATCACGGCACGCGAACCAAAACCTAAACGGGTAAGGAACATCTTCATCTGTTCAGGTGTGGTGTTCTGTGCTTCATCTAAAATGACAAAAGAGTGATTGAGGGTTCGTCCACGCATATAGGCAAGGGGAGCCACCTCAATCACCTGACGTTCAATCAGTTTGGCCACTTTTTCAAAGCCCAGCATTTCATAGAGGGCATCGTAAAGTGGGCGTAAATAAGGGTCAATTTTCTGGGTGAGGTCACCTGGCAGGAAACCCAGCTTTTCACCCGCTTCAACCGCAGGACGAACCAGCAGGATGCGCTGGATTTCATTGCGTTCCAGCATGTCCACTGCGGCAGCAACCGCGAGATAGGTTTTACCTGTACCCGCAGGGCCAATACCGAATGAAATGTCACTTTGTAAAATGCGCTGCACATAACGTTTCTGGTTGGCACCACGTGGGTTGATTCGCCCTTTGCGGGTCTGCAACCAAACGCTATCCAGTCCTGTATGTTCCTGATCTGAATCATCCATCAGTTCACGGTCGGTCTGTGAACCCTGAATCATCAAATGCAGGACATCGGCACTGATTTGTGAGGAAATTTCTGATTCTTGATAGAGCCGTTGCAACAGTGCCTCGGCTCTTTCGACTGTTTCTATATCACCGTCTAGATAAAAGGCATCGCCTCGGTGAGTAATTTTGACATCTAAACGTTGTTCGATTTGCTTTAAATGCCCGTTGTATGCACCGAGCATTCGTTTTAAATGTTCCATGGAAATTTCAGGGAACGTTACAGTACGTTTAATCGCTGAAGTCAAGAGAAACCCTTTTAGCTCACGTGTAGGAATACCCTTACATTACGCCACGTCAGGTTCAAGATTCAAGAGTTCACCATAAACTAAATTTAAAGTTTTAATTTCAGTGATCTCAATCTCCGCGAAACGCCCAATCCACGCGGCGTCACCGATAAAGGTCACGAGACGGGTATTGTCCGCTGTACCAATTAAAACATTCGGGTCCTTGTCAGATACCTTTTCAATCAGGACGCGTTCAATTTTACCCAGCATGGCATCAGTCTTATCAATACTTGATTGCTTAATCACTTGCTGAACCTGAGCCAAACGGTCTTTTTTCACCTGTTCAGGCGTATCATCTGGCAGGTCTGACGCAGGTGTACCAGGACGTTTTGAATAAACAAAGCTATAGGAATGGTCGAAATCCAGATCCTTAATGAACTGTAGGGTTTCAGCAAAGTGTGCATCGGTTTCACCTGGGAAACCAATAATAAAGTCGCTGGATAAATGCATATCTGGACGCACTTTACGCAATTTCGCAATCTTATCAATATAGACATCAATGGTGTGGTTACGTTTCATTGCCTGCAACACATCGTTGGAACCACTTTGCACAGGCAGGTGCAAATGCGACACCATCTGAGGCAAGTCACGGTAGCATTGAATCAGGTCATCTGAAAATTCAAGCGGATGCGAGGTGGTATAACGCAAGCGCCCAATCCCTGGAATTTCGGCCACTAAACGCAGTAATTCAGGGAAAGTACAGATGTCGCCATCAAAGGTTTCACCACGATAACCATTCACATTTTGTCCAAGTAGGCTGATTTCACGCACGCCTTTCTCAGCCAGCCCTGCAATTTCTGCCAACACATCATCCAGTGGACGGGAAACCTCTTCGCCACGGGTATACGGCACTACACAGAATGAGCAATATTTTGAACAGCCTTCCATAATCGAGACAAATGCTTTAAATCCCTCAACACGTGGTTCAGGCAGGAAGTCGAACTTTTCAATGTCAGGGAAAGAAATATCAACCAGCTTGATTTTTTCTTTCTTTGGTTTTTCTACCTGTGCCTGATGCTGATCGAGCATTTGTGGTAAACGGTGCAGGGTTTGCGGACCAAAGACCATATCCACATACGGAGCGCGTTTCTGGATGTTGTCGCCTTCCTGAGAGGCAACACAGCCACCCACACCAATCACCAGATCAGGATTCTGTTCTTTCAGCTTACGCCAGCGGCCTAGACCACTAAATACTTTTTCCTGCGCTTTTTCACGAATCGAGCAGGTGTTCATGAGCAGAATGTCTGCTTCATTTGGATTGTCGGTGAGCACATAGCCATGTGAATCACCCAGCAAGTCTGCCATACGATGACTGTCATACTCATTCATCTGACACCCTTGAGTTTCAATATACAGCTTCTTTATTGAAACATCAGCGGTGTGCATTGGCTGGGTAACAGTGTTTTCTGAGGCAGCTTTTACAGCACTGGGAATGAATGTTTGAACCGTCATGCAGGCTCCTAAACAAGATGGATTTAAACAAACCGCGGATTATAGCAGCATTTTTCGATGTGCGCAGAGAATAAAAAACTGACAAAAATGGACACATTGTGGATGAAATTACGTGAATTTTAATGAATATGAATCAGCAAGTTACATAACACAACAATAGTGAAGAGCCAGACTTATTACACTATAACGGCAGGGCAAAACTGGGCAAATGTATTGATGAAGATGAATAAGCAACATGATTTTATAACAACCGTGACCAATAAACTGAATAACAAGAAAAACTTCCGCCGTATTGTGGCGGTTGGTGGAATGATTGCGTGCTCTTCTGTCTATGCGCTGGATGAACAGTTTAACGATGCCCTACGTGCGGCCAATGCCAGCAACACTGCCTTGCTCGACCAATATCAAGATGCCATGCAGAATGATGTGTTGGGCTATTATCCTGAATATTGGAAACTTAACACCAACCTCGGTTTTCAGCCTGCATCCTCAATTATCAGCTTTGCCCAGCGCTACCCACAATCTGCAATGGCTGAGAAGCTGGCGGCGGATTATGTAGAAGAAAAAGTCAAACAAGCGAATTTTAGCGAAGCAAAACCCGTTTTAAGCTATGTGACCAATCCAGACCAGGCCGAAAGTTGCGCTGTTGCGCAGGTCAGGGCACAGACAGGTGACAGTCTGGTTTATGCGGAATATAAAGATGTCTGGTTAGCCACCAATGCCCAGCCTGACTCATGTACGGGGTTGGGGCGAATGATGCTTTCCAGCCCACTTATGACTGCCCAGGACCGTCAGCAGCGGTTGTGGGGACAGTTGCGCGCAGGACAGTCGGGACAGGCTATTGCAACTGCACAAACCATGGGGCTGAATCTTTCGCTCGCCCAGTTGAATCAGATTCAGGAAAACCCATTGGGGTATTTATGGAGTGCGCCAAAAACCAATGATGCGGATTATGCCTATCTGATTTTTGCTCTGGGGCGTGTGGCTGACAGTGATTTAACCAATGCCCTGGCAAATATCCAGCGTGCGGCTCAGGATACGCCACCGCCTGTACAAAAATATTTGTACCGTACCATTGGGTATGTCGGTGGCACCACAGTGATGAAAAATGGTTTTAATCGTGAAGTGCTCAATGCCTACGACCAAAGTTATGGCTATCCGCTGAGTCCAGAGGAAGCCGAAATTTACGCGCGTCAGGCGATTCGTTTTGGTGCATGGGAAAGCTTGATTCGTGCCATTGATGCGATGTCAGTCACCCAGAAACAGGAAGACCGTTGGCAGTATTGGCTGGCGCGTGCCTCTGAGCAACGTTCAGATGCGGCATCAAAACAGGCGGCGCAGCAGATTTATCGCAAGCTGGCGCAAAGTGGTGATGACTATCACAACTTGCTTGCCAAGGACCGTTTAGGCGAGCGCTATAACCATCAACCTTATGATGAGCAGCCGAGTTCACAGGATATACAGCGTTTAAATCAAAACATCCATTTTAGACGTGCATTTGCACTTCGGGATGTGAATGCGCCAGCAAACTACACCAACAGGGAATGGAACTGGGCGGTTCGTCAGGCCTACTTGCAGCAGGATGATGGAATGTTGCTGGCCGCGGCAAAACGTGCACATGACATGGGCTGGTATGATCGCGCGATTTACGCCGCTGACCGTACCATGAACAAGCACAACGACACCTACCGCTATGCAACACCGCACCGTAGCAATGTCACCAGCCATAGTTACAATGCTGGTATTGATCCTGCCTGGGCGTATGGTTTAATGCGTCAGGAAAGCCGATTTGTAACAACAGCACGTTCCAATGTTGGAGCGGGTGGCCTGATGCAGATCATGCCAAACACGGCCAAGTTGGTTGCCCGCCAAATGGGGGAAACCTATAACCCAGCCGCACTGAGCGAAATGAATACCAATATTCGCTATGGCACCTATTACTTGTCCATGATTCAAAGCCAGCTCAGTGGCAATGCGGTACTGGCAACAGCGGGTTATAACGCTGGTCCAAATCGGGCAAGGCGTTGGCAGCCAGATTTCCAGACCATGGCGGCAGACCAGTACACAGAAACCATTCCATTATTGGAAACACGTGATTACGTCAAGCATGTCATGACCAATGCAACACATTATGGCGTGGTACTAGGGCAGGGTGCGCAATCCCTGGAGAAACGGATGAGTATCATTCCTGTGCGCAATGAACCCTAGAACACGAGATGTTTAATTTGAAACAATGAAGTTTTTGTATTTGATGAAATTGAAAAAAATATTCAAGCAAGCAATGTTGGGAACCTTGCAGAGCCTGTTCTGCTACTTGGTTCTATCATTCAGTGCGCCATTATATGCAGCAGATAATAACGATCTGGTTGGTTATGTCATGCATATACAAATGACGCCCGCGGCTTGTGCATTGGATACATCGAAGCAGAAACAGCGCAAATGCCTTGAGGGTTATTCACTAACCATCTCAAGTCTGCTGCCAGAAGTGCCTGTCAATAAAAACTGTGAAACCAAGACCTCAGCAAAATTAAGCCCATTGCAGGCAAAGGTTGTCGCACGGGTTATGCCTGATGAAAACGCACGGGTTCAACTTTGGCAAAATGTTGGCGGCTGTGTCCCCATGAATGCCAGTCAGTACTTCAGGACGGTCATCAACTTTGCCGAGCGCCTGAAAATTCCTGCTGACCTAACCAGTCCAAATACCATTGAGGTACAAAAGGAAAACCTGCGTCAGCAATTTACCAAGCTCAATCCATCCCTGCCACCAAATGGAATTCGTTTTAGCTGTCAGGCTTCCAGATTCGATTCCATCCTGACTGAAATTCGCGTGTGTTACCAGAAAAATGGGCAATACAAACAATGTGCAAGCCATATTGTCACGGGCTGTCCAAATGAATTTACCATCAAGGGCAGCTATTAGGCATTTTTTCTGGCTTAATTTGTATTTTCTATCAGACTTTTGTTGAAATCCATTCTCTTTTACATGCATCTACGTTCGCTTTAGAGTACAATCTTTGCCGTTTATGATAATTCGGTTGAATAACAAGAAAATTCAATCGTGCTAACGCATCTCACTGGAGAATATCACATGAAGCAACCCGTTCGTGTTGCCGTTACAGGCGCTGCTGGTCAAATTGGTTATAGCTTACTATTCCGTATTGCAAGCGGTGAAATGTTAGGTAAAGATCAACCAGTCATTCTACAATTGCTTGAAGTTCCTGTTGAAAAAGCTCAACAAGCGCTTAAAGGCGTAATGATGGAACTTGATGACTGTGCTTTCCCATTATTGGCGGGCATGATCGGGACTGATGATCCAAAGGTTGCATTTAAAGATGCAGACTATGCGTTGTTGGTGGGTTCTCGTCCACGTGGTCCTGGTATGGAACGTGCTGACCTGTTGAAAGTGAATGGCGAAATCTTCATTGGTCAAGGCCAGGCTTTAAACGAAGTTGCCAGCCGTGACGTTAAGGTATTGGTTGTAGGTAACCCTGCAAACACCAACGCTTATATCGCGATGAAATCTGCTCCAGACCTTCCAGCGAAAAACTTCACCGCAATGTTGCGTCTTGACCACAACCGTGCGTTGACTCAGATTGCTCAGAAAGCGGGTGTTGCGGTTGCTGACATCGAGAAATTGACAGTTTGGGGTAACCACTCTCCAACAATGTATGCTGACTATCGTTTTGCAACTGCAAATGGCGAAAGCTTGAAAGACAAGATCAACGATGCGGAATGGAACAAAGATGTATTCCTTCCAACTGTTGGTAAACGTGGTGCTGCGATTATCGAAGCGCGTGGTTTGTCTTCAGCTGCTTCAGCTGCCAATGCTGCAATCGATCATATGCGTGACTGGGCGTTGGGTACAAACGGCAAATGGGTAACTATGGGTATTCCATCTGACGGTTCTTACGGTATCCCTGAAGGCGTAATGTACGGTGTGCCAGTGACTTGTGAAAATGGCGAGTACACCCGTGTTGAAGGTCTTGAAATTGACGAGTTCAGCCGTGAGCGTATGGACAAGACACTTCAGGAACTTGAAGAAGAACGTGCGGCAATTGCTGACATGCTAAAATAATTTATCTTTTTGATAAATTGAAAGCACTCTCTTGGAGAGTGCTTTTTTTGTTGCGATAAAAAACAAAAAACTACAAGAAAATATAGACATATATATCCATGCAATCAGTATTTGCTGTTAGATTATTTTGATCGGGATAATTATGTGGAGAATAACAATGTTTGAACAACAACCAACACTTGAGCTTTTATTTGAACAACTGGGACTTGAGGCGGATGATGCCTCAATTGAAAGTTTTGTGAAAACACACCAGCTTGGGGCTGATCAAAAACTACATGAGGCTGAGTTCTGGAGTGCTGGCCAGCGTGACTTCCTAAAAAGCCATTGGGATAAAGATGACGACTGGGCCATTGTGATTGATGAGCTTAACCAGCAACTGCATTTAGATAGCACTCAATAAGCACACATAAAAATAAAGCTCACATCAGTGAGCCTTATTTCGAATCAGGGTTTTAAACCATTCTTCCTCACGGGCAAGGCTAAATGCAGGGTGAACCTGTAACAGTTCCAGATCATTGTCTAAACAGGACACATACTTTTTCAGCCAATGTTGGGTTAATGCCTGTTCCTTTTTCGCTGCTGAGGCATAGGCCAGAAAGAAGTAAATATCCAGATGGTTGTGGTGTGCCAACGGCTTTAAAATCTGCTGGGTGATCAAGGCAAAACGCTGTTCTTTGGTCAGTTCAAAGTAGATCATGTAGGCTTTGGCAAGTTGCAGGGACAGGTTCAAATAGAGACTAAGTGGCATTTCTTCATATTCAATCCGTGCCTGTTCAAGCAGAACGATGGCTTCCTGCAAAAAATGCAACTGTTCCTGACGAACATGGCTCAGCAAGACCAGTTGCAAACGCAATTCAGCCCGCTCCAAAGCCAGTTCAGGGGTATTGCCATTTAAATAAAGTTGGTCGGTTTCACCAATCCGTGCAATCACCTGTTTGGTTTCATTTGACATTTATTGATCCAAAATCGTCAGCTATACCGAGTTATATCGGGCTGTTTTTCGTAATTTAAAGGATTTAACCATTCCATATTGAGTTTCCACTTCGTAGCCATGCGGTGATGGATAAACGCTGTTGTTTCGATAACAGCACTTCATGTAATAAATCACTTTGAAAGATTGCAAGGCGATTGGGTAGGGGCTGGATGATATGCCACTGATCATTCTTATCCTGCAAACGTAATTGACCACCCCAATCCTCCTGCCAGTCTTCATGCAGATAGAACACGGTTGAAATCATACGGTCATTTTTCTGTTGAGGATTGTCCCGATGCAAGGCATAAAACTCGCCTGCGTGATAACAGGCAAAATGTGCCTCAACCTCTTTAATACCCAGATAAAAAGCCTGATTCAAAACTTGGGATAAATGTTCCAAGGTCTGGATATGCTGTTGCGCAATGGGAAGTTGACCATCAATCCATAAAATATGATCACTACGAATATGGCTGACGACACCATTCTGCACACCTGCCGCCCTGAACTGTTCCAAATGTGAACTACATTCATGTACCAGTGCTTGTACATATTCATTTGAATACACCTCATTGATCAGGGCAAATCCAGACGCATTTAAATCATCCAGAATCTTGTCCAGATTCCAGTAGCTTGGGAGAGAAGAAGATTGCATACAGTTCCAGTTCACGCTTAATCGTTTATAGGGCAATTTGAGGTGATCACATCAATGCTAAAGAATAGCCTCTATTTTCATGTTAAACTATCCTTTGAATTGAGGAATAATTGTCAACATGAATTACCGTCACCATTTCCATGCGGGTAACTTTGCCGATGTTATGAAGCATGTGCTTTTGCTTCAACTGCTCACTCGTTTAAATGCCAAAGATAAACCTTATCGATATATTGATACTCATGGCGGGGCGGGCAAGTATGATCTATCACTTGCGCCAGCGCAAAAATCTGGCGAATTCTTAACAGGGATTCATCGTCTGGTACAGTTGGGTGAAATGGAAAAACGCCAGGCACCTGAAGCCATTCAGGAATACCTGAAACTGGTGGAAAGCCTACGTACTGAAGAGGGCAAAGGCAGCTATCCTGGTTCGCCGTGGTTTGCCTTGCAGGCGATGCGTGAAATTGATAAAGCGACTGTGTTTGAAATGCAGCGTGATGTATTCCAGCAATTACGCCACAACATCCGTGATAAACGTATGGGCTTGCATGAGCGTGATGCTTATGAGGGCTTGTTGGGTGTTATTCCGCCGAAAGAAAAACGTGGTTTGGTCATGATCGACCCACCTTATGAGATCGAGCGTAAAGATTTCCCACAACTGGTTGAGTTGTTGCAGACTGCCTATAAAAAATGGCCTACAGGCGTATTTGCGGTTTGGTATCCAATTAAAGACCGTGCCATGATCGAACGTTTTGAAAAGAAAATGTTCAAGACAGGGATTCGCCGTCAGTTGGTGTGCGAAATCTGTGTATGGCCAGATGACACACCAGTCGGGTTAAATGGCTGTGGTTTGTTGGTGATCAACCCACCCTGGAAATTCTCAGAAGATGCGGACCAGGCCCTACAATGGCTGTTCCCACATTTGCGCATGAGTGAAAATGGTGGTCACGCTGCGGTGCGTTGGTTGGTGGGTGAATAAGCCCATCACCGTCAAGATATTCTCGAGGAATTGAAAATAATGACAAATTCTCCTAAACCAGATTCTGATTTAAATAATAGAGACCATTCTTTCGATGGCATCACATTTGAAGTGGAAGAAGAAGAGCAGACGCATGAGGGGCAGAAAGTAAAACGCCGTGGTATCTATCTGTGGCCTAACCTGATTACCACTGCTGCACTTCTTTCGGGTTTCTATTCCATCATCGCAAGCATGAATGGAAACTTTAACCAGGCGATTTATGCCATTTTTCTGGCGGCATTGCTGGATGGTCTGGATGGTCGTGTTGCACGGGCAATTGGTGCGCAAAGTGCATTTGGTGAACAATACGATTCACTGTCTGACCTGTTGGCATTTGGTGTTGCGCCAGCAATTCTGATGTATAGCTGGAGTTTACATGACCTTGGCCGTATTGGTTTGGCATGTTGCTTTATCTATACGGCCTGTGCCGCATTCCGTTTAGCACGTTTCAATGTGCAGATTGGCGTGGTGGACAAGCGTTACTTTATTGGAATTGCCAGCCCGCTTGCAGCGGTGACGGTGATCTCACTGGTCTGGGTTGGACGGGATTTTCCATTTGTATTCGACTTAAAAGATATCGTGGTTCAGGTGGTTAACTGTATTGTCATGGTCAGTATTGGCTTGTTGATGATTTCAAATATCAAGTACTACTCATTTAAACAAATGGATCGCAAACGTGTACCTTTTGTTGTGATGTTGCCAGTGGTCTTGATTTTTGCCGCAATCACGTACAACATTCCAGTAGGAATCCTGATTGTATCTATTCTCTACATCCTTTCAGGTTTCATCACCACTTTACTTGCCAAAAAGAATGATTCAAAAATAACAACCTAAAAAATGGAGGTTCAGTATGCCAATATTGATGAACAACAATCAATTAAAGCTGCTGAACCTGAATAAGACAGATGCTTTAACTTTTTATCCCCCAAAAGGCTTGTTCAAGATTGTCTATCAGGCCTTGATTTTGCCAAACTTACCTGAACCGTTTCATTACCTCAACTTTATCAGCCTGATTGGGCAACCACGAATTCCTGTCTGTTATAACGCCAGCGCAATTACAACTACGGCTATTGATACCGCAACCGTTCTGGTCAGTAGTAGTGTTGCCACTGTAGGGCACCTTAAAAGCTATAGTGCCAAAGAACAGTGTCAGTTTGAAATGGACCGTTATCAATTTTTAGATGTTGACCATATTCAGGCAGAATTCCCCAATTATTACTTTAAGCGTATTGATGACGAATTAAGTTGTCAGCTTAAGGTAAATACCCATGCGGAAATAGAAAATCATTCAGCCTTGCAATGGGGTGTGGCGGACTATTGGTATGCAAGATGCCAATGTGAGGGTGAAATCACCTACAAACAACAGAAATACCAAATTGAGGCGCAGGGCATCTTAAAACATGCCAGGGCAATTTATTTACCTTTCATAGCCTTTCATTTTTTTACTTATCAAATTATTCAGGTGACTCCAGACTTACAAATCGTACTCTCCGAGTTAAGGAATCAATGGAACAACATCGTTTTTTCAAGAATTGAGATTCAGTCTGCGGGACAGCAAACACGACTTTATGAGAAACAGGTCATTTTTGATGTGACACGGGTCTATCCTAAAATCCAGACACCGAATGGTCGGGAAATGTATTTGCCCAGAGAGTTTATTTGGCAGTATCAGGAAAATGATGAGGTTGTTTTTCATTTACAGGCACAAAGCCGAGGGGACTATAAATTTGGCTTGGCTGCGGGTTATGTGGGAAGCTTCAACTACCAATTGTTCTGGAAAAATGAAAAATATGAGGGTTCAGGTTATTGTGAATATGTGGACTGTCGTCCCTTGCATTGGCAGGAAAAAAGTAAAACTGAACAAATAATGGACCAAATTCCACATTTTCAACCCTATTTGTGCAAGAAGTAGGCAGTTGTTGCAATAATTTAAAGAAAGGGG
>NZ_JAOCLL010000004.1:0-226855 GCF_029845285.1 Acinetobacter sp. GD03645 | reverse complement strand
CAATTATGTGAATGCCAGAGAGAACGCAACGATCCTGGATGTAGGAAAAGAACTCAAAGATTTTAAAGACAACTTTTAATCATTCAATTTTAACCAACGCCGCCGAAAGGCGGCTTTTTTACGCCTAAAGGAAAGTGAAATGAGTAAATTAACTTTTGATCAAGCTTTTGAACGTTTGATTGGACATGAGGGAAACTTCACAAATGATAAAAATGACCGCGGGAACTGGACCACAGGCATTATTGGAAAAGGGCAGTTAAAAGGCACCAAGTACGGCATTTCAGCAATGACTTACCCGCAGCTTGATATTAAGAATCTGACACTGGATCAGGCAAAGCAGATTTATAAGCGCGATTGGTGGGATGCTCTTAGTGCAAATAAGCTTGATACAGCGATTGTATTCCAGGTGTGGGACTTTGCTATTAATGCAGGCATGTCCACAGCGAAGCGTAAATTGCAATCTGCCGTGGGTGTTGCAGATGACGGGATTATTGGACCTATTACTCTGCAAGTAATTAACAGCACTGATCTAAATGATGTGTTGATGAAGTTCAATGCGGAGCGCCTGAATTACTACACTAAGCTCTCAACATGGCCCACGTATGGAAAGGGGTGGGTCAATCGGGTTGCGGGGCAGTTGCAATATGCAGCAGTCGATAATTAAGATTCATTGCAAACGCTCACTTTCAAGTCTGATTGTGAGCACATTTATTTTGATTGTTTTTTGATCAAATTGGTTATAATTTTGGATAAAAATTTCTGTGCATAAAACAAAACGCTCAACTTCATTCCTGATTTTGAGCGTCTCCTTTATTTGAATAATTTTTTAATTGTTGTTCTCAGGGTAAACTTGCTTCATATTCTCAAATCTTCTTTTTTCAACATCATCCAAGTGAACAATCAGATTAAGTGCATAACAGGCTTTTTCTAGCTGTTCTACTGTCCAGTGCTCAGGCTTGTAGTGATTCAAACTAAGTTTAAGTATGTTGTGATAGTATTCTTCATCAAATCCAGACACGTTCTGCTTCCCACTGTTATTAGAATACGATAGCCACATCATAATCAAAAATGGATAAAAAGCCATAAAGTCTATATTGTCAAAACAAGCATATTATTGTTCTGTGGATAAAATCAGGGTGACACTTAAAGTAATAAATGTATGATGCTATCTACCAAGTCTACAAAAATTTGTGAAAAAAATATTTCTTCTGTTTGTAGACTGATTTGTAGACTTGTAAATTGCAATACAAAACATTCGTAGGCAATTGTATGCAACTTAATTTTAAATCAACATATTGATAATGCAAGATAAAGCAATTGTATGCAACCATTAACAATCACGGCAAAACTGTCAGGTTTCTACCTGTTCTATTATTCCATAGTGGGAACGTTCATGCCTTATTGGAACCTCTATCTACAAGATCAGGGATTTAATTATCAGCAAATTGGGATTTTATCTTCGATTGCAATTATTACCCGTTTTTTTGCCCCCTTGATTTGGGGCTGGATTGCAGATAAATCGGGAAAGCGGATGTTACTGGTACGAATTGCGACATGGATGGAAGCCTGTATCTGGTTTGCAATTTTTGTGATTCCGAATAGCTTTCAATCGATTGCTTTATTGATGCTGGTTTTTAGCTTTTTCCAGAATGCGATTCTGGCACAGTTTGAGGGGGTGACTTTATTCTGGCTGGGTGAAAAGCGGGCTGAGTTATATGGCAAGGTTCGGAAATGGGGTTCAGTCGGCTTTATTGTTGGGGTATTTGCCATAGGCGCATTATTGGAAATTATTCCAATTTCAATGTTACCTATTCTATTGTTATCAGTTTCATTTTTGGCCTTTTTATGGTCATTTAGCATTAAGGAGCCTGAACATGCGCCAAGCTCGCAAAAGAAGCTGGAACCTTTATTGCCAATTTTAAAAAAGCCAATGGTGGCCGCCTTTTTTTGTATTGAGTTTATTTTACTGTTTTCACAGGCGCCTTTTTATAGTTTCTATAGCAATTTCCTGAAAGAAATCGGTTTTACTACCATGCAGATTGGAACTTTATGGGCGACAGGTGTGATTGCTGAGATTGTGATGTTTGCAGTGGCGCAAAAAGTCTTTTTTATCCGCTTTTCCTGGAGAACATTGGTTGCTATTTGCTTGATCTTGACCAGTTTACGCTGGTTATTGGTGGGTATATTAAATACACACTTTGTTGGACAGCTTTTAGCACAATGCCTGCATGCATTTAGTTTTGGGCTTTTTCACCTGATTGCAATGAAAGTCATCTTCCAGAATTTCTCTGCCGAACAGCAAGGTCGCGGGCAGGCACTTTATAGCACCATGTGGGGGCTTGGTGTGGCATCGGGAAGTTTATTGGCAGGGCATTATTGGCAGACTCTTTCAGGTGCCACCATTTTTTTATGTGCCAGTGTGGTTGTGCTTTTAGGCTTGATTTTGGTGGTCTGGCTGCCGAATCAAATTGAAACGACAGCACCCAAGTTAAATCTCAATTAAATTCAAAGCTGAATATTTTTATATTGTGGCATCCACGGTTGTGCCTGCTCAAGCTGTGCAGCGAGTTGAAGTAAACGGTCTTCACGCCCAAATGGTGCAATAAACTGACTGCCTAAAGGCAAGCCATTTTTATTCCAGTATAAAGGCACAGACATGGCAGGTAAGCCTGTGACATTTGCCAATTGGGTAAAAGGCACCCAGCTCAAGTTCTCTTGTACCATTTTCTCGACCAGTTTACCTTGTGCAAGATAATGGGCTTTTCCAACTTTTAATAAACCTTTGAGGATAGGCTTTTGCCAGCTAGGCATTGCAACTTCACCATTTTTGGGTGCAACAGAAGCAGTGGTTGGGGTTAGGTAAAGATCATATTTTTCAAAGAAGATATTCATTTGGGTGCTATACATTCCCCAATGGCCTAGGGTATGAATATAGTCTGTTGCTGTCGTTTTCGCACCAAAGGCTGCCAAGGCATTGGAGTCAAGCTCAAAATCCTCATCGGTCGCACCTGACATTTGTTTAATTTGTGCCTGCATGTAGGAAAACTGGCTAAACCATGTGGTGATAAAGTCTTTAGCGAGTTCCAGACCATTTATTTGCGGGCGGTCTTCAACCACGATATGTCCAAGTGACTCTAGAAGCTTGGCTGTTTGCTGAACCGCTTGAATCGCATCTTTGGAAACTTTGGTGCCAATCGGTGACTGGGTATTAAATGCGATTGTCAATTTTTTTGGAGTCTGCTGGATAACGTCCAGATATTTCTGGGTTGGAGATTGAATGATAAAAAGTGAGGCCTGTTCTGGACCTTGAACTGCATCCAGCATGGCAGCACTGTCCCGAACGGTTTTACAAAGCACATGCTGCATGGCCGCACCGTGCATGGCTTCACTAAACTGCGGTCCCCACGGTGTACGTCCACGGCTCGGTTTAAGTCCAAACAGCCCACAATAGGAGGCAGGAATACGGATTGAACCACCGCCATCGCCAGCTCCCGCAACAGGAACCAGACCACCAGCCACTGCTGAGGCAGACCCGCCCGAAGAACCGCCACTATTATGCTTTAAGTTCCAAGGATTATGACATGAACCCCATGCATCTGGCTCAGTAATACCCTTGATGCCAAACTCAGGTGTATTGGTACGGCCAAAAGTCACAATTCCTGCTTTTTCCCAGCGATTGACAATTTCTGCATTAAAGTCAGGTGTGTACTTGATTCTTTTCAGTGCATTGCTGCCATAGGATGTGGGTACACCTTGATATTCCTGAAACAGGTCCTTGACCAAAAAAGGAACACCCGCAAATGCGCCCGTAAGGGGGTGCTGGGCACGCTGTTTAGCCTGTTCATACATAGGGATAATGATTGCATTCAGTTTTGGATTGGCTTTGTGAGTATGTTCCAATGCAACCTGTAACAGTTCAGATGGGTGAATTTCTTTGCCCCTGACCAATTTGGCCAAACCGAGTCCGTCATATTGAATGTATTCAGAAAATTTCATGGCTTTTATCCCTAAAGCTAAACCGTTAATAAAATGGAAAATTTTAAGCGTTATTGTGGGTAAGAATACCTGAAAAAAATGAAGAACAATCAAATAAATTGCAGAATAAAAATATTGTGTTTATATGGTTATGATTGCGGGATTTTCTTTAAAAATATGCTAAGTTAAGCCAATGCAACGTTTAGATTACGACTTAATTAAATCTATGAAAAATATTTATATTATTGGATTGTTATGGGCTTGCTCAACATGGACTATGGCAGATACGGTTGTGAATGCGAAAACAGTGACACCGCAGCAAATTGCAAAAGCAAATGCAATTCGTGTCACCAGCCGCCCAGAAATTATGGGTTTGTGGGGAATGGAAATTACCAATAACAAGAAATGTGTCGAATATTATAACTTCCGTGGCATGAGTGATGTGGTGATAAAAAGTGGTCAGGAATGGTCTTATGGTCTGTATGATTACCAGCCCTCTGAAGATCACAAGGAACGTTTGCCTGCACTGATTTTACAGATTAAGTATGACAATAATGAGATGGACTGTTCTGGTCAACAACAGGATCAAACGGGTGAGGTTTCACAATACTTTGTGAAATGGGCGAATGATAATACCATTGATTTTTGTGCCAATGAAAAAGGCGAAAAGTGCTTTGCAACCTTACGCCGTGTTTTACCATAAAGAATCAAGGCCAATAAAAAACCTCTTATAATTTTATAAGAGGTTTTTTTGTTTAAGCAGTTTCAGCCTGTTGTGCCAACTGTTTTAATAAATGCTTCTCAAGATAATGGATATCCATTGCCTGTTCACAGAAATTGGCATCCTGCAAAATCAGGTCTTTATGCAGTGGAATATTGGTCTTGATTCCTGTCAAAATCATTTCATCCAGCGCCTGACGCATACGGGCTAACGATGTTTCACGATCTTTCCCATGTGCAATCAGTTTGGCAATCATGGAATCATAGTAAGGCGGAATGCTGTAACCCTGATAAATATGAGAGTCTAGACGGATACCAGCGCCACCTGGTGCATAGAAAATTTCAATTTTTCCAGGGGATGGCAAGAACGTGGTCGGGTCTTCTGCATTGATACGACATTCAATAGCATGGCCCTTAACCTCAATCTCATCCTGTTCAAGATTTAAACCTAAACCCGCAGCAATACGAAGCTGCTGTTCAATAATGTCCACACCCGTGACCATTTCAGTGACAGGGTGTTCAACCTGTACCCGTGTATTCATTTCAATGAAGAAAAATTCGCCTTCTTCAAATAAAAACTCGAACGTACCAGCACCCCGATACTGCATCAATTTACAGGCATTGACACAGGCTTCCAGAATATCTGCGCGCGCCTGTTCTGGCAGGTTTGGTGCAGGTGCCTCTTCCAGTACCTTTTGATGGCGACGCTGTAGCGAACAGTCACGGTCATACAAATGGATTGCATGGCCATTGCCATCGCCAAGTATCTGAACCTCCACATGACGGGGTTTTTGTAGGAAACGTTCCATATACACGGTATCATCGCCAAACCACATTTCTGCATCACGCTGGGCAGCCTGTACCGATTCAAGCAGCGTATCGACACGCTCGACAATACGCATACCACGACCACCGCCACCAGCCGCAGCCTTGACAATCAATGGAAAGCCAATTTCTTTGGCTTCTGCAAGCGCGTTGTTTGGTGTCACCGCATGGGCGGAACCTGGTACAGTTGGAACACCAGATTTCTTCATTGCCATAATCGCTGAAACCTTATTTCCCATCAGGCGGATATGTTCAGGACGTGGACCAATGAAAATAAAGCCAGAGTTTTCAACAATTTCAGCAAACTCGGCATTTTCCGACAGGAAGCCATAACCAGGATGGATGGCATCCGCACCTGTAATTTCTGCGGCGGTAATAATGGCAGGAATATTCAAGTAGCTTTCACTACTTGCACCTGGGCCAATGCAGACCGCTTCATCAACAAAGCGTAGATGCATTAAATCCTTATCGGCATCGGAATAAATTCCAACGGTTTTTATGCCAAGAGTTTTACAAGCCCGCGTAATTCGTAAAGCAATTTCACCACGGTTGGCAATGAGTACTTTTTGCAACATAGGAATCCCCAGACTCATTAGGCACGGTAGCGGAAAAGCGGTTGACCGAACTGAATCACTTCACCATTCTTGACCAGAATTTCTTCAATTACACCACTTTGAGTTGCCTCAATTGGGTTCATGATTTTCATGGCTTCAATAATACCCAGAGTTTCACCCGCAGAAACTGTTTGACCCACATTGACAAATGGTGGTTCACCTGGACTTGGTGCTGAATAGAAAACGCCAACCATTGGAGAGGTCTCAACCGCACCACGTGGTGTTTTTGCAGCAGGTGCTGCTGGCGCTGAGGTGATTGGTGCTGCAACAGGAGCCGCTGCGTATACAGGCGTTGGACGAGTCAGTGAAATGGATTGGTCGCCTTCCTTAACTTCTATCGCTTGTAAGTCAGATTCAATCATCAGGTCGATGAGTTTCTTGATTTTACGGATATCCATGAGTGAGCATTCCTAAATGTGTAAATTAGTTAGAAGATTGAATTTTTTCGATGGCATAATCGAGTGCAAAGGAATAACCCTTGGCACCTAGTCCACAGATTACGCCAATGGCTTTATCTGACAGGTATGAGTGATGGCGAAATGCTTCACGGGCGTGAACATTTGACAAATGCACCTCAATAAATGGGATGGCAACACCAAGTAGGGCATCACGTAAGGCCACAGAGGTGTGGGTAAGGGCAGCAGGGTTGATAATGATAAATTTTATATTTTCATTTTGTGCCTGATGGATGCGATCCACAATTGCGCCTTCCCAGTTGCTTTGAAAGGTATCCAGTGTCAATGACGAATTTTTAGCCTGAGCAGTGAGTTGCTGGTTAATATCCTCTAGAGTGAGATAACCATAGACTTCTGGTTCGCGCTTTCCTAGCAAGTTTAAATTCGGTCCGTGAATCACCAAAATGGTTGAGCTCATTCAGCCTGCTCCAATTCTAAAACTGCAAATATGTTTTGCAAGATGTCTGCAAAGTTTGCTCATTATGGCACAAAATTCTGCAATTTTTTATAATTTATTTTAATCGATGAAGAAAGTTGCATACCAAGCATGCTGCATATAATGAAAACTTTGTAAGGAATTGGCAATGTTAAAATATGACAAATTTTAGGGTGTTTTGCTTTTTCATTATTCTAAACTGAATTGCCACTTTTAGTTCATGGGATTTGTGTAACTCAATGGTCAAGCTCGCCAAATGATGATTTTTTAACTACATGCAAACTCATCATAAATTTCAACTAGCATATACGATTTTGATTCAATAAGGATTAAATTTTATTTTAATTTATTGTTTTTATTTATTTTAGTTGAAATATATTGTTTTAGATTAATTTATATGGATAGCATTTGTGTTGGGTTTTGGATAGACACAAAAGGTTTTTAAAAAGTGATTGTTCGTTGTATAGCTTTAAAAAATTCAGGGTTGGCAAAAATGATGATTTTTTCGTTTCGGGATGGCTGCTAATGACATAAAAATGTCCGAAAAAGATAACCCTTGTTGATTAAGATGGTGAGTACTTAAGAGACTACTTTTGATTGGCGTAATCTCTTATGGGTCTTTCAATGCTGTCTTTAAAATTAAAGGCAGCTTTTTTTCCTATTGTTTGATGGTCTGTAATGCGGTGTGATGTATGTCAGGCAACAAACAGTTTTGAGCCTGATGAGTAACAAATTTCACGTCCTGATCAGAACCATTCCATTTCTGCATTTGTTGAAACAGCCATTCAAAGTCACTGAGCTTGGGTTCAGCATTCTCTTGGACAAAATTCCGAACAATATTTTGAATGGTATAGTATTTCTCGACATGCACTTCTGTAGAGCAGTTGAACTGAATCACATCAAACTCAATCAGCAATTGCCATATAGGTGCAAAATCATCTAGTTCCCGAAGTTCCTGCTGTGCCTTTAGAATGGCCCCTGTTAATGCAACCAAAGTATTTGGATGCTGTTGTGCCCATTCCTGGGTTACAGCTAAAACCTTATCTGCCACATTTGGAATAATATCCTGGCTTGAACAGACAATATGGCTTAGTCCTTGCAGCTCAGCTTGTGTATTCCACGGTTCTCCCACACAAAAACCATCAACCAGATGATTACTTAAGGCTTCAACCATATATGGTGGGGGCAGTGTTTTCATTGAAATTGACTGGGCCAGTTCTGGATCGGCCAGTGCCAGCCATTCCCTTAAACAGTAATGATGAATGGAATGTTTGAACACATGAGCTAAGGAAACAGTATGATTTTGTTTGATATGGCTGACCAATTTTTTTGCGGATGTCTCGGCGGAATCATGCTTTTGAATATTAAGCTCATAACAGAGCTTTTGGCTTAAACTTATAAATGCACGGTTTTCACTCAATACCAAAGGAGTTTGTAAGGGGATACCAATTTGGTCTGCACCAACCGTAGCAGCAGGTAACATTGCCGATAAACAATGTGCTGCATCCAACAGTCCAAAAGCAAGGCGATCACGTAAACTTGCCCAGGATGCTTCTTTCACCAGTGTGACATCCAGTCCAGCATCATCAAAAAAACCACGATGTTTTGCCCAAAGCAGTGCAATACAATCCAGCAAGGGAATATAGCCAAGTTGCAGTTTAGTTTTTTCTACTTTCTCTAATTCGACTAAATGACTCATCTATTCATCCTTTAGCTGGCTATTTAATTGATTGCTTAAAAGTTGTTGTGCATCGAGTAAACGGCGTGCCATTTCCCCAATAGTCATGCGATGGCTCATGGCATTTTTGCGCAGCAATTGAAAGGCAGTATCTTCGGTTAAGCCATGCAACTGCATCAGCAATACTTTGGCCTTTTCAATATCCTTGCGGTCAGCAAGTTTGGTTTTGGCATCTTTAAGGTCACATTCCAGTTTTTTATGCTTTTTATATTGCTCAATGGAAATATCTAAAATGGTATGTAGGCGACTCGGGTCAATACCATCCACAATATAGGCGGTAATGCCTGCATCAATGGCCTGTTTAATAGTGTCTTTATCAGTATTTTTGGTAAACAGGACAGTAGGCAGGTCAAAATTGCTGACACAACTCTCAATCACATCGCGATGGGGATGGTCCATATCCAGCAGAATCACATCTGCCTGTAGATGTTCGAGTTTAAAAATATTCAGGTGATCAAGTGTAAAGCAGGCAACCACATCGAAGTCGTGTTCAATCAAACACGTTTTGATGTACTCAGCCCGAGCCTGATCATCGTCAATGAGTGCAATTTTAAGTTTCGGCATAAGTGTACAGGGTCAACAGTAGATAGTTGCACATTTTAGGTCGTGCTATGAGTGGGTCTTATGGGCATTTCAACTGCGAAATATGAAAGATCCTATAATTTTTTGAAGCAAAATTAATGCCATAAAGTATGTTTTTAATTGTCTTATTCGGTGCAATTGCCCTCTAACTTATAGGGTTTATGCGCTTTATTGTATCGCTACCTCTCTATTGAAGAAATGAAAATCTGTATTTAGCTATGGAAAATAAGTTTGTGTTCGTTTTTAGTGCATAAAAAGAGTTATTTTAAAGCAGAGTGAATTGTGCTTTAAAACAGGTCAGTGCCTGCTAAGACGGTATGAGAATCTATTGGTCTATCTCCAGATATTTATTTTATACCTATAAAATTTATAAAAAACAAAGGGTAATGGTAACTATATAGATATGTTGTAAAAGTTGGCACAGCATTTGCTAATTATTCTGTGAGTCGAAGATGACTTTTTAAAATTGTAAGACGGCCAACGATGTCCGATCTGATCGGTTTGTTTACACAAGTGAATTGTGTCAGCAAAGCAATATACGTTCAGTATGGGAGATGGCAATGTCTTTTTTATCTACAAATAAAGTAATCGTAAGCCTACTTAAAATTTCAGTTCCAGCGTCGCGAGCTCGCTCAACAGGGCGGCTCGCTTTTTTATCTGTTCTGATGCCAGCTGCACATTATTCAATTTCCCAAAACATTTCCAAGCCCTTATCTGAATTACACGCCATACAAATGCAAGCAATGGCGTGTAGATAAATTCTGCCTTGGTTTTGCAAATCCTTATACCAGATATATCAGCAACAACAGCAACGCAAGCAACCGCTAGCTGAACAAATAGAGAAGAATTGAGGAGAGACACAATGAAATTAGTGATGATTGGTCACGGTATGGTGGGGCACAAATTCATCGAAGCCATCCTGGAGAAAGCTGATGATGAACTGGAAATTACGATTCTTGCCGAAGAGCCGCGTATTGCATATGACCGTGTACATTTGACTGAATACTTTTCAGGTAAATCTGCAAAAGACCTATCGCTTGCACGTTTTGACTTTGCTGATGCCTATGGAATTGATTTAAGACTCAATACCAAAGCCATTGCGATTGATACCGCAGCACAAACGGTAACCACAAGCCTTGGCGATGTGATTCGCTATGACAAACTGGTCTTGGCGACAGGTTCCTACGCTTTTGTTCCGCCAATTTCGGGCAATGACCGTGAAAACTGTTTTGTCTACCGTACCATTGAAGACTTGGACGAGATTCGTGCAGCAAGCTTAAATGCCAAGTCGGGTGTAGTAATTGGCGGCGGCTTGCTTGGTTTGGAAGCAGCGAAAGCCTTACGTGATTTAGACCTAGAAACGCATGTAGTTGAGTTTGCACCACGTTTAATGGCAGTGCAAATTGATGATTTAGGTGGCAAGGTTCTCCGCCGTAAAATTGAAAACTTAGGGGTAAAAGTCCACACTCAAAAAGCAACGTCATCTATTGAAGCAGGCAATCAATCGACTCATGTGATGAAGTTTGCTGATGGCAGCGAGCTTGAAACAGATGTGATCTTATTCTCAGCAGGCATTCGTCCACGTGATGAGTTGGCGCGTAGCAGTGGTTTAGCCATTGGCGAGCGTGGCGGGATCAAGATTAATGATTATTGCCAAACTTCAGATACAAATGTGTATGCCATTGGTGAATGTGCACTTTGGGACAATAAAATCTATGGTCTGGTTGCCCCTGGCTATGACATGGCACGTATTGCAGCGAAACATATTCTAGAAGAAGAAACTCATTGCTTTGCTGGTGCGGATATGAGCACCAAGTTGAAATTGATGGGTGTGGATGTGGCATCTGTCGGTGATGCACATGGTATGACTCCAAATTCACTCAGCTATTTCTATGCTGATGAAGATGCCTTGATTTATAAGAAAATCGTGGTGGATGCTGATAAAACCAAACTACTTGGTGCGGTATTGGTCGGTGATGCAAAGGAATATAACGACCTTTTGCAAATGATGCTCAATGGTTTGGCAATTCCTGATGTTCCTGAAAGTTTGATCATGCCAGGCTTTGCCGATTCAGGTGCCAAAGCGGGCGGAAGTGGTGTGGATTTACTGCCTGATAGTGCCACCATCTGTTCATGTAACAATGTATCTAAAGCGGATATTTGCCAAGCCATCTGTGACGGTTCAACTTCACTAGGTGCTTTGAAAAAATGTACCAAAGCAGCAACCGCGTGTGGTGGTTGTGCGCCACTTGTCACTCAAGTATTAAAATCTGAGTTACAACGTCAAGGTGTAACAGTCAATAACCATGTGTGTGAACATTTCCCATACTCACGCCAAGAGATTTATCATTTGGTGCGTGTCAATGAAATCAAGACCTTTGATGATCTTATTCATCAACATGGTCATGGTCTAGGCTGTGATATTTGTAAGCCGATGGCTGCCAATATCTTGGCATCATGCTGGAACGATTTCGTCCTTGAACCAAGCCATGCAGGTTTGCAAGACAGTAATGACTATTACTTGGGTAATATCCAGAAAGATGGTTCTTACTCAGTTGTGCCACGTATGGCAGGTGGTGAAGTCACCCCAGATGGCTTGATTGCAGTGGGGCAAATTGCCAAGAAATATAACCTGTATACTAAAATCACAGGTGGTCAACGTGTTGACTTATTTGGTGCGCAAATCCACCAATTACCGTTCATCTGGGAAGAGCTCAATGCCGCAGGTTTTGAGTCTGGTCATGCCTACGGTAAATCGTTGCGTACTGTGAAATCCTGTGTCGGCAGTACATGGTGCCGTTATGGGGTAGATGATTCGGTTGGCTTGGCGATTGAACTGGAAAATCGTTATAAAGGTTTACGTTCACCGCATAAATTAAAAATGGCTGTTTCTGGTTGTACCCGTGAATGTGCCGAAGCACAAGGTAAAGATGTTGGTGTAATTGCCACAGAAAAAGGCTGGAATTTATATGTATGTGGTAACGGTGGGATGAAACCACGTCATGCCGAGTTACTTGCTTCTGACCTGGATACCGAAACCTTGATTCGTTATATCGACCGTTTCTTCATGTTCTATATTCAAACCGCAGATCGTTTACAACGTACTAGTGTATGGCGTGACAATATGGAGGGTGGTTTAGATTATCTAAAAGCGGTGATTGTTGAAGATTCTCTCGGTCTGGCTGAAGAACTTGAAAACCGTATGCGTCATGTGATTGGCACTTATCAGGATGAATGGCGTACTGCGGTGGAAAATCCTGAAATCCGTAAACGTTTCCAAACCTATATCAATGCCAGTGCAGAGCAACAGGCTGATCCACACATTCAATTTACTCAGGTTCGTGACCAAATCCGTCCTTTAAATGATGCAGAACGTTCAGTAGATCGTATCCCAATGGTTGAAGCATAAGGAGAATCAACATGACCAATTTAAAAATGAATATGCTTCCTGAACAAGAATGGGTTGAAGTCTGTAGCCTCAATGACATCACACCGAATACAGGCGTGGGTGCATTGGTAGGTGATCAAGCGGTCGCTTTATTCCGTGTTGGACATGAAAAGCGTGTCTATGCGCTCAGCAACAAAGACCCATTTAGCCAGGCCAATGTGATGAGTCGTGGCATCATTGGCGATGTACAAGGTGAACGTGTCATCGCATCACCGATTTATAAACAACATTTTAGCTTATCGACAGGTCGTTGTCTGGAAGACAAAGACCAAAAACTGTTGGTTTTCCCAACAAAAATTGAAAATGGTCGGGTTTGGGTGAGTCCAGTGCCACAAAAAACTTACATCACTAATAATGGAACTGCGCAAGAAAAATTAAAACTGGTTCTGATTGGCAATGGTTTGGCAGGGATGCGTTGTCTTGAAGACCTGCTGGATATGGCACCTGACCGTTATGATGTGACGGTGATTGGTGAGGAACCTTGGGGCAATTACAACCGAATTATGTTGTCACCTGTACTTTCAGGTGAAAAAACCATTGATGACATCATGCTGCACCCACATGCATGGTATAGCGATAAAGACATTAAATTTATTGCTGATGACCCAGCCGTTAAAATTGATCGTCCGCGTAAAGTGGTTTATACCGAAAAAGGTGAGAAAGTTGATTATGACCGTCTGATTATTGCGACAGGTTCCAGCCCATTTATTCCACCTGTTCAGGGCGTGGATTTAAAAGGCGTGATTAGTTTCCGCGATATTTACGATGTCAATACCATGATCAAATACTGCGAAACCAAGAAAAATGCCGTGGTGATTGGCGGTGGTTTGCTCGGTTTAGAGGCTGCCTATGGCCTAAAACAACGTGGTATGAATGTGACGGTACTGCATTTAATGGACCGTATCATGGAGCGTCAGCTTGATGGTCGTGCCAGCCGTATGTTGCGCCAAAGTATTGAGCAAAAAGGCATCAAAATTATCACTGAAGCGAATACCGAAGCCTTGATTGGTAAAAAAGGTCATGTGTCTCAAGTCCGCTTAAAAGATGGTACGGTGCTGGATGCAGATTTGGTTGTGTTTGCAGTCGGTATCCGTCCAAATATTGCCTTGGCACAAAGGGCGGGCTTACGTTGTAACCGTGGCATTATGGTCAATGACACCATGCAAACCTTTGATCCAAGTATTTACGCAGTGGGTGAATGTATTGAACATCGTAATCAAACTTTTGGTCTGGTTGAGCCGCTTTGGGGTCAAGCCTTTATTTGCGCCACCCATTTGGCTGAACACGGTAGCCTCACTTTTAAATCGCCAACCGTGCCAACTCAGTTAAAAGTGAGCGGTGTGGATGTATTCTCTGCGGGTAACTTTGAGCCAAAAGAGGATTATGAAGACATTATCCTGAACGATGAAAAACGCCAAATCTACAAGCGTATTATTATCCAGAAAGATAAAGTGATTGGTGCGGTGTTGTTTGGTGATACCGAAGACGGCATGTGGTATGCCGAGCTGATTGCAGATCAGACCCCAATTGTCAGTTTTAGGAATAAATTGTTGTTTGGTAAAGATTTTGCGATGAAAAAAGCAGGTTAATTACCTTTGGCTTGGGAGCAAAGGCTCCTAAGCTAAAAAAGAATGTGTATGCAGGAAAAAATGAATTAGGTAAGGGGCAGTCATGAACAGTATTCAAAATTTAGAACACAGTTGCTCCGATCAAGCAGAAACAATCATTACAAAAACAACTTGTCCCTATTGTGGTGTCGGATGCGGTGTGGATGTCACTGTCCAACATAAAGCGCAAGGTACAACGATCAAGGTCTCTGGAGACACAGTACATCCATCAAATCTGGGTCGTTTGTGTATTAAGGGTAGCAATCTGGCGGATACCTTGGGGCTGGAAACCCGTGTGCTGAATCCGATGTTTGGGCGTAAAAATCATCGTAAAGTCACCACATGGGATGTGGCGATTGAAAAAATTGCAGATCAGTTTCAAGCCTGTATTGACCAATATGGACGGGACAGTGTGGCTTTTTATGTTTCTGGTCAGTTGCTTACCGAAGACTATTATGTGGTCAATAAATTTGTTAAAGGCTATTTAGGTACGGCAAATATTGATACCAATTCACGCCTCTGTATGTCCTCTGCGGTTGCTGCATATAAACGCGCCTTTGGTGAGGATATTGTTCCTGCAAGCTATGAGGACTTTGAATATACGGATATGGTAATCTTGGTTGGCTCGAATACCGCATGGTGCCATCCAGTGCTGTATCAACGGATCATGCAAGCCAAAAGTAAAAATCCAGACTTGTTTGTTGTCGTGGTCGATCCACGTTTTACCAGTACCTGTGAACAGGCTGATTTACACTTGCCTATTTTACCAGGGCAAGATGTCGCTTTATTTAATGGTTTATTGCAGTACCTTTATAAAAATGATCATGTAGATCACCACTTTGTTGAAAGCTATACCGAGGGTTTGGCAGCACTTTTAGATGCGAGTGAAACAGAAGCCGACTTCAATGCATTGGTGAAGCGCACAGGCATTTCAGCAGAAAAATTACAGTTGTTTTTTGAGAAGTTTGCAAAGACTGAAAAAGTTATGACCCTGTTTTCGATGGGGGTCAATCAGTCGTCACAAGGCGTGAATAAAGCCAATAGTATTATCAACTGCCATTTACTGACTGGAAAAATTGGAAAATTGGGTGCTGCGCCGTTCTCAATGACAGGGCAACCCAATGCGATGGGTGGACGTGAAGTCGGTGGACTTGCCAATATGTTGGCAGCGCACTTGGATATTGATAACCCAGCCCATCAAAATTTGGTACAAACGTTTTGGAATAGTCCAGCGATTGCTAAGCAAGCTGGTTTAAAAGCAGTTGATCTATTTCAGGCCGTTGAAAGTGGCACAATTAAAGCCATCTGGATTATGGCAACCAATCCAGTGGTGAGTTTACCCAATGCAGATCAGGTGAAGCGAGCATTAGAGCAGTGCGAGTTTGTGGTGGTATCAGACATTTGCGCAGATACCGATACCACCGCTTATGCTGATGTGTTGCTGCCCGCTTTGGGCTGGGGTGAAAAAGATGGAACCGTCACCAATTCAGAACGCCGTATTTCCCGCCAGCGAGCTTTCCTGTCTGCACCAAAACAGGCGAAAGCAGACTGGTGGGCAGTGTGTGAGGTGGCAAAGAAACTGGGGTTTAATGGATTCGATTTTAACAATGCCTGTGAGATTTTTAACGAACATGCTGCTTTATCTGCCTATCAAAATGCCAGTGTCGATCAACGTGATCAGGTTGAAAACTTCCGTTATTTCAACTTAAAAGGCTTAATGAATCTCAGTGTAGATGAATATAATCATTTACGTCCAATCCAGTGGCCAGTGTGGGAGAAAGGCCAAAGTATTGCGGTTGAGCAATTATTTGATCGAGGTGGTTTTAGTCATAAAAATAAAAAAGCCAAACTGATTCCAACAGTGGCTATTGATCCTGTTCATTCAATTTCCGAAGATTATCCATTGGTGTTGAATACAGGGCGTATTCGTGATCAATGGCATACCATGACGCGTACAGGTTTGTCTGCAAACTTAACCACGCATCGTGCTGAACCATTTTGTGAAATTCATCCCAACGATGCCTTGAAATTTGGTATCCGTGATAAAGCACTGGTCGAGGTTCGTTCGGTTTGGGGCAGTTGTGTATTGCGGGTCACGCTGGCACAGGGTGTTCGTCGTGGACAAATTTTTGCTCCAATCCACTGGACTGAGCAAGTGGCTTCAGATGCCCGAATTGGTAAAGTGGTGAATCCAATTGTGGATGCGATTTCTGGTGAACCAGAGTTTAAGCATACACCTGTTTTGATTCAGCCGTTCCATACCACTTGGCAAGGGGTGTTGTATGTTCGAGAGGGTTTTGAGCAGCAGATCAAGGCATCGTTGCAAAGCTGTGCGTGGTGGACCAAGATCAAAACTGCCAAAGCTGTGCGTTATGAACTTGCTGATCGCCAAAGTATTGACCAAACTCAAAAGAACCTCAAAAACTTTTTGCCTTTTGTGGATGAAACCTATGAATGGCTGAGTCTGGAAGATATTTCATCGCAACTGAGCCATAGTATTATTTTAAAAGATGGCATCTTGATTGCCAGTTTATACATTGCACCCCCTGATTTATTGCCTGATCGGGACTGGGTGGCAAGTTTGTTTAAACGTGAGCGTTTAAGCGCCTTGCACCGTAAAGCCTTGCTTGCGGGGATGCCAATGTCGGCTGTCAGTAATGATGGACCTTTGGTGTGTAGTTGCTTTAAAGTAGGTAAGAACAAGATTGTTGAAGCGATTAAAACACAAAAAATGACCCATGAGAAACAGGTCACCGCATGCTTAAAAGCAGGTGGAAACTGTGGTTCATGTTTACCAGAAATTCGTGGTCTGATCAAAACCTGTCAATTGGAGGCAGAAGTATGAATACAGAATTTCCCGCTACAGATTTGGTGATTCTGGCGGGAGGGCAAGCACGCCGTATGAATGGTATGAATAAATTATTACAACAGTTTGATGACCAAATTCAGCTTTCCAAAATCTGTCAACGCTTCAAACCAGAAGTACAACAGCTTTGGGTGAACAGTCACCGTGATAGTTCCATCTACAAACGTATTGAACCCAATATCCAGTGTTATGCAGATGATCAAACTGGTTTTTTAGGACCATTAATGGGCATGAAAAGCGCATGGTCTCATGTACAATCAGATTATGTGTTATTTGTGCCCTGTGATGTCACCTACATTCCTGCCCAGGTGCTTTCGAGGCTACATCGTACACTACAAAAAAATCCCCAGGCATCTGCCGTCTATGTCACTATCAATGGAGATGCCTTATATCCATTTTGTCTGTTAAAAAGAGCAAGCTTGGCAGTGCTGGAGCAACAGATCGCAGCCAATCGCTTAAGTTTGCGTGACTGTTTTAAGCAACTGCATGCACAAACAGTTGCATTCCAGAAGCAAAGCTTATTTTGTCATAGCATCAATTCGATGGATGAATTACAGCAATACCAGCAAATGAAAGCATTTAGACAAATATTTATTTCGAATTAACGCCTTTTCTCTTTAAAGATTCTGATGAGCATTCTTGACCTTTGTTTAATTAAGTTCTATTTTGGAACTTATTAAATGTGCAATCTAGCAATCATGTTGTGAGAAGATGTTTAAACAACATTAATGTAATGAAAACAAGGTTAGAAAAATAAGGGGAATAGGAGCTATATATGTTGGCATTGCGTTATCAGCAAATTCCATTGCAATTTTTATTTGAGCATCAGGCAACTTTGGCGGGACTTGGGAAAATAGCAATACGAAGCTTAAAAAACACAAAAGGAAATCAAGCCGATTGGTGGGCGCTTGCGGCGATTAATGAAGTGATTGAAGCACCGAGTCATGAGTTGGTGGAACATTATGTACAGTGGAGTGGTGCGCAACCACATAAATATCAGGATTCTATTCCCCCACACATGGTCTCTCAATGGGGACTTTCATTTGCAACACGTTTGCTCTTACAAACCAGCTATCCACTCAGCCAAGTCATCAATCAAGGGGTTAGCCTAAAGATTCATGGCAAGATTCCTCGTAATGAAAAGTTATTGATTCAAGCCAAGATTTCCCACGTTGATGAACGCAATGGTTTAGCACGTGTTTCAGTTCAAATCATCACAGGTACAATTGCTCAACCTAATCTAGTCGAAGCGGTGTTGCATATGGCATTTATTTTGCCGCATTTTGAAAAAACCAAACGTGCTGAAACTACCGATGATAAAAACTGGCAAAGCTTGGGAGAATGGTCAACAACATCAGATGATGGCTTTAAATTTGCCTTACTGACAGGTGATTTTAATCCAATTCATTGGGTTGGTTTCTTGGCAAAACTCTCTAGTTTTGGTCAAAAAGTACTCCATGGCTTTGGGGTGTTTGCACGTAGTTTTGAGTTTTTACCTGAGCCTATCGAACAAATAGATGTCCGATTTTTAAAGCCTGTAAAATTACCATCGCAAGCCAATAAAGTTGAGCTGGCAATTGAACACGATCAAAAGTTTATTCGTGTTGTTGGTTCAGCAGGGCAAATTTGTTTAATGGGTCATTATTCATAAAAATATAAGGTGAAAACAAATGACAACGACTAGTTCAGCTTTAAGACAGGATGTGACAGCTTGTATTTTATGTTCACGAAATTGTGGTCTAAGTGTAGAAATTGAAAATAACCAGTTCAAGAAAATTAAAGGTGATGATCAGCATCCCTTTTCTCAGGGTTACATTTGTCAAAAGGCTGCTCGTTTGCAGCATTACCAGCAACATGCTGATCGCTTGACTTCACCATTAAAACGTCAAGCCGATGGTTCATTCACGGAAGTAAGTTGGGAACAGGCCATTCAAGAGATTGCTGATCAGCTTGTGTATATTCGCAATAATTATGGTGGAACTGCATTTGCTTCGGTTGGCGGTGGTGGACAGGGTAATCACCTTGGTGCAGCTTATGGTCGTCAGTTACTTTATGCCATGAAAAGTTTCTATGCTTATAATTCGTTGGCTCAGGAAAAAACAGGCGATTTTTGGGTCAATGGTCGTTTGTTTGGCAGTCAGGCCTGCCATACCACAGAAGATGTGGAGCATGCTGATTATGTGTTGTTTATTGGAACCAATCCTTTTCAGGCGCATGGTATTCCCAATGCACGGGACACCTTAAAACATATTAAAAAAGATCCAGATCGAACCATGGTGGTGTTTGATCCACGTGTCACCGAAACTGCCAAGCAGGCTGATATTCATGTGCAACTCAAGCCAGGTACAGATGCTTATCTGATGTCAGCCATGATTGCGATCATGCTGCGTGAAAATCTCTATGATCACAAGTTTATTCAACAGCATACACATGGTTTTGATGAGGTCAAACAGGCTTTTCTTGCTGTTCCAATTGAGGAGTATATTCAGAAGGCTGATGTTTCGGTTGAATTGATCTACCAAATTGTACGTGATTTTTCCCAAGCAAAACGAGGCTGTGTTCGGATAGATTTAGGTATCCAGCATACCTTAAATACCACGCTAAACGGTTATTTGGAAAAGCTACTCTATTTATTGGCTGGGCACTTTGGTAAACAGGGAAGCAATAATCTGCATACCATGTTTATTCCAATCCTAACCAATACCGATGAGCGCAATCCTAAATACCGCCGTACTGTACATCACAAAATGTTCCCAATTTCAGGATTTTTCCCACCGAATATTCTGCCAGATGAAATTTTGAAAGCAGGTGAAAAGCGGGTACGTGCAGTCTTTGTTGATAGCTGTAATCCATTACTGACTTATCCAGATACGGCTGCTTATGAACAGGCTTTTCAATCACTTGATCTATTGGTGGTGGTCGATGTTGCCATGACCGAAACAGCGCGTTTGGCACATTACATCTTGCCAGCCCATAGCCAGTTTGAAAAATGGGAGTTTACTGGCTTTAATCTGGAATTTCCAAAAAATGGTTTTCATTTACGCCATCCCTTGTTTCAACCACAAGGCAATACCTTACCTGAAGCAGAAATTTACACACGTTTGCTTGAGGCGATGAAAGCCATTCCTCAACAATTTCCAATCCTGAGTAAAATTGCGGAAAAAGATTCAGCAAATACCGCTTATCTTGGGTATTTTGCTGCTCTAGGTGCTAGTTTTGCGAAAAACAAGAAGCTTATTCCATTTGCTGCCTCAATTGTCTATCGCACTTTAGGCAAGACTTTGCCAAATGATGCGGCTGCCACGGCTTTGCTATTGCCGCTATGTATGCAATATACTGCCCAGCATTATCAGGCAGTTAAGCAGGCAGGCTACGAGGGTAATCGTCTCAATCTTGGGGTAAAGCTGTTCCAGGCCATTTTAAAACAGCGTTCAGGGGTGGTATTGTCACAGCATGACTATGCTGATGTATGGAACCTGATTGCATACAAAGACAAAAAAATCCGTTTAGCCATTCCTGAAATGTTTATTGAACTTGCTCAACTGAAACAACAGCCATTGGTTGTAAAAGAGGATTATCCTTTTATTCTGCTTGCAGGTGAACGCCGTAGTTACAATGCCAATCAAATTTATCGTGATCCTGCATGGCGTAAAGTCGATGCAGATGGACGTTTAAGGATTAATCCAGAGGATGCCTTACAGCTCGGTGTGGAAACAGGCCAGCTCTTGCAATGTATTTCTGAACATGGCGCAATTCGGGTCACGGTGGAACTTGATGATGGCATGCGTAAAGGTGTAGTGTCATTACCACATGGTTATGGACTGCGTTATGGGAATAGTGAACCGATTGGTCCGCAAATTAATCGTTTAACCTCCACGCAGCATTGTGATCCATTGTCCAAGACACCCTATCATAAGTATGTTCCAGTACGTTTGGAACGTTTAAGCACTTAAATGATAGGCGTATTGAATGAATAGATGACTTGCACCAAATTCTTTCATTGCAAACAAAGGCGGTTTGCAAATGGTGCAAGATGATTTCAACAAAAATATGCAAGACAGGCGCCATTTTTATTTGTAGATTGAAAGGGTTGCCTGTTTAAATATATGAATATCCTTAAGCCAAGATATTTGTTTATAGTTGGAATAATTATTGCTGTAAAAACAATTCTCTGTGATGAGTAAAGCAAGGATGCACAGAACCTGTGCCAAACCCAGTCAAAAGATTCACAAAATGAGTGCGTATGATGAAGCATGAAATACAAGAAACGGCGATACCGATCCTACAGGATCAGTATGGTCGGATTAAGCGTAAGTTACGGATTTCTGTAACCGATCGCTGTAATTTCAAATGTATTTATTGTATGCCAGAGTATCCTGAATGGATGAAAAAACAAGACCTGCTTAGCTTTGAAGCCTTGCTGGTTTTTTGTCGATATATGGTTGGGCAGGGGATTGAGAATATCCGTATTACGGGTGGTGAACCACTCATGCGTCAGGGTGTGGTGCATTTTATTCGTGATTTACAGCGTTTAAGAGCTTTGGGATTGAAGCGGATTTCGATCACCACCAATGCACACTATTTAGCCAAGTATGCGGAGCAATTAAAACAAGCAGGTCTGGATGATTTAAACATTAGTCTGGACAGTCTTGATTCCATGCAATTTAAACAATTGACCAAGAAAGAACTTGCCCCTGTACTGGATGGAATTGAAGCAGCAAAAAAAGTAGGTCTTCCGTTTAAAATTAATTGTGTGCTGATCAAGGGTCAAAACGATGACCAAATTATCCCGATGGTGAAATGGGCAAAACAGCACAACATTCCATTACGTTTTATCGAGTTTATGCCTTTGGATGGCGATCAGCATTGGACTGATCAGGCAGTGGTCAGTGAAGCGGAAATCTTGGAACAACTGCAACCTCTTTATGATATTCAACTGCTACAACAGCAGCATGAGCCTGCACGTCTATATCAGCTTGATGGGCACTATCATCTTGGTATTATTTCAACGATAACCCATTCATTTTGTGGAGACTGTGACCGAATTCGGCTGACGGCTCAAGGTGAATTGTATAATTGCCTGTTCGCGCAACAGGGTTTAAATATAAAACCTTATTTACTACAAGTGATTAAACAAAATACTGAATTAAAACAGCAAGCATTGTTGCAGCTTGATCAACAGATTAAGCCTTATATTTGGCATAAAGCCAAAGGCTATCATGCGATACAACATCAGCAAGCACGTAAGATTAGCATGCACATGCTGGGTGGTTAAATAGAAAGTGGTCTGGAGAAAATATGCAAACCATTGAGATAAAAATAGAAGCTTTTGGTGCGATAGAACGGCTATTACCCAAAGCACTTGCATTTGAGTTTGCAGGGGATCGGATGGTTGACGATGTATTGACACATATTGTGACGCTTTATCCAGATGCAAGTAGCGCGATGGAAAAGTGTGCCTGTGCCATTGGTGAAGATATCGTTACACGTCAAACACCATTGGATCAGTCATGTACTTTAGTGCTGTTGTCACCTGTGGCAGGAGGATAGACATGCGTGAATTTGCCAGAGTCCAAGATCAGGCGCTAAGTTTAGAGAGCTTTGACCCAATCCAGGATTTTCCTGAATGTGGTGGAATTGATATTTTTATTGGTACGGTACGAAATCACCACGAGGGTAAAGCAGTTAAAGCACTGAAATATACCTCTTATACACCTGTTGCTGAAAAGATGATTCGTGAAATCGAACAGGAAATTAAAGAGAAATATCAGGTCTCTTATGTTCGTGTTATCCATCGCATTGGTTATTTAGATGTCAGTGAAACGGCCATTATTGCAATTGCCTATGCTGCACATCGCCGTGAAGCTTTTCAAGCCTGTGAAGAAGCAGTTGAGCGGGTAAAACATGAAGTGCCGATCTGGAAAGAGGAGTTCTTTATGGATGGAACCAGTCAATACGTTGAGGGCTGTTGTATTCGTAAAGATACTGCTGAGCCTCAAGCAAAGGTACATCAACATACACACCATCAACACGAACATTGCACACATGAGCATACACACGAATAAGCTTTTAGGAAGTTAAGATGAAAAATGTTGGGATGAAACCTGAGAGTTACCGTGTTGCAGAAGCGCAAGCGATCTTACATGCGCCAGCACATTGTATCCAGTTGCTCCGTGATGGAAATACTGAAAAAGGTGATGCCTTAAAAACAGCACGTATTGCAGGCATTCTGGCAGCAAAACGTACCGATGAACTGATTCCGCTGTGTCATCCCTTACCGATTTATCGGGCTGATGTAGACTATGATTTGCATGATGACCATGTGGTGATTCTTACAACGGTTGAAACGATTGGGCCAACAGGCGTGGAAATGGAAGCATTGACAGCGGCAAGTCTGGCGGGTTTAACGCTTTATGATATGCTGAAACCACATTGTGAGCCTGAAGAACTCTGTTTAGACCAATGTAAACTGCTCAAGAAAAAAGGGGGGAAATCCCACTTTAAGCGCACTTTACGCCAACCTGTTTCAGCAGCCGTGATTGTACTATCTGATACTGTAGCAGCAGGTCGTAAGCCTGATACCGCAGGTAAGTCTGTAGTAGACACATTAACTGAAGCAGGTTTTGACCCGATTCATTATCAGATTATGGCGGATGAGGCTGATCAACTCAAAGATTTGGTGTTAGAGCTGACCAAATCTTATGCATGTATCATGACGGTTGGTGGTACAGGCATTGGTAAGCGAGATATTACCGTGGATACATTGGAACCGTTATTGGAAAGAAAGCTGGACGGTTTGATGGAGGCGGCACGTTCCTTTGGGCAAAAACGTACCCCTTATGCAGCCATGTCTCGTGGCGTGGCAGGCTTTATTGATCGTTCTTTGGTGGTGACTTTGCCAGGCAGTCGTGGTGGTGCCAGCGAATCGATGGCAGCAATTTTACCTGCTTTGGTGCATATTTTTGATGTCTGTCTTGACTTACCACATCCAGGAGGCTATGAATAATGTCAGGATGTGGCGCTGAAAAAGGTCTGATCAGTATTGATGAAGCGCTAGCACTGATCCAAACCAAAGTGAAAGCATTAGCGGTTGAGACGTTGCCTTTAGCAAAGGGCCTACATCGTTATTTAGCCAAGGCAGTTTATTCAGATGTAAATTTGCCTAGCTTTTCACAAAGTGCGGTGGATGGTTATGCCATTAATAGCTCACTGGAAAATCTGCAAGATACTGTTTTTGATGTGGTGGGTGAGATTAAGGCGGGCAGTGGTTTAAATCATCAACTTGCAGATGGACAAGCCATGCGTATTTTTACAGGTGGAAAAATACCTGAAAGAACAACGCATGTGGCCCGACAGGAAATTGTCGTAGTTGAGTCTGATAGCCAAATTCGACTGGTTGAACAGCTCAAACCGCAGGCTGATATTCGTTTTACTGGTGAAGAAGTTCAGTCAGGTCAGCTATTGGCAGAGGTCGGTCAGAACATCAATATTGGTGCGCTGGCTGCCTTGAGTATGGCTGGTGTAAAAACAATTGATGTATTTCAAAAACCTAAAGTAGCGATTGTCATTACAGGTGATGAGGTTGCTGAAACAGCAGAAGATTTGCAAGCAGGCAAGGTGTTTGATGCAAATGGCCCATTGTTAAAAGCATGGTTGCAAGACTATGGGATTGATGTGGATATTTTGCATATTGCAGATGAAGCAGAACAAGTCACACAATGCTTTGAACGTCTAAAACAGCACTATGATGTGATCATTACCACAGGTGGTGTTTCTGTGGGAGATTATGATTTTGTACGTCCCTGTGCTTTTGAAACAGGTTTTGAACAAATCTTCTGGAAAGTGAAACAGAAACCAGGTAAGCCATTATTTTTTGCTGAGTATACAGCACAACATCATCATTGCTATTTACTGGGTTTGCCAGGTAATCCTGCGGCGGTCTATGTCTGTATGCAGATTTATGGCAAGGCATTATTGGATGCACTACAAAACCAGCGTCAATCCTTAGCGTGGTTTAGTGGACTGCTCACCCATGATTTAAAATCAGATGCGCGTGAGCGTTTTCTAAGAATGTATGCCTATTTTGAACAGGGTCAACTCAAGCTACAAAGTCTGGCAAAACAGCAATCACATATGCTGAGCAATTTGATGCAGGCAAACTGTCTAGTGCGTATCCCAGCCAATATCAAACTGGAAGTTGGACAAGAAGTTTCAGGTGTATTTATTCACAATTAAATTGTTGATGGATTGATGCAAAATTGACTATTTTATCGTGTTTAGCTTGAAGCCAACTTGTATCTGGTGACCAAGATAAATTAGTGTATATTTTATATTGATTCGCTTTTTAGTGTTACGGTTCAAGGTGTGGATTGCATACCTTATAAGCTTGAAAAATGATGGGTGATAATAATGAAATGGGATGAGATTGGCGATCAGCCATGTTCAGTGGCGCGGACGCTTTCAGTATTGGGTGACCGTTGGACCATGCTGATCTTGCGCAACGCATTTATGGGTATACGCCGTTTTGATGACTTCCAGCGTAGTTTGGGACTCACACGCCATGTCCTTTCAGAACGGTTAAAGCGTCTGGTTGAGCATGGAATTTTAACCAAAGTTCCTTATGTGGAGCGTCAGGAACGTTTTGAATATCAACTTACCGATAAAGGTTTGGACTTGTATCCGATTATTCTGGCAATGGTGCAATGGGCCGATAAGTGGATGGATATGGGCTTGGGTAAACCGATTGAATTTACCCATAAAACCTGTGGTCATAAATTTAACTCAAAGGTTGTTTGTTCAGAATGTAATGAACCCATTGATGTGAAAGAGGTAAAGGTCGCTGCTGGCCCAGGTTATTTTGCGTTTGTTGAACAAAAGCAAAAAAGCGCCTGATTCATCATTCTGAGTGTTCTATCTCCTGTTGAATGGCATGGGATAGAACTTCAAAAATTCTTGAATCCTGACATTGCGCAACGTTAAAACGAATAAAGTTTTTAAAATTCTGGCTTTGGCTAAAGGCATTGCCAGGGGCCAAAATTACACCTTGCTCCAGGCAGGTTTGGGCAATACGTGCTGTATCTAAATGTTCAGGCAATTTACACCATAAAAACAATCCCGCTTGTGGTTTAATCCAGGGATTGATCCCAAGTTTTTCTAGCTGCTTGATGGTCGAATCCATGGCTTTCGCCAAGCGTATTTTTAATTCTTCCAAATATTTACGGTAATGGCTATCGGTTAATGCAGCAAACAAGATTTCAGCAGATAAATTGTTGCCCCCAAAACTGGTTGCAATTTTGATATCGGTTAGGTCCTCAATCCATTCGGGTTTTGTCGCAATATAACCTGTACGCACTGAGCCTGATAAGGTTTTGGAAAAACTGCCAATATGAATAACACGAGATAAACCATCCAGTGCAGCGAGTCTTGGAGCGGTATGTCGTTCCAGATCTGCAAAAATATCATCTTCAATCACAATTAAATTAGACTGCTCTACAAGCTTTAAAACCTGATAAGCCGTTGAAGCAGTCAGTACCGCACCAGTTGGATTATGAATGCCTGAATTTGTGATATATAAACGCGGATTATAATTTTTAACCGCATCTGCAAATGCCGTCAAATCTGGCCCTGTTTGCGTGTAGGGAATACCAATGATTTGAACCTGATGAACCTTGAGTAAGGCATGGAAATTAAAATAACAAGGGTCATCAACCAGAACTACATCATTTGGTTTTAAGAAATAGCGACAAATGAGGTCAATGGCCTGTGTACCTGAATCCGTAAGTAGGATTTGATTGGGAACAACCTCAATGCCTTTAGCCAGAATTCTACGGGACAGTAACTCACGCAAGGCTGGAAGTCCAAGCGGAGTTGAGTAATCCGTCAAGATACTATTATTGGCCTTGGATATTTTTCGAATCGCCTTACGAATGTTTTCATGTGGCATCCAGTCATCAGGTAACCAGCCACATCCAGGTTTTAAAACATCTTGTTTTGCTTCCAAAGCCTGTCTTGAAATCCATAACGGGTCAATGTTTCGGTCAATCTTGGGATGGATTTCAGAAATTGATAAAGGCGCAAGTGGCCCAGCGACAAAGAAACCTGAACCTGTTTTTGCCTCAATCAAGCCTTGCGCCGCAAGCCGTTCGTAGGCTTCAACAATGGTGGAGATAGACAGGTTTAACAAGCCAGCCAAAGCGCGTACCGAGGGAAGACGAGAACCTGGCATCAATGAGCGATTCTTGATTTGTTCATTGATGTGCTGGATAACGAAATCAATTTTTGTGGTTTTCATCTTGGCCTATTCTAACTGTGTGGGTATATATACCAATACAGTTATTTAAAATTGTACTGTATTGTGTATGGTGAACTCACCATATCACAGTTTAAATTCTCCATACAAATTTGGAGAATGAAATGAAGAATACGAGTCAGGGCTGGTTAAATGGTTTGATCGGGATCATTATCTTCTCTGGAACATTGCCTGCTACACGTGTGGCTGTGATGGATTTTAGCCCCACGTTTTTAACAGCCGCCAGAGCTGCGATTGCAGGGATGCTGGGTTTAGTGCTGATTTTATTATCACGACAGAAACTCCCAGAAAAGAAAGACTGGCTTGCTTTATTTTATGTTGCAATTGGGGTGGTGATTGGGTTTCCACTATTTACCTCTTTGGCACTTCAATATATGAGTGCTGCACACTCTATTGTTTTTATTGGTTTATTACCTTTGGCAACGGCAATTTTTGGTGTCTTGCGTAGTGGTGAGAAACCAAGTTTAGTATTTTGGCTATTTGCTATTTTAGGTAGTTCACTGGTTTTTAGATATATGTTGATTCAAGCAGGAAATTGGTCATTCAACTATGGTGATATTTTCATGCTAATTGCGATACTGCTTTGTGGCTTTGGCTATGCAGAGGGTGGAAAATTATCAAGGCATCTGGGCGGTTGGCAAGTCATTTGCTGGGCATTGATTATGACTTTGCCATTGATGCTGTTGATTTCATGTCTATATATGCCAGTTAATTTTGATCAAATTTCATTTTCATCAAAACTTGGGCTGGCTTATGTTTCGCTGTTTAGTATGCTGATTGGTTTTTTCTTTTGGTATAAAGGCTTGGCCCAAGGCGGTATTGCGACAGTTGGGCAGTTGCAACTATTGCAGCCTATATTGGGTTTGATGATTGCCGCCATTTTATTGCATGAGCAAGTCAGTCCAGCCATGTTTGCGGTCACCATAACCGTAATTGCCTGCGTTGCCTGTGCCAAAAAATTCGCTTAATTCGTAGATTCAAAAATTATAAACAATTGGCAGGTTTGGGAACGCCAGCCAAGCGACTTAAATGTCGGGCGACTAGACCTGTATTAAACTTTTGCTGTAGCTCAGCATTATTGATTTCAGGATCTACCGTCTTCATCAAAAACTTGATCAGGGGGCGTGTTGCAGGTGAATGCCCAAACTGCTGATAAAACTGCCGTACTGCATCAAGAACTTCAAAATGCCATTCTGTCAGCTCTAAATCGAGTGATTTGGCAAGTTCATGAGCAACTTGCTGATTCCAGATGGTGTAATCGACCAAATGACCGTCTTGGTCTAACTCTAACTGCATAAAATAGCCTAAGTAGGGGCGTATTGTATACGCCTAATAATTTATGGGTATCACTAAATTAACGATATATTCATTTCAACGTAATACAACGCTGAAACTGTAATACTAAATCTGTAAATTGAGCATATTCCAAAATGCGTACATGCTCTTTAAGATCATCCTGCAATAAACTCTGTTCATTGCTTAGGCAATAGATATTTTGGTAAATATCCACAACGGCATCTGTGACTTGTAAGACTGAATCACCCATCATCACAATATGGTCATCCGCTTTTGCCATTTGCGATAACTCATCTAAAATTTTATTGAAATTGTTATAAGGAGATTGGATGAGAAACAAGGTTGAATTTTTCATGAGCGAATCCCTTACCAATACAGTATATGATCAAATGACTGAATAAATTCAGGATGAATATCAATAAATTCAATGTCCTGATCTGTATTTTTGACGATAGTCAATTGTTGATTTTTGCTTTCAACCAAAATTGGGGTTAAATCGTAAAACTCAAAACTTTCCACCATATTGGCGGCAATTTTAAAGGCCTGCGTGAATTGGTCGAACGCTAGTTGATTGTTCAGTAAACTCAGTGCAGCATCCTTTAATAATACTTTGACAGAAATACCAAAGGTTGCTAAAACCATAGTTGCAGACAAGCTTTCATTGACCTGCAAACTGGTTAAATTGGGCTGCGTTAGGATGACGAGTACAGTTTTCACACAATTTACCTTTTAAAAGCAACACGCTATATAAAGAACTTGATCTAGAATTGAATTAGACGAGAACAGCTTTGTACAGCATCTGCAAGTTCTCCAAGCCCAACCAGCTCAAAACCCTGGGCCAGGTTGTGCTGTTGAAGTGAATGACGTTGTGCATTGCTGGCATCAGTGATTCCCCGAGCAAGGGCAGCACTGACACAGACAGGGAGTCGAATGCCAAGCTTTTGCCATTCCAGTTTTAGGTTGCGCTGATCATCAGGAAACCACTGTAAATCGTTCGCAACCTGAACACCGTCCTGGTAAAAGAAGACACGAAATTCCTCGTGCTTATTTTGTAATGCCTGTGCTAAACCAAATGCATGCCAGGCCATCATTGAAGTAGGTGCTGAGGTAATTAACAGTAGTGTACTCATGGAACATTCACTATGGTCATAGGCAAAAATAAAGATGGACATATTAAAAAGAAGGTAATTATACAATGATTTTGGTGACAGGTGGTTTAGGCTTTATCGGTTCACATATTGCTTTGAGTTTACTGGCTCGTGGGCACGAAATTGTCATTGTTGATAATCTGGCCAATTCAACATTACAGACTCTGGAACGTTTGGAATATATCTCAGGCATGTATATTCCTTTTGCAAAGCTGGATGTACGCAACACGCCTGCCTTAAATAAGGTGTTTGAACAATATTCCATAGATGCGGTGGTTCATACTGCAAGCTTTAAATCGCTGGAGGAATCGGTTTTAAAACCTCTTGAATATTATAATGATAATGTCAGTTGTATCATGAGCTTATTGCGTGCCATGCAACGAATGGGGGTGAGACAGCTCATCAACCTATCCAGCGTGGCGGTCTATGGAAAGTCTGATTCGGAACTTTCCGAGGAGACTGAATTTAATTATCACTATGCCAATCCCTATATTCGTACCCAGCAAATGGTGGAGGATATTATTGCGGATACCTACAGGGTTGACCATGAATGGAAGATCATTAACCTGCGGTTGTCCAATATTGTCGGTGCCTTTGAACATGGGGTATTGGGTGAATATGTCGTTCAATTACCGAAGAATATTGTGCCTCTAGCTTTGCAGGTGGCTGCAATGCAACGTGATTGCATTGAGTTGCAAAATCAGGCACAGACTAAAGATGGTACGGTTGAACGAAGCTTCTTGCATGTACTGGATGTCTGCGATGCTGTATTGGCAGGCTTAAAGTGGCTGGAAACACAGGTTGGCTGTTTGGAGGCATTTAATATCGCCCACTCAAAAACCACCTCTATTCAAGGTTTATTAGATGAAGTTGCCAAAGTAACCCAGTCCGAAATTCGGGTTCAGCCCGCAGTTTATCAACATGAGGAATTGGCTCAACTGGGGGCAAACATTGATAAAGCAGAAAAGGTGCTTGCATGGACACCGAAACGATCCTTAACACAAATGATTGAAGATGAATGGCGTTTTTACCTAAATACGCTAAAAGGTAACTAAGTCTGCTGTCGCTTGATGATTACGAATACAGTCCATTAAAACTGGCAATAGATTTTGGATAATGATTATTATTTACATTTTTAAACCATTTGGGGATAATACGGCGGTTTGTTGAATATCCTTGATGAACATCAATATTAGCTAGCCAAGGCATCTATTTGCTTCAGCCCGTGAAAATTCTTACCAAGATAGAGCAGAGGTTGTTATGCACATGCGAATTGAACACGATACCATGGGTGAAATTGAGGTTCCAAATGAAGCCTTGTGGGGTGCGCAAACGCAAAGAAGTTTACAAAACTTTAAAATAGGTCAGGAACGCTTACCCCGTGCGATGATTCGTGCAATGGGTCTTGTAAAAAAAGCTGCTGCCATCACCAATGCAGAACTTAAACAACTGCCTGAAGAGTTAAGTCAATATATTGTGGGTGCTGCTGAAGAAGTCATTGCTGGGCAATGGGATGCTCAGTTTCCATTGGTGGTATGGCAGACAGGTTCTGGCACGCAAAGCAACATGAACTGTAATGAAGTGATTGCAAATATTGCCAACCAGAAACTAGGGCAAGCTTTGGGGGCGCAAAAACCTGTCCATCCAAATGATCATGTCAACCGTGCGCAATCGACCAATGATTCTTTCCCAACCGCAATTCATGTTGCCGCAAGTCTGCAAATCAATGAATTACTGATTCCTGCGGTTGAGAAACTCAAACAAACTTTACAGCGTAAATCTGAAGAGTTCGATGATATTGTCAAAATTGGACGTACCCATTTACAGGATGCGACTCCATTAACGCTAGGACAGGAATTTAGTGGTTATGTGTCGCAACTGGATCATGGCTTAAAGCGTTTACATCAGGCACTTGCAGGTTTGTATGAATTGCCTTTAGGTGGAACGGCGGTGGGTACAGGGCTTAATGCTCATCCAGATTATGCGGTTAAAGCGGCTGAGCAATTGGCTGATTTGACAGGCTTGCCATTCGTAACTGCACCCAATAAGTTTGAAGCCTTGGCAGGACGTGATGCCGCAGTTTTTGCATCTGGTGCATTAAAAACTTTAGCAGCAAGCTTAAATAAAATTGCCAATGACATTCGCTGGTTGGCAAGTGGTCCTCGTTGTGGTTTCGGTGAAATCCGTATTCCTGAGAACGAACCAGGTTCAAGTATCATGCCTGGTAAGGTGAATCCGACACAAAGTGAAGCCATGACCATGGTGGTGGCTCAAGTATTGGGCAATGATACAACTATCAATATTGCTGGTGCATCTGGTAATTTTGAGCTAAATGTATTCATGCCTGTGATCGCTTACAACTTATTGCAATCAATCCAGTTGCTTGGTGACGCATGTAATAGTTTCAATGACCACTGTGCAGTGGGGATTGAACCAAACCGTGAGAAAATTGATTATTTCCTGCATAATTCACTGATGTTGGTGACTGCACTCAATCCCGTCATTGGTTATGAAAACTCTGCCAAAGTCGCCAAAACAGCATATAAGGAAAACAAGACCTTAAAACAGGTTGCGGTTGAACTTGGCTTGGTAACTGCTGAACAATTTGATGAAGTGGTTCGTCCTGAGCAGATGATTGCGCCGAGTAGTAAATAATCATGAGTGGTAGGGGCGTATTGTATGCGCCCTTATTATTTTGAGAAGCATGGGATGGTTGCCCTTGCAAAGTGTACTTCTCGCCTGCAAGTGCGTACAATATCCGTTTGATTGACTAGACCATTGCTTTATTATGCTTAATATTTATTTAACAGATACTCAAACTCATATTCAATATTCTGGTCTGTCTCATGAAAATCCTGTTAAATTTCTATTAAATTTAAAGAAAATTTTTCCAAGTACAGTGGACCTGTTGTTACCTGTGTTGCCAGAAGACAATAATCTGGAAAATGTGACATGGGAAGCAACTGCCAAAGACTTTGAGGTTTTCAAAAAATTACTAGAGGGCTGGGGCATTATTGAACTTCGTTTAAGTGCAATTACCACCTATAAAGATAAAAACTTTGCCAATGAATTGGTGAAAAAAGCTCAAGTTAGACGCAAGCAAATTTCCCAGAAACATCCTGAACTCTCACTTATTGCTTTGGATTATATACTCATGCATGAAATTCATGCCTTGATTGATGCGGAACTGGTCATGATTGGTGAGAAGTTCTATTTGCCGACTTTGCGTGAACAATGGAAAAGTCTGTTCTCAGAGCAAATTCTGCAATGTAAGTTTTAAGATGGGTAAGCAGACTTAGGTCTGCTTTTTTATTGACTCATCTTTATAGAACCACGCGGCATATATATTGCTTATTATGAAATGCCTTGCATTTCAAGGAGTTTGCTATGCCTCATATTGTTGTGATCGGTGCGGGAATTACAGGCGTTACCTCTGCCTATGAATTAATAAAACTGGGTTATCAGGTCACGGTCATTGATAGACATCTCTTTCCTGCAATGGAGACTTCTTTTGCCAATGGTGGGCAGTTGTCCGCCTGCAATGCTGAAGTCTGGAATCAGAAAGCAACGGTACTCAAGGGTATCAAGTGGATGAGTAAAAAAGATGCACCATTATTGCTCAACCCATCTTTTAGTCTGCATAAGTACCGTTGGCTGGTTGAGTTTTTAACCCATATCAAAAATTATAAAGCCAACACCATTGAAACTGTTCGGTTGGCGTTATTGGCAAGACAACGGCTATTTGAAATTGCCGAAAAGGAAAATATTTCTTTTGATCTGGAAAAACGTGGCATTTTGCATATGTACCACACTGAGGCAGACTATCAAATTGCCAAGCAGGTCAATGATGTTCTGGTTGAGGGAAAGCTGGAACGTTATGCAATTACACCTGAAGAAATGAAAGCAATCGAGCCGACCTTGACAGGTCAGTATTTTGGCGGTTATTACACTTCAAGTGATGCAACAGGTGACATTCATAAATACTCAGTTGGGCTTGTGGAAAAAACGCAGCAATATGGTGTGATCTATCGTTTTGGCCTAGATGTGGTCAATGTTAAATATATGCAGGATAAGGTGATCATCCACTGTAAAAACAGCTCAGAAAATATGCATACAGATGCTGAGGAATATACGGAAATCGAAGCAGATGTAGTGCTGGTATGTGGTGGCGTTGGAAGTTATCAACTGGCGGATATGCTGGGAGATCGGGTCAATGTTTATCCTGTAAAAGGTTATTCGATTACAGTGCAACTTAAAGATGAGCGTAGTATGAATAATGCGCCGTGGGTTAGTTTGCTGGATGAAAGTGCAAAAATCGTGACCTCGCGTCTAGGGGTAGATCGTTTGCGTGTTGCAGGAACGGCTGAGTTTAATGGCTATAACCGTGATATTCGGGCTGACAGAATCCAACCGTTGATCAACTGGGTAAATCAAAACTTTGATATTTCAACTGAGCATGTTGTTCCCTGGGCAGGCCTACGTCCCATGATGCCAAATATGATGCCAGTCGTAAAACAGGGAAATCATCCGCGAGTATTCTATAACACAGGTCATGGTCACTTAGGCTGGACACTATCGGCTGCAACAGCAATCATCATCAGTCAGGAAATTGCACAAAAATTTCCATGTTAAAGAACATAAGCCGATGTTTAAAAACATCGGCTTTTGAAATTCAATCATTCAAGTTTAGTCATATAAACGGTAGATGCCTGTAAAACGTTCGCAGCCTTTTTGATCTGTTTTGACAATCAGTAAGGCCTTTTGAAAATCAAACTGGTATTGGCATTTCTTTTCATTATCAGTGATCTGATTTTTTTGTTCAGGTGTACTGTAGGCAAGCAATGACAGTATTTGGGTTTCCAGCCGATTGTTTGGGTTGCGATAGGCAATACCCTCAATTTTAAGCTTGTCTTTATCCAGTTGATGAATCTGTAAATGAATGGGTTGAGCGGCTAATTTTCCCTGTTCATATTTTAGATAATGCTGGGTTAGCGTCTGGTTCATTGAGGTATAAAAATTCAGGTCATCCAAACGCAATTCAAACTGTTGTTGATAGCAGGTTTTGGATTTGCATTGCTGTAACTGTTTTAACCATAATCTCTGGGTATCATGTAATAGCTGTAAGGGGGCATCGGTCACCAAATAAGCAGTTAAAAACTTATTGTTGAGTTTAATTCGCTGTTCATCATATTGCTTGGAACATATCTTTTTAAGGTCAAGTGTACGATCTGAGCAATCGATTGATTTCGCAAATGTAAATGTTGAGTAAAAACAACTCAATGTGATGATATAACCGACGTTCTTTAATTGATTTCTTACCGTATTCAACAGCATAATGACGCATACTTTCAGTCTAATTTGCTCAATGTACTATAGCGAAATAGAAAGCCAGAATACAAGATTTGTTCAGTATATTGTAAAAGGAAAATCATATGGTTGCTCACATTCGTATTGGACAGGGAATGGATGTACATGCTTTTGAAGAAGGCAGCTTTGTTACCTTGGCGGGTATTCAGATTCCCCACACACATGGTTTAAAAGCCCATTCTGATGGTGATGTGGTGCTGCATGCGCTGTGTGATGCATTGTTGGGCGCATTGGCTTTAGGCGATATTGGGCAGCATTTCCCTGACACTGACCCAGAATATAAGGGTGCAGATAGTCGGGTATTGCTTAAGCATGTATATCAGTTGATTTTAGATCGTGGTTATCATCTCAACAATGCTGACATTACCGTGGCCTGTGAACGGCCAAAACTTGCCAAACATAATCTGGAGATGCGTCAAAGCATCGCGGATGTGATGGATGTGGATGTCACACAAATTAGTATTAAGGCGACCACAACTGAAAAACTAGGTTTTACTGGCCGTCAGGAAGGCATTCTGGCAACGGCGACAGTGCTTGTTTCCCATCAGGCAAAATGATCGGCATTGATCAATGACTGCTGTAATTCCTGTGTTGCTTTACGACCTTGCAGTTGTAAGGTAATGCTGTGAATCAGGCCTGTCCAGGTCTCATTCGGTTCCCAGATTTGATGAAGCAACTCTTGGGCAATAGGTAATTCAATATTCATATAAAACTGACGATATAAATACATCAAGCAACTGACACGCATATTCTGGGCACAATGTAACCAGACAATTTCATTCTGAACCAGATGGTCAATTAAATCTAAAATAAAAAGACACTGTTCTGAGCAGGGAATATCCCAGTCAATGGGGATATGAATATAGTTTAGCCCCAAACCCAGACAAATTTGATCCTGTTGGGATAAGTGATTTTCAGACTTACTCGTCGCAAGGTTAATGACTGTACTACAACCATATTCTTTAATCTGCTGCAACTGCTCAACCGAGGGCTGGGCAGAGCTAAACAGGTGCTCATGCACCAAAGAAAAACCTGGTATCTGAGATAAAGCTTGTTCGAGTGAAGTCATAAGGTTCGCTATACAATGATTGAAGTTCTCATGATATGAGAAACTTATTTTTAAAATGATGGCTTTACTATAAGTGTTTTTATTTCAGTGTTCAATTTATTAAAAATACCTAATTTCAGATTTTTTAGTATAATGGAGGTAGTAACATTGCAACCTTGGGACATATTGAGGGTGAATATATGAAAATAATGAATAGTAAAGAGTTTAATCAACATACCAATGAGGCAAAAAAAGAAGCAGAAAAGTCTCCTGTATTCATCACAAATAGAGGGGAATATACCCATATTTTGATGAGCTATATGGAATACCAGAAACTTATTCAAAATCAACCGCAAAACTTGGCCGATTGGTTTATTCAGGCGGACTCAGAAGTTGCTGATATTGAGCTGGAAATACCAGAACGCAGTCCAGCACAACGTCGTCCTGTAGAGTTTTAAGATGTATTTACTGGATACCAACATCATTAGTGAAATGCGCCGTTTACCTAAGGGCAAGGCTGATGCAGGTTTAACCACATGGGCAAAAAGTGTGAATACACACGCATTCTATACATGTACTGTGGTAATGATGGAGTTAGAACGTGGAGTACTGGGATTAGAGCGGAAAGACCCAATACAGGGGCAGATATTACGAATCTGGTTTGAAAATACAGTAAAATCAGCATTTCAACAGCGTATATTGACTATTGATAACGAAACTGCACGGTTGTGTGCAAATTTACATGTGCCTGACAAAGCAGCTGAAAATGATGCTTGGATCGCTGCAATTGCAATACAGCATAACCTTATATTGGTGACACGTAATACTGCTGATTTTCAGGATATGGGTATCAGGTTACTCAATCCATTTACTCAAAACCATTAAAAAAACAGCATCACGAGGATGCTGTTTTTTGTATTTATTCTTTGTTTAAATTTTCATTGAGTAGAAATTCCATTAATGCCTTTTGGGCATGTAAACGATTTTCCGCTTCATCCCAGACCACTGCATTTTTATGGTCCAGCATGTGTTCAGAAATTTCTTCACCGCGGTGTGCTGGTAAGCAATGCATAAATAAACAGTCAGGGTGAGCTAAGTCCATCAACTTTTCATTGACCTGGAAATCGGCAAACGCTTTTTCACGCAATTTTTGTTCTTCTTCCTGTCCCATGCTTGCCCAAACATCTGTTACGATCAGGTCTGCATTAACCGCTGCATCTTCAGCCTTGTTGAACACTTCCACACAGTCCGCAAACTCGGCGAGAAACTCAGGTTTTGGCTCATAACCCTCAGGAGAGGCGATCTTGAGTTTAAAACCCATCAGATGTGCCGCTTCAACATAAGAGTTACACATATTGTTGCCGTCACCAATCCAGGCTACTGTCTTGCCTGCAATGCTGCCACGATGTTCCTGATAGGTTTGTAAATCAGCAAGTAACTGGCAAGGATGATGATCATCCGTAAGGCCATTAATAACAGGTACTTTAGAATAAGAAGCAAAACGCTCTACGATGTCATGCCCAAAAGTACGGATCATCACAATATCAAGCATGCTCGAAATAACACGGGCAGAATCTTCAATGGGCTCACCGCGACCCAGTTGGGTGTCACGTGGTGAAAGAAAAATCGCATTACCCCCAAACTGGCAGATGCCTGCTTCAAAAGAAATACGGGTACGTGTACTCGACTTTTCAAAAATCATTCCTAAAACTTTACCAACAAAAGGTTGATATACCGTATTGCTGTGCTGCATACGCTTGAGTTCTTGCGCACGATCTAAAATGCGTTGCAGTTCTAATGAGGATAGGTCACGTAAAGTTAGGAAATGCCGAAGCGCCATAGCTACTCCCACAATAATTATTGAATAAAAACAATAATTAATTGTTGTTTGACGAGTGGTGAATAAAAAGGAATTGACTACTATACTATACGCTCAGGAAAATGCAAAAGAATTAAGGGCCTGTTGCCATTTTATCTATGGTTGCGACAGCGGACATTTTTTAGACGATACAAGGCATGTTTTGCGAAATTTAGTGATCTAAATGAGAGAAACATAACGCAGTAGCGGCAAAAAATGTCCCTGTCCCAAAGGGTTGTGGCTAAAAATCCCTCATACTTCGTTATGAAACTTGGCAAGGGAATAGCCATTGCCTGCATTTCATGCCTTGTCTGGTGAATTTTTAGCCTACAACGCAACTCATTTATAAAGTGGCAACAGGCCCTAGATTTTGGTGAGCTTTTAGGAATAAATCTACAGAATAATAAATATAATCAAATATCTCAGTGTCATTGGCTGGCATATTCAAGCCCATTAAAATACGCCATTCAACATCACGTAAAATGCCAAAGTACATTGTGGCGGAAAATTGGGGATTGCTACAAAAGATGCTCTGGTTTTGATGTGCATGTTCAAGCGCAAAAGCAATGGTATTTTGAATGTTTAAAGCACATTGATCATAGAAGTAGTGCGCCAGTTGCATATCTTTCTGTGACTGCTCTGTGAACATGCGCATAAAGGCAATGTTCTCAGGTTGGATGATATGTTGATAGAAACGAATCAAGGTCTGGTTTAAATAGTTCTTGAGATCAATCTTTTCTGGAATATAGGGTACACAGACCCCCTTGAAAAAAACTTCTCGACGATAATCACAAATGGCGGTAAACAAGCCTTCTTTATTACCAAAATATTTATAGATAGACGTTTTTGATCCACCTGCATGATTGACAATATCATCCAGCGAAACAGCATCATAACCGCGTTCCAGAAATAGATCGGTTGCACAAATGAGCAAGGCAAGACGACGTTCCTGTCCACGGCGAGTTTGAGGCTGTTCACAACTTGGGTAACAAATATCAGTCATTGTATTCAAGAGAAGTGGGTTGGGTGATCTGTATTATAGCAAAAACCATATACATTGTATGGCTATGAAGTTGATGAGTGTTGCAAATCCTCCTGATATTAAAAAAGCGAGACATGATTTGCTCGCTTTTTTAATGGCTTAGGGCTGCTAGGCTGGACGAACTTCCTCGTCATCATCATCTTCAGATGAATCCATTCCAAGTTCCTTGAGTTTACGTGTCAGGGTATTGCGTCCCCAACCCAAAAGCTCAGCGGCATGACGTTTACGTCCACGTGTTTGCTGGAGTGCGGCATTAATCAATGTGCGTTCAAACATCGGTGTGGCAATATCCAGAATTTTCATTTCACCATTTTTTAGCTTTTGAATGGCCCATTGACCCAACAACTCATCCCAATGATGCACTGCAATACGTTCAGACAGTGCTGGGCTGGCCGCTGTTGGCTGCACAGCATCACTTGTTGCTTTCTGGATCGAGACCTGTTTAAGCTCGGCAGGTAAATCCTCAGGATAAACCTCACGACCCGTGATCATCACTGTCAACCAGCGGCAGGTATTTTCTAGCTGACGAACGTTGCCTGGCCACGGTAGCTGTTGCATATAATCCGTTGTTTCAGTGCGTAGGATTTTTGGACTTACGCCGAGTTCCTTGCCTGCACGCGCCAGAAAGTGCTGTGCCAGCATCGGAATGTCTTCACTACGATGGGCAAGTTTAGGAATGTGAATACGGATTACGTTGAGGCGATGATACAAGTCTTCACGGAAACGGCCTTCATTGACCAGCTTTTCCAGGTCCTGATGGGTTGCCGCGACAATACGCACATCGACTTTTACTGGAATGTGACCACCGACACGATAGAACTCTCCATCCGCAAGTACACGGAGTAGACGTGTCTGGGTTTCAAATGGCATATCACCAATTTCATCCAGGAATAATGTGCCACCATTGGCTTGCTCAAAACGCCCTTGATGCTGGGTGTTTGCACCTGTAAATGCACCTTTTTCGTGACCAAACAACTCGGTTTCAATCAAGTCTTTTGGAATTGCCGCCATATTCAGCGCAATAAAAGGTTTGGCACGGCGTGGTGAATGCTTATGCAATGCATGGGCAACCAGCTCTTTACCTGTACCTGACTCACCATTAATCAATACAGTGATATGCGATTGTGATAAACGTCCAATGGCACGGAACACTTCCTGCATTGCAGGTGATTCACCGATAATCTCAGTGGATTGTAATGGTGCAGCCGCCGCCGCTTTGGTGGCTTCCTGTTGTTGAAGCTTGGTGATATGCAAAATGGCACGATTGACCAATGCCAATGCCTCATCAATATCAAAAGGCTTTGGCAGGTACTCAAAAGCACCAGTCTGGTAACTTGATACCGCTGACTCCAAGTCAGAGTGGGCGGTCATGATAATCACAGGCAGGTCTGGATGGGTGTTCTTCACTTTGGACAGAAAAGTTAAGCCATCAATTCCAGGCATGCGGATATCAGTCAAGATGACATCAGGGGCATCATCATGTAGACGTTCCAGCGCTGTTTGTGCTTCTTCAAAATTGGTAACGTCAAAACCTTCTTCTTTAAAAGTCTTTTCGAGTACCCAGCGCATGGCACGATCGTCATCGATTACCCAAATTTTATTTCGTGACACGGTCTGACTCCCAAGGTAGATATAAGCTAAATACGGTTTTTCCTGGAACGGACTGACATTCGATCATTCCGTTATGTTGATGCATGATGTTTTGCGCGATACTGAGGCCAAGCCCTGTTCCCTTTGCCCGTCCAGTCACAAGTGGATAAAACACTGACTCTAAGATACTTTCTGGCACACCAGGCCCATTGTCCTCAATATCAACACGAACTGTAGATCGATTCAGTACACCATTAATAGTGACTAAACGTTGAATACGAGTTCTTAGAATTAATTCAGGTTCTGAATCGACAAAGAAACTTTTATTTTCGGTCATGGCCTGTACCGCATTGACGCTGATATTCAGCATGACCTGAATCAGTTGATCACGATCTGCCATCACATCAGGCAGGGAAAGGTCATAATCGCGGGTGATCTTAATTTTTTTCTTGGTCTGGTTGACGATAAGTGAACGAACGCGTTCGAGTGGCTCATGCACATTGACCAGCTCATAGCTTGGTAACTGACGTGAACCAAGCATGGTGTCTGCCAGATTGGTTAAACGATCCACTTCGCTAATAATAATGTCGGTAAATTCCCGATAGCTTTCATCACTTAAACTACGTGCCAGTAACTGTGTTGCACCACGTATCCCTGCCAAAGGGTTCTTGATTTCATGTGCCACACCACGGACAAGCTGGCGGGCAACCTGATGCTGTTGAACCAGATTTTCTTCCTTGGAAATTTTCAGCATCCGATCAATTGGGTTCAGCTCAATCAATAACAGGGGATGGTAGCTCTTTCCTGTATTAAGCTGTGAAACTGTATAGTCCACATGAATCGGTTTGAAATTTACATTGATTACCGCTTCGCGACGTGTGTAATGTTGTCCACTTTCTAAGGTGTTGAGTAAAGCTTCGTGGGTATTAAAGGTATCATCGTGGGCATGCAGTAAATTTAAGACAGGTTGACCTGATGCACGTAGTAAGCTGACATCAAATAATGCTTCACAAGCGGAGTTTAAATAAAAAATATTAAGCTTACTATCGACCAATAAAATGGCAGTCGTTAAATTATCTACTAGGAGTCGATAGTCGATAGTGTGGTGTTGATCCATTTGTGAATCGTCCTGTATTAAAATGGCGCAATAAATATATGTATAAATGAATAGCCATTCATGTCTAAGGTTTATGTAATGCAAAATATAAGCCAACTTTTGATAGGCTAAATTTCAACAACTTAGTTAAAAGATATGCCGTTTATGCTGTATTTTTCACATAGATGCGGTTTTATCTGGATTTTATAATGTTCTAAATTGGTGCGATGTAGGATTTTATTTAAAATATTGGTTGTATTTTGGTGCATTGATTAAACTGTGCAATCCCCACCTGTTTTTATCACTCGAAAAGTCATACAATACGCCGATTCAAGTGGAGCGCAGATTCATGAAGACCCCCAAAGTCGGTTTTGTATCTTTAGGTTGTCCTAAGGCATTGGTAGATTCTGAACGAATTTTAACCCAGTTAAAAACTGAAGGTTATCAAGTGGCATCAGATTATGACGGTGCGGACCTGGTTGTTGTTAATACCTGTGGTTTTATTGAGTCTGCGGTACAAGAGTCGCTGGATGCGATTGGTGAGGCCATGAGCGAGAATGGTCGTGTGATCGTCACGGGCTGTTTGGGCAAAGATGAAGATAAAATCCGCCAAATGCACCCAAATGTACTGAAAGTGACAGGTGCGGCGGCCTATCAGGACGTGATGGAGGCAGTGCATGAATATGTGCCTGCACCACCAAAGCACAATCCGTTTATTGACCTGGTTCCTGAGCAGGGTGTGCGTTTAACACCGAAGCATTATGCTTATCTCAAAATATCAGAAGGCTGTAATCACCGCTGTACATTCTGCATCATCCCAAGCATGCGTGGAGACCTTGTTTCGCGTCCAGTTGGAAAGGTGCTGGATGAAGCGGCAGCATTGAAACGTGCGGGTGTAAAAGAAGTTCTGGTCATTTCCCAGGATACCTCCGCTTATGGTGTGGACACCAAATATAAGCTGGATTTCTGGAACGGCCAACCCGTTAAAACCAAGTTCTACGATATGTGTGAAGCATTGGGACAACTTGGAATTTGGGTGCGCTTACACTATGTCTATCCATATCCGCATGTCGATGCAGCCATTGACCTGATGGCGCAAGGTAAAATCCTGCCTTATTTAGATATCCCTTTTCAACATGCCAGTCCGCGCATCTTAAAATTGATGAAGCGACCAGCCCACAGTGAAAATACCTTGGAACGCCTTAAATTGTGGCGGGAAAAATGCCCTGAATTGGTGATTCGTTCAACATTTGTGGTTGGCTTTCCAGGTGAAACTGAAGAGGACTTCCAAATACTGTTGGATTGGTTGAAAGAGGCACAGCTTGACCGTGTCGGTTGCTTTACCTATTCACCTGTAGAGGGTGCAACGGCCAATGATCTTCCAGACCATGTGCCTGAAGAAATCAAGCAAGAGCGCTATGAGCGTTTCATGGAAGTTCAGCAGGAAATTTCAGCGGCAAAACTGCAAAAGCGTATTGGTCAGACGATGACTGTATTGGTGGATAGCCTGGAAGAAGAATTCCCAGTTGCGGTTGCCCGTTCTTATGCGGACGCACCAGAAATTGATGGCAATGTATTTGTTGAAGATATTGATAAGAGCATGATTAAGGCAGGCGACCTGCTTGAAGTCGAAATTACTGATGCAGATGAATACGATTTATTTGCAAGGTTAATTCAGGTTAAATCTGCTTAACACAAGATATAAAGAAAATTTTGAGATTGATCGGTTTGGAGTAAAGGTATGTCAGCTTCTAAGAATCCACGTTATGCACGCATTTTGCTCAAGCTTTCTGGTGAGGCTTTAGCTGGAAATAAAGATATGGGTATTGATGCCCAGGTACTGGATCAAATGTCACTTTCTATTGCCCACCTGGTTGGCTTGGGTGTGCAGGTGGGTATCGTTGTTGGTGGTGGTAACTTATACCGTGGTAGCCAGTTGCAGAAAGATGGTCTGGTTGGTCGTGTAACAGGTGACCAAATGGGTATGTTGGCAACTGTGATGAATGGTTTGGCAATGCGTGATGCATTGGTACGCCGTAATATCAAGACCCGTTTAATGTCAGCATTGTCAATCGGCACAGTAGTAGAATCTTATTCTAGCCGCGATGCCATTCGTCATTTAAGTCAGGGTGAAGTTTGTGTGTTTGTTGCGGGAACAGGTAATCCATTCTTCACCACTGACACAGCCGCTTGTTTACGCGGTATCGAAATTGAAGCAAACTTGATTCTGAAAGCAACCAAGGTTGACGGCGTTTATAACAAGGACCCAAGTAAATATGAAGATGCGGTTAAATATGACAATTTAACTTTCGATCAGGTCTTGGATGAAAAGCTTGGTGTGATGGATTTAACTGCAATTTGCCTATGCCGTGACCATAATGTGCCATTGCAGGTGTTTGATATGAACAAGTCTGGCGCATTGCTTTCTGTTGTGATGGGTGAAAAAGAAGGGACTCACGTTACGAATTAATATACGTGAGCCAGAAAGCTCTTTATACTACGTTAAATATTTTGTAATACCTCAGGAATAAGTAAGGAAGATCATATGATTAACGATCTCAAAAAAGACAGCGAACAGCGCATGCAGAAAACCCTTGAGTCTTTGGAACAGGGTTTTGCAAAAGTTCGTACTGGACGTGCTCACCCATCTATCTTAAATGGCGTGATGGTTCCTTACTATGGTTCGGATGTTCCACTGAATCAGGTGGCGAACGTGGGTGTTGAAGATTCACGTACCTTAATTGTTCAGCCATTTGAACGTAACATGGTGTCTGCGATTGACAAGGCAATCCGCGAAAGTGACTTGGGCTTAAACCCGATTACCACCGACTCTATTCGTGTGCCGTTGGCTGCTTTAACAGAAGAAACCCGCCGTGACATGCAGAAAGTTGCCCGTTCAGAAGCGGAGAATGCCAAGGTTGCCATCCGTAACATCCGTCGTGACGTTTTGGGTGACATCAAGGCACTACTGAAAGAAAAAGAAATTTCTGAAGATGACGAACGCCGTGCAGGTGAGGATATCCAGAAAATCACCGACAAGTTTGTTGCGGAAGTGGACAAACGTCTTGCAGCCAAAGAAGCAGAATTGATGAAGGTCTGATTATATGACCTCACAAGAAGAACAACTTCTTCCCCAGCATGTTGCCATCATTATGGATGGCAACAACCGTTTTGCCAAAAAAAATCAGATGCAAAAAGGCGATGGGCACCGTGAAGGAAAAAATATCCTTGACCCCATTGTTGAGCACTGTAAACACGTCGGTGTAAAAGCCTTAACTGTGTTTGCATTCTCAAGTGAAAACTGGAAGCGTCCGCAGTACGAAGTCGATTTACTCATGAAATTGTTGGAAGAAACCATTCACGAGCAATTGCCACGTATGGAGAAATTCAACATTTCACTTCGCTTCATTGGAGACCGTTCCAAACTCTCCAGTGAATTACGTGATTTAATGCAGTATGCAGAACAGAAAACAGCAACTTTTGATTCCATGGCGCTGACCATTGCGATCAGTTATGGTGGCATGTGGGATATGGCCCATGCCGCAAAAACCATTGCTCAGGATACACTTGCTGGAAAACTCCAAATAGATCAGATAAATGTTGATTTATTTGATAAATATGTCAGTCTAAATGATCTACCTGCTGTCGATTTGTTGATCCGTACAGGGGGAGACTATCGTTTGTCTAATTTCCTGCTTTGGCAGGCGGCCTATGCTGAATTGTATTTTACCGATACATTGTGGCCAGAATTTACCATTCAAGAGTTGGATCATGCATTTCGTATTTTCTCAGGGCGTGAGCGACGTTTTGGCAAGACATCCGAACAGATTCAACAAGCGAAAATAGAGAATTAATAATGTTAGAGCGGATAATTACCGCATTGGTATTAGTTGCAGTTGTTCTAAGTTGCATGTTTGCAACGCAATCACATTATCCAATGTTCATGCTTATGATTTTAGCGGCAGGGGTTGCAGGCTACGAGTGGTTTAAATTGATGCCACAGGCGTCGGCGACTGTCTCAAAACCTAAGGCCTGGGTATATGGTGGTTGTGTTGCACTGGTATCAACACTGGCATTGTTTTTTAATGATGTTGCCTTACTGCTTTGGGCTGCATCCATTCTTACCTGGCTGGTGAGCATTTACTGGGTTAAAAACTTCCCTGATGCTGATAACTGGTACAACGTCTCGCTTCACTTGATTGGATTTATTTTAATTTCAGCCGCTGTTACCGCAATTTATGCGGTATGGCATAGTTCACCGTGGTGGCTGATGTATTTATTCCTATTGGTTTGGGGCGCTGACAGCGGTGCCTACTTTGTTGGCCGTAAGTTTGGTAAAAAGAAACTTGCCCCGAAAGTCAGTCCAAATAAATCCGTTGAAGGTTTATACGGTGGTATCGCCACAACAGTGATTATTATGCTGGTTGTACAATATTCCTATTTAAATTTAACCGCATTGCAGCTTATTTTATTCCTGATTCTTTCGGTCATTACCGTGTTTGCATCAGTGCTGGGTGACCTGTTTGAATCCATGATCAAGCGTCGTGCAGGGATTAAGGATTCTGGCCGTGTGTTGCCAGGTCATGGTGGTGTGCTGGATCGTATTGATTCACTGCTTGCGGCAGCACCCATTTTTGCTACGGGTATATATATTTTAAAACTGATTGGTGTAGATCTTTAAATGACTCAAGCTGTTTGCATATTGGGTGTAACGGGTTCAATTGGAAAAAGTACTTTAAAAGTATTGGAACAGCATCCAGACGATTACACTGTATTTGCAGTTTCTGCATATAGTCGTTTGGATGAGCTTTTGGAAATTTGTAAAAAATATCATCCAAAAATTGTTGTGGTGCCGAATGAAAAAACATTTGAGTTACAACAACGTCTAAATGAAGAAAATTTAAAACATATTGAAATTCTGACTGATGAAGCAGGCTTGATCAGCATTGCTGAGCATGCCGATGTTGACATCGTCATGGCTGCGATTGTTGGTGCGGCAGGCTTGTTGCCAACCCTTGCCGCAGTCAAGACAGGTAAGCGTGTCTTGCTTGCCAATAAGGAATCTTTGGTCATGTCTGGCGACATCATGATGCAGGCTGCCCGTGAGCATAATGCACTGTTACTACCCGTCGATTCTGAACATAATGCGATTTTCCAGTCTTTGCCGCATGATTATTTAAATGCTGAGAGGACAGGCCAGCCCCAGCTGGGTGTTTCCCGAATTTTACTGACCGCTTCTGGTGGGCCATTTCTCAACCATTCATTAGAACAATTGCATGATGTAACGCCACAACAGGCATGTAAACATCCAAACTGGTCTATGGGACAAAAGATTTCGGTTGATTCTGCGACTTTAATGAATAAAGGGCTGGAATTGATTGAAGCGTGTCATTTGTTTTCAATATCAGAACATTTTGTTACAGTCGTGGTTCATCCACAAAGTATTATTCATTCCATGGTGCAATATGTGGATGGATCAACTTTGGCACAAATGGGTAACCCTGATATGTGCACACCAATTGCACATGCATTGGCTTGGCCAAAACGTCTGGCAACAGATGTTCCTGCGTTAAACTTGTTTGAGACTGCTCAATTGAATTTTCAGCAACCTGATATTGTTAAGTTTCCAGCATTGGATTTGGCTCGTCAGGCCATGCGGGCAGGTGGTTTGGCGCCTACAATATTAAATGCAGCAAATGAAATTGCGGTAGCTGCATTTTTGCAGCAAAAAATTCGCTTTACTGAGATTGCTCAAATTGTCGAGAACACCTTGCAAGTTGTACAAAATGCCAAAGCAGAAGACATAGACATCATTTTACAGACTGATATGATCGCTAGACAGGTTGCAGAGAAGTATATTGTGGATATGGGAGGCTAAATCGTATGAATGCACTATTTATGATTGTTGCAGCGATTTTATTACTTGGTCCACTGATTGCAATTCATGAGTTTGGCCATTATTGGGTGGCGCGTAAACTTGGCGTCAAGGTTCTGGTGTATTCGATCGGCTTTGGCCCAACCTTGCTGAAATGGCAGTCTAAAAAATCTGGAATCCAGTATCAGCTTTCGGCATTGCCTTTAGGAGGCTATGTCAAAATGCTGGACGAGCGTGAGGGCAATGTCGCTGAAAAGGACTTGCCTTACGCCTTTAACCGTCAGTCTCCGTGGAAGCGTATTGCCATCGTTGCAGCGGGTCCATTGATCAATCTTATTTTTGCCGTGTTGTTGTTCTGGGTTTTATTTTTACCAGCCCAGGAACAGCTAAATACCCGTATTGGCAAGATTATCCCCAACACTCCCGCAGCGCAGGCTGATTTGCAAGTGGGTGACAAAATTCTGGCTGTTGATGGTCAAACAACGCCAACATGGGAAAAACTGAATTATACCTTGGTCAATCGTGTGGGAGAGACAGGGCAAGTTTCCATCAATGTTGATCGTGCAGGTACTGAAAAGCAGTTTAGTTTACCAATCAAGGATTTCCTGAAAGATCAAAGCCAGTCACCTTTGGATATACTGGGCTTCTTGCCTTATCGTCCAGTCATTCCTGCAACCGTGAAAGAATTAAGTGCAGATGGTGCCGCTTCACGTCAGGGAATGAAAGTCGGTGATCGTATCGTGGCAATTGACAATGTTGCCATGAAAGACTGGTTTGATGTGGTTGATGTGGTTCAGAATTCACCTGAAAAACTTTTAAACATTGATGTGATGCGTCAGGGACAACTGGTGCATTTGCAGGTGATGCCACAAGGTCAGCGTGACAATATGGGCAATACCACAGGTGTGCTGGGGGTGAAAAGTGACGCGGGCAAGATCACCATTCCTGCTGAATACAAGCAAACCATTCAGTATTCACCGATCGAAGCGTTGGGTGTTGCGGTAGATAAAACCACACAGCTTTCGGGCATGATCTTTAACTCAATCACCAAGATGGTGCGTGGCTTAATTGGACTGGATAATTTGTCAGGACCAATTACCATTGCCAAAGTGGCTGGACAAAGCGCTGAAATGGGGTGGCAAACCTTTATCTCATTTATGGCCTTGATGAGTGTCAGTCTGGGCATCCTCAACTTGCTTCCAATCCCGATGCTGGATGGTGGTCATTTGGTGTATTACTTTATTGAAGCCATTCGTGGCAAACCTGTTTCTGAACAAATACAGATATTTGGTCTAAAAGTTGGTATGGTACTGCTCGGTAGCATGATGCTTTTGGCTTTATTTAACGACTTCATGCGTTTATAAAAACGCAAATGGAATTTAACTTACTGGAAAATATATGGGCATGCGTCACACACATTTATTAATGCCTTTGGCACTGGTTAGTGCGATGGCAGTGGTACAACAAGCATACGCAGCAGATGAGTTTCTTGCACGAGATATACGAATTGATGGCCTAGTGCGTTTAACACCTGCAAGTATTTATTCGATGTTACCAATAAATAGTGGCGATAGAGTAAGTGATCCAATGATCGCTGAGGCAATCCGTACCCTATATGCGTCAGGCTTGTTTGATGATATCAAGGCTTATAAAGAAAAAGACGTTCTGGTTTTTAAGGTTGTTGAACGTCCAGTCATTTCCAAGCTTGAATTCAAGGGCAATAAACTCATTCCGAAAGAAGCCTTGGAGCAGGGCTTAAAGAAGATGGGTATTGCTGAGGGTGAGGTCTTTAAAAAGTCAGCCCTGCAAACCATCGAAACGGAGCTGGAACAGCAATATACCCAGCAAGGTCGTTATGATGCCGATGTGACTGTGGAAACGGTTGCTCGTCCAAACAACCGCGTTGAGTTGAAGCTAAACTTTAATGAAGGTACGGCTGCAAAAGTTTTTGACATTAATATTATTGGTAATACTGTTTTTAGTGACAGTGATATCAAACAGGTATTTGCCGTTAAGGAAAGTGGCTGGGCCTCTGTTGTAACCCGTAATGACCGCTATGCGCGTGAGAAAATGGCGGCAAGTCTTGAGGCTTTACGTGCCCTCTACCTAAACAAGGGTTATATCAACTTTAATATTATTAACTCTCAACTTAATATCAGTGAGGATAAAAAGCATATCTTCATTGAGGTTTCGGTTGACGAAGGTGGCCAGTTTAAGTTTGGTGAAACCAAGTTTCTGGGCGATGCACTATATAAGCCAGAAGAATTGCAGATGCTTAAGCTGTATAAAGATGGTGAAACCTATTCACAGGAAAAAGTAAACGCGGTTAAGCAACTGTTGCTCCGTAAGTATGGTAATGCAGGCTATTACTACGCTGAGGTAAATATCGTACCTGAGATCAATAACCAGACAGGTATTGTCAACCTCAATTACTATATCAACCCAGGTCAGCAAGTCACTGTACGTCGTATCAACTTTACAGGCAACAGTAAAACGGCCGATGAAGTGTTGCGTCGTGAAATGCGTCAAATGGAAGGCGCATTGGCAAGTAATGAAAAAATTGACTTGTCCAAAGTGCGTTTGGAACGTACAGGCTTCTTTAAAACGGTTGATGTCAAACCTGTTCGCGTGCCAAACTCACCTGACCAAGTTGACTTGAATGTCAATGTTGAGGAGCAACATTCTGGTACAACCACACTTGCGGTTGGTTATTCTCAAAATGGCGGTGTCACATTCCAGGCTGGGCTCAGTCAAACCAACTTTATGGGAACTGGTAATCGTGTTGCGATTGACCTGTCCCGTTCAGAAACACAGGATTACTATAACCTCAGTGTGACTGATCCATACTTCACCATCGACGGTGTGAGCCGCGGCTACAACGTTTATTATCGTAAAACCAAGTTAAACAAGGACTATAACGTCAATAACTATGTCACTGACAGTGTTGGTGGAAGTTTGAGTTTCGGTTACCCGATTGATGAAAACCAAAGTTTAAGTGCGTCTATTGGTATTGACCAGACCAAGGTAAGAACGGGTCCAAGCGTTTCAACCTATATTCGTGATTATCTTTTAGCAAATGGCGGTAAGGCGACAGGTAGTGCGACGTATTGCCCTGAAGACCAATGGGCGAAAGATGCTGATGGAAAATATACAGGTGAGTGTAATCCAGGCGGGGAAATTACCTACGATAATGCCTTTGAAGGTGAGTTCCTGACCTATACCTTAAACTTGGGCTGGTCATACAATACTTTGAACAGACCAATTTTCCCAACCTCAGGTATGTCACATCGTGTAGGTCTTGAAGTTGGTATTCCAGGCAGTGATGTTGATTACCAAAAACTTACTTATGATGCTCAGGCATTCATGCCATTATGGGGCGGATTTGTACTGCGCGGTTATGGCAAGCTGGGCTATGGTAATGACTTGCCATTCTATAAGAACTTCTATGCTGGTGGTTATGGATCGGTTCGTGGTTATGATAACAGCTCACTGGGACCTAAATATCCAAGTGTAATTTTCCAGGAAACTGGCCAAAGCGATCCAGATCCTGAAGAAGTGGGTGGTAACGCACTGGTTCAGTTTGGTACAGAGTTGGCGTTGCCATTACCATTTAAAGGTGACTGGGCACGTCAGGTTCGGCCAGTATTGTTTGCCGAGGGTGCGCAGGTATTTGACACCAAGTGTGATGTGCCAAGTGGTAACATTTTGGTGAACAGTAGCAATGTTGATATCAAGCAGTACTGTAAGGACAACTACAATTTTAATTTTGACAACATGCGCTACAGTGTGGGTGTTGGCTTTACATGGATTACCATGATTGGTCCATTATCGTTGAGTTATGCATTCCCACTGAATGACAAGAAAGGCGATGATACCAAATCAATCCAATTTGAAATCGGTCGTACATTCTAAGTACGACCTCAGTTTGAACTCTGCAAAACAGATAAGGGATGTAATAATGAAAACATTAACAATGCTTATGTTAGGTTTAGGATTAACGGTTTCAGCAGTCGCAAACGCGGGTGGTATAGGTGTTGTGGACCTGGCTAAGGTCGTTGAGAGCAGTACCTATTTAAAACAGCAAAATGACAGCTTGGGTCAATCAGTTAAACCGACTTCAGCTAAACTGGAACAGTTAGGTAAAGAGATTGAAAGTTTGCAGCAAAAAGCCCAGTCCGCTAATCAGGCTGATTTACAGAAATTAAGTGGCCAGTATCAGGCCAAGGTCAATGAGTTTAATACGACTCAACAAGGTCTACAGACCAAAGTACAGACGACTTTGCAAACGATGAATACAAATTTTGAGAATCGTGTGAAGCAGGCCGCTGAACAATTAAGAAAAGAAAATAACCTGGATTTTATTTTAAATAAAAATTCTACGATTGCCTCTGACGCTCAGTATGATTTAACTGATAAAATGATTCAAAAGGTTAATGCAATGAAATAATCAATGAATAGACGTAGTTATCGTTTAGAAGAAATTGCTCACCTTGTCAAAGGTGAGTGTTTCGGTGAAAAAGATTTTCAGGTTTTTAATTTAGCAAGTTTAGAACAGGCACAAAATCAGCATATCTGTTTTGTGAATGGGGATAAATACCTATCGCAAGCAGAAGCAAGCCAGGCAGGTGCCTACATTGTCACCGCAGCGCTCAAGCAACAACTTTCCTCAAAAAATAACTTTATTGTCGTTGATAATCCTTATCTCGCGTTTGCGACTTTGACCCATATATTTGAAAAGAAAATTACCCAAAGGGGAATTTCAAGTACTGCTAAAATCCATCCCTCAGCCATCATTGCTGATGATGCCTATATTGGTCATTATGTGGTGATTGGTGAAAACTGTGTGGTGGGCAGCAATACCATTATTCAGGCCCATGCCTTTATTGATGATCAGGTTGAAATTGGCAAGGACTGTTTTATTGATGCACATGTCACCATTACAGGGGCTGCCAAGCTTAAGGATCGTATCCGTATCCATGCCAATACAGCGATAGGTGCAGAAGGGTTTGGCTTTGCGCCTTATCAGGGAAAATGGCATCGCATTGCACAACTGGGTTCGGTTCAGATTGGTAATGATGTCCGTGTTGGTTCAAATTGCAGCATTGACCGTGGTGCCTTGGATGACACTATTCTGGAAGATGGTGTCATTATTGATAACCTTGTGCAAATCGCACATAACGTTCAAATTGGTCAACATACAGCCATCGCTGCAAACACGGCAATTGCTGGAAGTGTCCGAATTGGCAAAAACTGTATTATCGGTGGTGGTAGTGCCGTTGCAGGGCATTTAAATATTGCGGATAATGTGACACTTACTGGAATGTCAATGGTCACAAAAAGTATTTCTGAGGCGGGAACCTTTTCTTCGGGAATTGGACTGTTTGAAAATAGTCACTGGAAAAGAACTGTGGTACGCCTTAGACAATTAGCAGATGTGCCATTGACCCAGATCACCAAAAGGCTTGATCATATGCAAGCTCAATTAGAGTCCCTTGAATCAACCCTTAAGTTACGTAAATAATTTATTATGACCGAGTCAACATTTCCAGCATTCACAATGCCTGAATTACCGATGGATATTCTTACCATTCGTGAATATTTACCGCATCGTTATCCTTTCCTGTTAGTCGATCGAGTTACGGGAGTCACTGAGAACAGTATTGTCGGTTATAAAAACGTATCTATCAATGAAGAGTTCTTGCAGGGACATTTCCCAACCTACCCAATTATGCCAGGTGTACTCATCATTGAAGCACTTGCCCAGGTTTCAGGTATATTGGGTTTTGTTTTGACCAATCAGAAGCCGAGTGAGGGTTCCTTGTTTCTTTTTGCTGGTGCAGAAAAAATAAGATTTAAGAAACAGGTTGTTGCAGGTGACCAGCTTATCTTAAAATCTGAACTTGTGATGCAAAAACGTGGTATTTACAAGTACAATTGTACTGCCAGTGTTGACGGTATTGTTGCTGCAACAGCCGAGATCATGATTTCCCACCAAAAAATTGAGCAGACATGACTAGTCAAAATTTAATACATCCTACAGCAATAATTGACCCGTCTGCAAAAATTGCCTCTGACGTACAGATTGGCCCATATTGTGTGGTTGGGCCAAATGTCAGTATTGATACTGGTACAAAGTTACATTCGCATGTGGTCATTGGTGGTTTTACACGAATTGGTAAAAACAACGATATTTTCCAGTTTTCCAGCATTGGGGAAATTTGTCAGGATTTAAAATACAAGGGTGAGGAAACCTGGCTGGAAATTGGCGATCACAATTCCATTCGTGAACATTGTACCTTGCATCGGGGTACGGTACAGGATCAGAGCCTGACCAAAATTGGTAGTCACAACCTGTTGATGGTGAATACGCACATCGCCCATGACTGTATGATTGGTGACCATAATATTTTTGCCAATAATGTCGGTATTGCAGGGCATGTGAATGTCGGTAACCATGTCATTGTTGGTGGAAATGCAGGCGTCCATCAATTCTGCCGTATTGATTCATATAGTATGATTGGTGGTGCTGCGCTTATTCTTAAAGATGTGCCAGCTTATGTACTGGCTTCTGGTAATCCAGCACATGCACATGGTTTGAACATTGAAGGGATGCGACGTAAGGGCTGGTCACGGGATACGATTCAGGGCTTAAGAACAGCCTATAAACTGATTTATAAATCAGGTTTGACCACTGAACAGGCTATTGCACAGATTCGTAATGAAATTTTAGATGATGTGCCAGAAGCCCAACTGTTGATTGATTCTTTAGAAAAATCGACACGTGGGATTGTACGTTAGGTTTAATTTCAATATAAAAAAAGACACTTCGGTGTCTTTTTTATTGGCTTAGTTTTCTTCCTCAACAAACTGTTGTCGGTATTGTTTGGGAGACAGTTCAAAGGTGCGTTTAAACGCCTGGCTAAAAGCGGTTTCTGAAGAATACCCCACTTTATTGGCAATTTGCTGAATGGAATAATTGCTTTTACGCAAGTATTGACTCGCCAGACGCATACGATGTTGCTGCAAATAGGCAAGTGGTGATTCACCAATAACCTCATGAAATAAGCTGGCAAACTTTGAGCGTGACATACAGCATTGTTCAGCAAGAGTTTCAACAGTCCAGGCATCTTCTGGATGGTTGTGAATCGCGGCAAGGCTATTGCTGAGTTCGGGGTGGTTTAAGGCACTCAGCCAGCCATGTTGAGTTGAGATTTGCTGGATATGATCCCGAATACACTTGATGAGTAAGATATTCACCAGATGGTCAATGATAATGTCCCGTCCAGCCTGAATGTTCTGCGTTTCCAGTGCAAGAAAGTGCAGGCCGATCTGTAGCCATTCAGGTGCAGTGGTATCTCCGTGCTGGATATGAATCAGCGATGGCAATGCCTGAATAAATGGACGTGCCATGATGGTATCAATTTGGCAGCGTACTGCTAAAATCAGGTTTTTTTCTGCCGATTCAGTGCCAAATTCAACAGCATCATCCTTATGTCCATTAAAGAATTTTGAAATATCTACCGCATTTACCAGCTTGGTCACGGCATTATCTGCGCCCGTATGAGCTTTTCCAGAGGGAATCACCACAATTTCACCCGCCTGGGCTGTTAAGCTGTTGTGTGTGTCAATCTGGATATAAACGGAACCCACCAGAACAATATAAACAATCAGGGCCGTTTGATCCTGACAGATAAAACTCCATTCTCCCTGAGTTTTCAAATAGATATATTCAGTGTGATTTAAATGTATATCAGCAAATATTTTACTTAAAGCATCCATATGATTTTAAAACTATGTATTCATTTTAAATTATAGAGAGCTACTGCAAGAACACAATATGTGTTTATAGGACAAAAACAGGGGTGATGATGCCAAAGACTTTGACATAGGTTTTTTGGACGCTTGCAACTGTCATGAAAGCCATAATTCCTCAAAATATGCATATATATACAAAGACATGGATATGATGATGAATGCGCCAGTAAATGTGAAGCAAGAACTTACGCCAGTAAGCATTCCAAAATCAAAAACTGAATTGGATCGTAAACGTTATTTATGGGCAATTAGTCCAGCTTTACCTGCAATCGGCATTGGTATTTTAGCAGGTTATCAATTTGCTCCTCGTCCATTCAAAAAGATTTTTGCGCTGGGTGGTCCAATCGTTCTACATATTGTGATCCCAACCATTGATACTCTTATTGGTAAGGACGCAAACAACCCAACAGATGAAGACATTAAACTGCTAGAGAAAGACCCATATTATTCTCGTTTAGTTAAAAGTTTTATCCCGTTGCAATATGCAGCCAATGTGTATGCATGTTATCTATCAAGCCGTAAAGAAACATCTTTCATTGATAAGGTTTTGCTTGGCATTTCAATGGGAGCAGTGAATGGTATTGCGATTAATACCGCACATGAACTCAGCCATAAGCATGACCGTATAGACCATATTCTGTCGCATTTGGCCCTTGTGCCTACTGGATATAACCATTTCCGTGTAGAGCATCCTTATGGGCACCATAAACGTGCTGCAACACCAGAAGATCCAGCATCTTCCCAGATGGGTGAAACATTCTATGAGTTCTGGCCCCGTACAGTCATTGGTTCTTTTAAATCTGCTGTTGAGATTGAAACCAATCGTTTAAAACGTAAAGGTAAGGAATTCTGGTCTACTGAAAATGAATTGTTGCAAGGCTGGGGAATGAGTGCCGCATTTCATGGCTCAATGATTGGTCTGTTCGGTAAAGGTGTCATTCCTTATTTAGCCACTCAGGCATTCTATGGGATTAGTCTGTTCGAGATTATTAACTATATTGAACACTATGGTTTGAAACGCCAGAAAGATAAGAATGGTAAATATGAGCGTACTATGCCAGAGCATAGCTGGAACAATAACAATATCGTGACCAACTTGTTTCTGTATCAGTTACAGCGCCACTCTGACCATCATGCTTATCCAACACGCCCATTTCAGGCATTGCGTCACTTTGATGAAGCACCTGAACTGCCAAGTGGTTATGCAAGTATGCTGTTGCCTGCGTTAATTCCACCATTATGGTCAAAAATGATGGATAAGCGTGTATTTGATCATTACAAGGGTGACCTGAATAAGGCCAATATCTATCCAAAACGCCGAGCAAAAATCTTTAAGAAATTTGGTGTCGTGGATCAGTCTTTACAACAAGCACCAGTTGAAGCTGTAACAACTGAATAATACAAAAGCTTTCCCAAAGCAGGGCACTGATGAGTAATCATCAGTGCCTTTTTAGTTTCTTGTATAAAAAGCTTAACCAAGTACAGATTTTGAATATTATTGCTGTATATCTATGTATAACTTAAAAATAATCTTGTAATTGATTTATGAGGCAATAATGACAAAACATTATGACTATATTGCGATTGGTGGTGGAAGTGGTGGGATTGCATCTGTAAATCGCGCTGCGATGTATGGAAAGAAATGCGCCTTGATTGAAAAGGCTGAGATTGGTGGAACCTGTGTCAATGTTGGCTGTGTACCTAAGAAAGTCATGTGGTATGCAGCACAAATTGCTGAAATCATTCAAAAATATGGTCCTGATTATGGGTTCAATAGTAAGTTGGAATCTTTCGATTGGCACACCTTGATCAAGAATCGCCAAGCTTATATTGAGCGTATTCACCAATCCTATCAAAATAGCCTAAGTAAGAATCAAGTTGATCTTATATATGGCACAGCAACTTTTATTAATTCACATACCATTGAAGTGAATGGAGAAGAATTAACAGCTGATCATATCTTAATTGCCACGGGAACTCAGCCATCATTACCTGAAATTGAGGGAGTTGAGCATGGGATTGATTCCAATGGTTTCTTTGAATTACCTGCTTTACCTAAAACAGTTGCAGTGATTGGGTCTGGTTATATTGCGGTTGAGTTGGCTGGCGTATTGAATGCTTTAGGTTCTCAGGTTGGGCTGTTTATCCGTAAGGATTTACCTATACGTCGTTTTGAGCAGTTCATCAGTGAAACTTTGGTTGAAGTGATGCAAACGGATGGTATTAAGGTATATACACAAGCCACGCCTAAAAAGGTGACAAAGAATGCTGATGGTTCGGTGATGCTACATTTAGAAAATGGTGAAAGTCATACAGTAGATTACTTAATCTGGGCAACTGGACGAGAGCCGAATACAGCAAGCCTAAATCTGGACCAAGCCAATGTTCAGCTTGATGAACGAGGTTATATTCAAGTGGATCAATTCCAGAATACATCACAGGTAGGAATCTATGCAGTGGGTGATATTACGGGGAAAATGGAGCTTACGCCTGTAGCAGTCGCAGCAGGTCGAAGATTATCAGAACGGCTTTTTAATCATAAGCCTGATGAATATTTGGATTATGACAATATTCCGACAGTGGTGTTTAGCCATCCACCTATAGGGACGGTTGGGATTACCGAAAAAGAAGCCATTGAACAATATGGTCAGCAATCGGTAAAAGTTTATCACTCATCATTTACATCTATGTTTAGTGCAGTGACTCAACATCGTCAACCCACCAAAATGAAACTGGTTTGCGTGGGTGAAGATGAGAAAATTGTCGGTATTCATGGAATTGGTTTTGGGATGGATGAGATTCTTCAAGGTTTTGCGGTGGCCTTAAAAATGGGCGCGACTAAAAAAGATTTTGATAATACCGTTGCGATTCATCCAACATCTGCGGAAGAGTTTGTGACGATGCGATAATGATAGCTGCCTAATCTCAGTTTAATTTACGATTGGATCGTAAATTAAACTGGATTTAAATAAAGTTAAAAGGTAACGCGAGTAAGTTTTCGGCAAGCCATAGCTTTTGTGGATATTGATTAATGATTGTACCATGGGCGATGGTGAGTTCATTGTGAGGTAAATGATTACGCAAAATATCAAATGCCTGTGCCATACGTTTATTGGGATTGGCAGTCATCTTGATTTCTATGGGATATAAGGTTTGGTCATATTCAATCAGTAAATCAATTTCCTTTTGATTGGTATCTCGGTAAAAGTAAATAGGTGGTTCTTTTCCTTGATTATAGAAAGATTTAATAATTTCACTCATCACAAAGCTTTCGAAAAATTGCCCATTTTTCGCCCCTTGTTGAATGGTTTCAGGGGTTAACCATTTGGTTAGCCATGCCATCAACCCAGTATCTAACATATAGATTTTTGGAGTCTTAATGGCACGTTTAAGATGATTATTGCTATAGGGTTGTAGTAAATAAACAATACCTGAGGTTTGTAAAATGGTTACCCAACGTTTTACCGTATCGACTGAAATCCCGACATCTTGAGCCACACTGCTATAGTTAAGCAACTCACCACTTCGTGCAGCAATTGCAACCATGAACCGCGTGAAATCAGTAATATTACTGATATGAGTCAGTTGACGTACATCTCGTTCAATGTAGGTGGAAACGTAAGAAGCATAATAAATGTCCCAATCTGTTTCCTGTTCATACAGCCGTGGCAAGTAACCTTGATGAATGGTTTTCCATACATCAACTTCCTGTAAATGAGATTCACGTTGTTGGATGTAGTCTAGACTTGGGACAAAAGCTTGATCAAATGTAATCTTTTGGATTTCTCGTAATGATAAACCTGATAATTTTAAAATTGCAATCCGTCCTGCCAAGGACTCACTGACATTGTGCATCAATTCAAATGCTTGCGAACCTGAGAGTAAAAACATACCATTTTGTTTCTGTTTATCGATTGCGAGTTTTAATAGAGAGAATAATTCAGGGGCATATTGCACTTCATCCAAAATCACATTATTTGGATAATTGAGTAAAAATAGATTAGGTTCTTGCTTGGCTTGGTCGAGTAATAAGGGATCATCGAAACTGACATAACGATACTTATGTGCTGTATGCTGCAAAAGTGTAGATTTCCCCACTTGTCTTGGACCAGTAATCAATACAGCAGGGAATTGCCGCATGAGTTTGGTAAGCGTATTTTGTAAATGACGGGGGATATACATGGGAAATCTAGTTTAATTTACGATTAAACCTAATATTAAACTAGATTTTAACGTGTGTCTTCGCTTTTTGTGAACATGAATAATTAGAAAAGACTCGAAAGCCTTTTCTAACTGAACACCTTTATAGATTTAGGTTACTTTAATTCGCTTGAAGATTTACCCAATTCACGACGGGCAATAATCAATTGCTGAATTTGCTGTGTACCCTCGAAAATATCGAGAATTTTTGAGTCACGTGACCATTTTTCCAGTAGTTCATCCTCGCCATAGCCAACACTTGCAGCGAGCTCGACACATTTCAGTGTAATTTCATTGCCTACACGTCCAGCCTTGGCTTTGGCAATTGAAGCTTCTTTGGAGTTAGGTTTCTTATTGTCAGCCATCCATGTTGCCTTAAGTACCAATAAACGGGCAGCTTCCCATTCGGCTTCCATACGGTAAATCTGTGCAGCTAAATTGGAAGACTGTAAATATGGTGTTTTGTATTCAGCATCTAACTGGTCTTTGAAAATTTCCTTGATGCGCTCCAATGAAGCTTTGGCACAACCAACCGCCATAGCCGCAACCAGTGGACGCGTATTGTCAAAGGTTTCCATCACACCAGCAAAGCCTTTGGCGACATCAATTTCAGGATTTCCCAATAGATTGGCAGCAGGCACACGACAATCCGTAAAGCTAATCACCGCCGTATCTGAGGCTTTAATCCCGAGCTTGTGTTCCAGACGTTCAACTTTCATGCCTGCCGTACCTTTAGGCACAACAAAGGATTTAATTGCGGCACGACCCAGTTTCTTATCCAGTGTGGCCCATACCACCACTGAATCAGCACGTTCACCAGAGGTAACAAAAATTTTCTCACCATTCAGGATATAATCATCACCATCCTTGGTCGCAGTAGTACGGATTGCAGCTGAGTCTGAACCACAACCAGATTCAGTAATGGCCATAGCAGCCCAGGTGCCTTTGAAACGTTCCAGTTGTTCATCATTGGCAACCGCAGCAATCGCTGAGTTACCTAAACCCTGACGTGGCATACTAAGCAATAGGCCTGTATCGCCATAGCACATTTCAATAATGCCGAGTGCAGCCGACATATTACCACCATTTACGATGGCATCTGGATTGGCTGTACCTCGTTTACTGGCATTGGCAGCGCCCACACCTTCACCACTTTCATTCATACCATCCAATAGGGCAGCCAGCATGTCCAATTCTTTTGGATAGGCATGTTCAGCTTTATCATATTTGCGGGAAATTGGACGGAGTACATTGATTGCTGTTTCATGTGCCTGATCAACCAGCATTTTAAATTTTTTCGGATTTTGTAAGTTCATTATTATTCTCCAAAATTAAGCATGTAAGCCAGAATGTAAAATTGCGGTTGCACGTAAGTCACGATACCAGCGTTCAACAGGGTGTTCTTTGGTAAAACCATGCCCACCTAGAATCTGAACGCCGTCTGTACCCATCTTCATCGATTTTTCAGCGCAGAGTAAACGTGCCAGATAGGCTTCACGATGGAACGGTTTGCCTGCTTCTGCCAGGCTTGCGGCATTGAGTACCAGCATACGCATGGCATCAATCTCAATTGCCATGTCTGAAATCATGAATGCCACGCTTTGACGATGTGAGATTGGCTCACCAAAGGCGGTACGCTCATTGGCATATTTAATACAGTAAGCTTTTATTGCTTCACAAGTGCCAATCGCCATGGCACACCACATCAGATTGCCAAGATCGACAAAAGCTGTATAGTCAAAGTCTGCATCACCTAAGCGTAAGGCAGAGGTCTGGTTAAACTGTAGTGTTGCTGTTTCTGCCGCTTTTAATCCCATCGCTGGATTGGCTTTGATGGAAATGCTTTCATCACACTGCACCACGAAAATATCAGGTTGGCCATTAAACTCAGCACTGACTAGGAATACATCTGCTGTATCACCCAAAACCACCAAAGTTTTTTCACCTGTAATGGTAATTTGACCATTATTTTCAGTGGCTTTGGTTTTTAACTGGAATGGGTTAAATGCAGGGGTTGCTTCCTGAAAAGCAAATGTCGCCGTAACATCGGTATCTTCTGCGAATACTGGTAAGTACATGGATTGAACTTGCGTAGAACCCCAACGGGTAAGCGCATTAATCACGCTAAATGTGCTGAGTAAGCCAGCCGTTAAACTGAAATCGCCTTTTGCCAAACTTTCAGCGATCAGGATATTACTGACAATATTTTGTTCTGCTGCAACACCACCTAACGCTTCAGGAAGTGCGTAGTAGTTTAAGCCTAGATCAACCAAATGCTGCCAAAGTTCTTCTGGGAACTGGGCATTATGGTCAGCATCATGGGCCAAGGTATATAAAACTTCCTGAGCAAACTGTGACATTGCATCGACAGTCATTTGTTGTTCTTCAGTTAAGCTTAGATCAAATAGATTTTTGTTGGCTTGACTTGGGAGACGTTGCTTATCAAGCGGTTGCGGCTTAAACGCTTTCTGTGTTTTGGTCAGAACTTTAAAGCCTGTTTTTGAACCTTGATAGAGTGATTTCTCTACAAACTTTCTTAATTTGAGTTGGTCAAGTACTTCGCTTCCTGCAATTTTTGTGATTAAAGATAGCCCGAAACCTTGAGCCTTATTCATCATATTCGACATGACTTTATCCTAGGGGATGATTGTAAAATTATGCTGACATGCTCTGGTTAAAAAAACTATGTCTTGTTTGACATGCTTATTTGAGAATGATAAAGGGTAATATAGGGGGATTAAACGAATTATCTTTTTGTTTTTTATTTGTTTTTAAAAATATTAAAAAAATAACTGTTAAAAAAATTGACCAAACTGACAAAGTCAATTGGCTGAATATAAATATTATTCAAAAAATAGTAATTCGTTGGATGGCGTGACAATATCTAAATACTGGTCTATACGTGTATCTTTAAACTCATATTTACTCCATATCAGTCCTGCATAAAAATCTATGAATTGCAGTTCTTTGGTTACTCGGCTGTCAAAAGGCTTTATATTTAAGCTTTCATTTTCAATATCATTCAACTGAGCACATTCAGCGAGCATTTGTTTTAGATATATTTCCAGATTCCAACCAACATTCACTTTCTCACAACGGGAATCAGGCATAAAATCAATGTGTTTATACCTGCATAAATGATCTAACAGCATGGTTTTAACCATGTAGTTGTATAGCGCGTTTGGATCATTTCTGAGTTTACTTTTCACTCTTTTCTTGTTAACAGTGATTGAAATTAACTTAATATCAGGATGATCAATATGTAACTTGAGGAGTTGCTTGATGAACTGTTCCTTTTCTTTTGAGCTTAAATCGTAGGATTTTAACTCGTTGCTAAAAGGACGTTTTCTGGCTTTATAAAAACCTGTCACAATACGATTGAGATGTTTTGTCTTTTCCTTAGGGCAGAGTACGCTTGCAATTGTTAATGTTCGACTAGAACCACCTTTTCCATAAGGTGCAGTGAATGTCCAGCCTAAATCACCACTTTCATCTAAATAGATTGCAACCATCCAAACCCCAAAAAGACAAAAAGCCCAATAAATGGGCTTTAAGATAAGTGTGTAACCTAGTATTGGCGAACTTACAGAACGCTTACGATCATAACGGCATTTATCGCAATGGCTCTAGGCTGATTATTTATAACATCTCCGTTATTACAGTTCTATTATTATTCATATATGAATAATTTGCAATGCAAAAGTGTAGCTTACGCAAACTCACGAATCATTTTACGCACATTGGTCTTTGCTTCAATCACTGTCATAAAGGTATAGGCACCAATAAACTTACGGCTAATGAACATAAATTCCTTGGGTGGAACAGAGAAATAGCGAGATGCCATTGACTGTGCAGCCTGCTGCATGACACGGCTATGAAGCTGGCTTTTCTTCCAGTCATAACGATCCTGCTCATCCATAACGCCTGCTGGTATATCTGGATTATTGGCTGGACAGCTAAAAGCTTCTGTTGCGATCAGGAAGACATCTGCCATACCTGGTTTGATACTTTCAGGCATTGCATCAAAAAACTCGTAGCCTGTCATCGCTTTAACCATTTCATCTTTGTTGTGGTTATAACCAGCATGGATCAGGTTACGTGCGACGGTCAATAAATTGTCATCAAACTGGCGAATTGCACCAAAGTCGAGGAGAACAATTTTGTCCTTTATATCATCACCATTACCCAAACGAACAAGATAATTACCGAAGTTTGGGTCGGTTTGCATTTCACCCCATTCAAACAGCTCTCGTACTGCAATTTCTAAAGAAGCTTCACCAAGTTGGTTACGACGTTCCTGAGGAAGAGAAAGCATCACAGGGCTGTTTACAGGCACACCACGTTCAAATGTCATGCAGAGCACTTTTTCAGCGCAGAATTCATCGACAATTTCAGGAACGATATAGCGAGGGTCATCTTTCAGACGTTCAGCAAAGCGACGAGTTGTTGCTGCCTCAATCCCGTAATCCACTTCACGATGCATCATTTCACGGACTTCATCAAACCACTGATCAAATTCACGCGTTTGCGGCACCATACGGGTGAGTTTTAGCATGTTTTTGAAAAGATTCATGTCTGAGTCAATTGCTTCAGCGACACCTGGGTATTGAATCTTTAAGACAAGTTCCAAACCATCTGATTTACGTGTGGCACGGTGTACCTGAGCCAGTGAGGCCGTTCCGATAGGTTCATGGTCAATGGTCAGTTCATCTAGTTTTGAACCCAACTGTTCCTGTAAATGTGCCTTAATTGCTGGCCAAGCCAGGGCAACAGTCTGGTTATTTAGCGTGTTTAATGCTTGAGTAATTTCTTCTGGCAGAAAATGTTCGCCGTATAAAGCCATCATTTGCCCAATCTTTACGATTGAACCTTTTAATTTCCCAATCTCAGAAACTAAATAGTGTGCCTGTTCAGCCATGGCTTTTTTACGTTTCTTCTCTTTTTCTTCTTCACTGGAGAAAATGGAAGTCGCACTTGCAGTTGCCCAACGTGTTCCAGCAAGTAAAGAGGCTTTTGCAATAGATAAGCGGCGATCCACCGATGAGGTTTTTAGGTTCTTAAGCTTATCGTTCTGATCTGACATGAAAGAAAAATCCTATGCTGAAATCGGAGGGGAGGAAAGCCGAGAGTTAAATTGTAGTGGATATTACAGCTTTTGAACGTATTAAAATAGTTCAATCGCTTGAATTATCAGTCTAAATTTGTGAAATAGATCAATATTATCAAAATAGCCTAAGTAAGATTTTTATCTTTAAATCGGTTTTGATATACATTTGTCCTAAATCTTAAACTGAATTTTTAATGATGACTTTCGCATTAAAGCTACTCTGTTTGTGTGAATATGCTTGATGAGCATACGTTTCACATGGTTATGATGAAAGCCTAATGCATGGGCTTTGACAATAATAATACTGGGGAGGGTGAAGAAAAAATACTTGGTATCGTCTAAAGTCGCATCCTTAAAAATACCTTCTTCAATAAGTATATCTCTCAGAAATTGCTTTTCAGCCTGTATTGTAGAAGATTCATCATCCCAATAATTCTGGCGCATTGCCATTAAATTATTATGTTTGTAACTCATAAATGACTTGAGCCTTGTGCATTTCACCTTGAATAAATATATGAGGCGCATTGCCCAATTATCAAGATATGGATTTATATTAAAATAGCCTAAGTAAAATTTAATTATCTATCCAAATTTGCTACAGTTATACCCATTTTAAATCTAGATTTAATTGACCTGAAAAATATGACGCCAGCTTGCAAGTTATTAGAAAAGAATAAAATCCCGTTTTCAATTCATGAGTATGAACATGATAGCAATGCTAAAAGTTTTGGCTTGGAAGCGGCAGAAAAACTGAATCTTCGGGTAGAGGAAGTGTTTAAAACCTTACTGGTAACTGACGAAAAAAACTTTTTCGTTGCTATTTTGCCTGTCAATCATCAACTTAATTTAAAAAAAGTTGCCACAGCAGTTGGATGCAAGAAACTACAGATGGCAAATCCGAAAGATGCTGAGCGTTTGACAGGTTATCTGGTGGGAGGAATTAGCCCATTGGGACAGAAGAAACGCCTAAAAACGGTGATTGATGAAACGGCGAAACTGTTGACCAAAATTTATGTGAGTGGTGGGAAAAGGGGATTGGATATTGGTCTGGACCCTCAAGATTTAGCAAAACTGCTTGGCGCAACTTTTTCGGATGTTTTGGATCAGTAGATATATGGAGTGGTAGATATTTTAGGAATATTTACACTTTGATGCTACTGAAAATGTTGATATAAGATGATCAATAAAATCCATCATAGAAGATTTTTCTCCTATAAATTAACGCTATAACGATTAAAAAAGAATCATATTTTTTTAAATGATGCAACTGTTCTGATCAATAAATAGATATTTATATATAAATTAAAACATATTTGATTGTTTTTTGTTCAAATTTATTTCATTTGTTTACTATTTGAATTTTAAGCCTATTTTTTGGTTACCCTATAAAACGTATAACAAAACAAAGGAGTAACAATGCTGATTTTTCATGATTATCCTGTCCAAGGGGCAATTTTTGATATGGATGGAACAATGTTTGATACAGAGCGATTACGCTTTCAGACATTAAAACAGGCCTCTCAGGAACTCATTGGACAGGAATTTTCAGATGATTATTTGATGCAGTGTCTGGGCTTAAGCGCCAAAACTGCTGAACAACTTGCAAAAAAATATTATGGAGACAACATCTCCTATCAAGAGATCCGTCAACGTGCAGATACCTTGGAACTTGAGTTGATTCGTCAAAATGGTGTTCCAGTCAAGAAAGGGTTGATGCAGGTTCTGGAACGCTTAAGAAAATCTGGTTTAAGAATGGCTGTGGCGACTTCAAGCCGTCGGGCGATTGCGGAAGAATATTTAATTAATGCCAATGTCTATAAATTTTTTGATCTATTGGTCTGTGGTGATGAAGTTGAACGGGGCAAGCCACATCCAGAAATTTTTATACAGGCAGCACAAAAACTAAATTTACAGCCTAAACAATGCCTTATGTTTGAAGACTCCGAAAATGGAATTTGCTCAGCCTGTGATGCAGGTGGTATTACGCTGTTATTTAAAGATATTAAAGAACCCAATGATCAGATGCTTTCCAAGGCAAAGTTTTATTATCAGGATATTTACGAGTGTCTGAATGCTTTGGATCAATATATTCCTGAAATGGGCATGCCACAGCTACAGGAACCGTTTCCACAAAGCCTGAACCAGTTGATTGTGGGGATTCATGGTTTTGGCGCGATTGGTGGTGGATATATTGCCCAGATTTTATCTCACTGGGATGGATTTACCCGACCACAGCGAATTTTAGCATCGACCCGCAACCGTTTATATCTTGAGTCAGTTAATAGTTTTGCCAGCTACAGCATCCGCTATGGCCAGTGTTCTTACGATGAGCGGATTGAGAATCTAACAGTGATCAATGCTGACAATGAACAACAGATGTTGGATATGTATATACAATCCAGTTTGATTGCACTGTGTCTACCTGAACAGGCGATTGCATCTGAAGCAAAAATCATTGCCAAAGGTTTACTGGCACGTTTTTTGTCACAGGACACACAGAACGATGAACCGATTACATTCCTAATCGTGTTGAACAAGGTTGGAGCCAAGTTCCTGATTCTAAAATGTCTCCGTGAAGCACTGCTTGAAATCACGGATGAGGATATTGCCGAGCATATTTTAAGTGAACACTATTTCTGTGACACTGTGGTTAATCGGATGGTGTCCAAGCTCAGCGATCAGGCACTGTATCGCCAGTTGAACATCAAGCACCGTTTATTTAAGCAATATCAGAATGATTTAAATCAGGACACCATAGAATTGTCAGATGAAACGGCGTTGTCTGAAAAACAGGAACAACAACTCACGGTGTGTCTGGAGGATATGCGCGGACAATTTCAGGCAGGGCAGTTTTTACAAAATATGGACTTGATTTTGTTCAATAGCGAAGTGGATATGCCAATTTATGTAGAAAATCGCAGTCCGTTGCTGAGCAAAATGCGCCAAATGATTTTGGTTGATCATATTTCTGATATTCAGATCATCAAGAATCGTTTGTGGAATGGTTGTCATGCCATGCTGGCGTGGCAGGCGAGTCTAGCTGGACATGAAACCATCGGTATTGCCTTAGCCGATTCAGGGCTTAAAAACTTTATGACTCAATTGGTTGATGAAGTTAAGTTGGGTTTGGGAAGTATTGTGCCAAACCAGTCGAAAGAGTTGGATCGTATGGCGGAAAGTTTTTTAAATTCTTGTCGATCAGCTTATAAAGATCCGTGTGAACGTGTAGCAAGAAATCCCTTATGCAAGCTGAATGTGAATGAGCGGGTTTTGGGCAGTATTGAAAATCATATTCAGCAACAGCTTCCTTATCAGAACCTATTAACAGGTGCAATTGGGGGTTATGTCTATGCATTGACCATACTGGCATTGGATGAAATTGAAATTGTGCAGCATCTACAGGAAAATGTTGCAAAACTAGACATTTTAGATTCCCAGAAACAGGCCTTGCTTAACTTGTTATATGAGGGAATTCAGCAACAGCTTCAAAAAACTCCACTTTATTCCAATGTTCAAAAAGCCTGGATGACTTCGGCTGAATATGTCTAAATTCAATATTCAGCCTTAAGTTTTTTGGCAAATTATGTTTGAATAGCACAACTTTAAAGTCATTCTAAATGTTGTGTTATTACAAGCATCCAGTCAACTTGTCGCCACTAAAATCCGAGACTATCCTGAATGGCATCGTGGACGTTCTGATTATGGGGTGTGGTATATTGAGATTTGCCAATCTGAACTCATCAGCTATTTAGATGAGATCAGGGCACAATTTTCAGATTTACTGATCAAGTCTAACCAGCGCCAATATCACATCACACTATTTGTTTGTGGTTTTCTAAATTCTCATCATCCCAATTTTGATGATGATTTTGAAATTCAGACCTTAAATCACCAGATTGAATTACTTCAACAACTACAGCTAGAACCTTTTGAGCTGGAAATTACCCAGCTTGATAGCTTTAGTAGTGCATTATTTCTACATATCCATGATCAAAAGGATATCCTGAATAAAATTCGTAAGCAACTTGCACAAAGTTCAACAGAGATTGCAGCAGTTGATTATTGTCCACATATCACATTGGGGCTTTATGGTGATACTTGGGCCAGTGATTTGGTTCTGCAACATATTCAAAAACTGCCACTAAAAAACATGAAAATTCAGGTGAACCAACTCACTTTCGGCTATTATAAAGCCCAGATTTTACAAGGATTACTTTATCCTTATCATCAAATTCCATTAGGTTAAATATGTTGCAACTGATTTTAGGTGGCGCACGTTCAGGTAAAAGCCGTCTGGCTGAACAGATTGCTAAAGACAGTGGTTTATCAGTTGTCTATATTGCAACGGCGCAGGCATTGGATGAAGAAATGCAGCAACGCATTCAACATCATCAGCAACAACGTCCAAGTCATTGGCAACTCTGTGAAGAGCCAATTTTCCTGGCAAATCAATTGCTGCAACTTGATCAAAAAAATCAACTCATTTTGGTAGATTGCCTGACCTTGTGGCTGACCAATTTATTATTGGCTGAAGATGCAGCATTACAGCAGCAACAAACCGAAAAATTACTGAAAGTATTGCCCCAATTGAAATCAGACATCATTTTAGTGAGTAATGAAACAGGGCTTGGTGTTGTGCCGATGGGTGAAATCAGCCGACGTTTTGTGGATGAGGCAGGGCGTTTACATCAGGTATTAGGCCAATTGGCGGATAAAGTGGTGTTTTGTGTGGCAGGATTTCCAATGATTTTAAAAGGTGAAAAATAATATGGCTGAGCAGGCTTATTGGTGGATGGAAGCTGTAAAGCAACCTGATCTGGATGCAAAATTGCAGGCTGAGCAACGTCAATTACAACTGACCAAACCGACAGGTGCACTGGGTGATTTAGAACAGATTGCAATTACCTTGGCAAGTTTACAGGGTACGGTTTTTCCAAAAATCAATAAACCGTGGATTAGCATTTTTGCAGGTGATCATGGCGTGGTGGAAGAAAATATTTCGGCGTATCCTCAAGCTGTAACCCGCCAAATGCTGCAAAATTTTGCATCAGGTGGTGCAGCGATCAGTGTGATTGCCAAGCATCATCAGGCCCATTTACAGGTGATTGATTGTGGAACGGTGGGTGATGCTTACAATTATACAGGCGTTGAACGCCACTGTATTCGTGCAGGTACGGCAAACTTTGCCAAACAGGCTGCAATGACTGAACAAGAGTGTCAGGCCGCATTACAATTGGGTAAAAACAGCGTAGACCTAGCAAAATCGAAAGGGGCTGATATTTTTATTGCGGGTGAGATGGGCATAGGCAATACCTGTTCAGCTTCAGCACTTGCCTGTTTACTGCTAGATGAATCAGCGCAACAGCTTACAGGTGTGGGCACGGGGATTAATACTGAGCAATTACAACACAAGATTAACGTGATTGATCAGGCAGTGAAATTACATAAAAATGATGTGACCAATAATCCGTTGAAAATTTTGGCAGCGGTCGGTGGGCTGGAAATTGCCGCCATGGCAGGAGCATATCTGCGTTGCGCACAAATGGGGGTGCCAATCGTTGTTGATGGTTTTATCAGCTCGGTTGCTGCCTTATGTGCGGTTCGTATTCAGCCACAGGTCAGGGAATGGATGTTATTTGGTCATCAATCGGCTGAATATGGTCATCAACGTATTTTAAAAGACTTAAATGCCCAACCGATTTTAAACATGAACCTGCGTTTAGGTGAAGGCAGTGGTGCTGGTTCAGCACTTTCAATGATACAGCTTGCCTGTGTGTTGCATAATCAAATGGCAACTTTTGCAGAAGCGGCGGTTTCAGGTGATAAAGTTGGCTAATTTTCGGCTGGACTTGTTGCGTCACGGTGAGACAACTTTAGGTAATACACTTCGTGGGCAGCTTGATGATGAACTGACAGAACAGGGCTGGTTGCAGATGCAGGCGACCATTCAACATCATCTTAATCAAAAGACTTGGGATTTTATTGTAAGTTCACCCTTACAGCGTTGCCGATTATTTGCCGAAAAATTGTCACATGATTTACAACGACCCTTATTGATAAATGAATATCTCAAGGAAATGCATTTCGGTGATTGGGAGGGCATTTCCACTCAAACCATCTATGAAACATCACCTGAGTTATTGGCAAATTTCTGGCAATTTCCAACCCAATATCATACGCCAAACGGGGAATCTTTAGTCGAGTTTCATCAACGTGTCTTCAATGGTTTTCAGCAGATTGCCGAATATATGCAGCAACATCAATATCCGTCTGCATTGGTAGTCACACATGGCGGTGTGATTAAATTATTAAGTTGTTTGGCACAACAACAGCGTCTGGATGACCTGCTTAAAATGTCTGCTGAACTTGGGCAATTACATTCCTTTAGATTGTCTCATCAAGCAGCACAATTATCTTTTGAAAGGGTTGAGTAATGTTGCCATTTTTGATTGCCCTGCAATTTCTCACCATTGTTCCTGTGCAATTAAAGCAAATCCCCACGGCAAGGCAAAATTCACAATCCTTATTATTTTATCCTGTAATTGGTTTATTGATTGGGTTGGTTTTATTTGGATTATCGTTTGTTCTGATCAAGCTACCCGCCATTCTGTTAGCCAGTATTGTCTTGGTCGTCTGGATTTGGCTGACTGGTGGCCTACATTTAGATGGTCTTGCCGATACCGCAGATGCATGGGTAGGCGGTTTTGGAGATCGAGAACGTACCTTAAAGATTATGAAAGACCCAGCATGTGGTCCAATTGGTGTGCTCAGTCTGATTATGGTGTGCTTGTTAAAATTTGCAGCACTTTACGTTTTAGTTGAACAGCATTTGAATGCATTTTTAATTCTGATTCCTATGCTTGGGCGTAGTGTCGCCTTATTTTTGTTTTTGACCACAGCCTATGTCCGAGACAAAGGCTTGGGACGTTCAATGACAGATTTTCTTTCAAAAACTATTGCATGGATGGTTTTTGTCATTACATTATCATTGCTTTGTCTATTCAAATGGTATGGCTTAGCTGTATTTATTAGCTTTTTACTGTTACTTTTTTATTTGCGTTCGCTATTTATCAAAAGAATTGGTGGAATTACAGGCGATACCATTGGCGCAAGTATTGAATTAATCGAAATGAATGTACTGATTACATTTGTAGTTGCCTATTTTTATATTTCTTAATGTGTAAAAACAGCTTGAGATAATAATTAAAAAATCTTGAATATGTCCTAGAAATGCTTGTTCAACTTAACAAAATTGTGAATACTCAAGCCCGAAAATTTCAGGTTTTAAAATTATCTTTTGGGGTTGGGCAATTACTGTGAAAACGTATCCATTTTCTCGTTTACAAAAGGCATTACTGGCGGTTGGTTCATTTTCATGTTTAGGCCTGAACTCAGGAGTGGTACATGCCGAAGTCAAGAATGAAATATCACGGCTTGCAACCATCACAGTAACGGCGCAAACACCACAAACTATCTATGATCAACCCAAGGTGAATTTATCGGGTTTCGCCCAACAAAATCTTGTTGAAATTCCTGCCTCCATCAGCACAGTCACAGCACAACTCATAGCGGATCAACATGCAAAAACCTTAACCGATGTTGTTAAAAACGATGCCGCTGTAGGTGATGGTTATGCACCGATTGGTTATTATCCGAACTTTGTGATGCGTGGCTTTGCCTTGAATCTAGGTTCAAGTTATTTGCTCAATGACAACCTGTTGCGAGGTGAGCAAAATGTGGCACTGGAAAACAAGGAACAGGTCGAGATTTTAAAAGGGATAAGTGCAATCCAAAGTGGGATGTCAACACCTGCTGGTGTAGTTAATTATGTCACCAAACGTCCGAAAGATGTTCGGTCCATTATAGTTGAAACAGATAGTTATGGTGGCAATCGTGTGGCAACCGACCTCGGTGGGTTGCTCGGTGAAAATCATCAGCTTGGTTATCGGGTAAATCTCGCTACAGAACAAATTCATCCCTATGTTGATCATGCTGATGGTAAGCGCCTGTTTGGTTCTTTGGCTCTGGACTGGAAAATGTCAGATCGTTCAAAACTAGAATTTGATATTGAGTCACAGCGTCAACGTCAGCGTTCAGTTCCAGGTTATCAGTTGCTGGATGGGAAAACTGTACCCACTGGAATTGACTGGGAGCGTTTGCTTGGCTATCAAAGCTGGGGCAAACCTGTCACCAATGAAAGCCTGAATGCCAGCTTAAGATATAACTACCAGATCAATGATCATTGGACAGCAAATCTGGGTGCTTCACAAAGCCGTGTCGTGGTTGATGATTATTCAGCATTTGCTTGGGGTTGCTACAGTGATGGATGCCAGATCACAGGTTTGGGTAATAGCTTTGACCAAAATGGTCACTATGATATTTATGATTTCCGTAGCCCAGATGACAGCTATCTGACTAATCAATTTAAAACAGGGTTAAACGGTAAATTCAACACAGGGACCTGGCAACATCACCTTAATTTAGAGTTGTCGCACACCTATAAACGTCATGCACAGTACGACGCAATCAATGAGCTAGTGGGTACAGGAAATATTTATACGGATAGCGTGGACTATGCACCATCCAATACGGCTTTGGGTCATCACTACAAATCATTGGACAGTCAGCAAATGGCATTAAACCTACTCGACCAGATTGATTTTAATACTGATTGGTCAGTCTTAGTAGGTGGGAAACTGCTGCATTTAAATGAAAATGCCTATGATGCTGATCGCAATAATATTCGGGACACCAGCTTTAATCGCTTTCTGCCCCAGTTTGCGCTGATGTATCAACCTTGGACAAATACCCATCTATACGCCTCTTATGCCAAAGGCCTGAGTGATGGTGGGCAGGCACCCTGGTATGCCAACAATGCATTTGCAACCTTGGCACCAAGGCATTCATCCCAGTATGAATTGGGAATGAAGCAGCAGTGGCAAACATTACTGTTTACGGCGGCATTGTTTGACCTGAAACAGGACAATCAGTATACCGATGCTGCAAGTGACTATGTGAATGATGGTGAACAGCATAATCTTGGTCTGGAACTTGGTTTGCAAGGGCGCTTAGGACAACATCTGGATATGAGCTCTACCTTGGCACTGATCCGTTCGCGTTTAAGTGATATACAGGTGCCTGAGTATCAGGACCACCAAACCCAGAATGTACCAACGGTACGTTTTGCCAGCCATCTATCTTATCAAGTACCACAAGTGGATGGATTACGTTTATTGGCAGGCATGCAGTATAGCGGTGCTAAATATGCTGACAGAACGGGTACCGTAAAAGTACCAGCCTATACTGTCTTTGATGCAGGCGCAGCCTATAATTTCCGTGCCTATGGTTATGAAAACACGCTTCGATTCAACGTTGACAACGTGTTCAATAAAAAATACTGGCGTGATGCAGGTAGCTTCTTTGGGGATGATTACTTATTTCTTGGTACACCACGTACAGCGCAGCTATCCTGGACGATGAACTTCTAAACAATATCCTTTTTGAATGTGGTTTTGAACGAATATTAAATAGGCAAATATAAAACCAGAATGCCTTGGGTAATAGGAATATTGCCCAAGTGTCCTAAAAACATATATTTCAAATTTTTTGCTTTTTCTCACGAAATTGAATTGGAGTCATTCCACTCCATTTTTTAAAGGCACGTGCAAAATTAGCAGGCTGGATATAGCCAAGGTAAAGCGCAATCTCTTGTATTTCCATATCACTATTGAATAACAGTTTTTTCGCTTCTTGATATTTTATTTCATCCAATAGGGCCAAATAAGAAACACCAGTTAGGTTGAGATGTCTTCTAAGCGTACGACTTGACATATGCAGCCGTTGGGCAACGGTTTCCAAAGATGGATAACCCTTTTGTGGTACAAGTAACAATTCCGTTTTCACTCTTAAAATAATGTCTTGAATTTGTTCTGAGAAACGAATTTGTTCAGCTTCACATTGGGCTAGAGCTTGCTGAAAAGCAGTCTGATCTGCCATTTTAGTGGGTAAATCAATAATTGAAGAGGGATAGCACACCTGGTTCTTGGCCTGATTAAAAAGAATCCTAGGCAATTGATGCCTAAATTTTTCATGATAGGGTGGCTCAGGCCAGTCAACTTGCAGCTCGACATTGGAAAAATCATGCTCAGCCAAGGATTGAGCAGTTTGAACAACACCGATCATCAAACATTCATAGAAAAAGCGCCTTAGAGTTTCTGCCTGTTCATGATGTTGGCTTATCACAGGATGAGTTTGTTTTATTTCAATAATAGATCGCTGTGTTTCTTCATAAAAGTCGATTTTATAATCTTTTAACCGCATATTAAAAAATTGGGTTGCCAGCTCAATCGCATAACGCAATGAGGGACTACTCATTAAGGCATATCCCATTGGACCATGGGCAGTCAGCCGAAGTTTTAAACCATATTGATATCCCAACCCCAAATCCTGTGCCAAAGTCAGACTTGCCCAAGCCAGTCTTGACCATTGTATGGGGGTGATGCGGGCATCCAATTGGTTGAATAATGTTAAAGGTATTTTGCTTTGATGCAATATCTCGGATGCCGAAAAACCCTTTTCAACCATAATCTCCAATAATAAATGGGCATAGGAAATAGGAATACTGGCTTTGGATAACCCATACGGATCTTTCATTTTTGTATGATATTGGCCGAAAATGATTAGTAGTATGTCTGAACTCCATCTCACGCTCAAGTTTTACATCCTGAATACTGAGATCATTCTGTTGATATGAGTATTGATGATGGGTTTACCGCCTCCGTTAAAAGAATCTCCTGTTGTAATTACTGGCGCATCTTCTGGTATTGGTGAAGCACTTGCCAAAGAATTTGCAGCACGCGGCTATTCACTCATTTTGGTTGCGCGGCGTGTCGATAAACTGGAGCTTCTCGCTGCAACCTTAAGTGAAAAGTATCAAGTTGAAGTCAGCCTACGTCCATGTGATCTTGCGAATCGTGAAGAAAGAACCAGATTCCGTAAGGAATTGGAAAAAACCAGTATTTCTATTTTATGTAATAACGCTGGCTTTGCCACCTTTGGTCGGCTGCACCAACTAAATGCGGATCGGGAGCGTGAAGAAACGGAGGTGAATGTCGTTGCGGTACAGGATCTGACTTTAGCGGTATTGCCTAACATGATTCAGCGTAAAAGTGGAGCAATCTTAATTGTAGGTTCCACATCAGGTCATCAACCAACTCCAGCCAATGCGACATACGCAGCTACAAAGGCTTTTGCAAACTCATTTGCTGAATCACTACACAGTGAACTGAATGGGACAGGCGTAACCTGTACCTTGTTGGCCCCAGGTCCAACCATAACAGGTTTCAATGAAGTTGCAGGTATCTCAAAAATTGATGGTATGGGGGGCAACTTTGTGTGGGTAACGGCAGAGCGTGTTGCCAAAGAAGCGATTCAGGGGATGGAATGTAATCGTCGTATTGTAATTCCAGGATTGGTCGCACAGGCACAAACCTTGGGAGGACGATATACACCGAGAGTCATTTTACTACCCATATTAAAACAAGTGTTTTCGAGGTTAAAAGCATGAGACAACTTATTCATGATTTGCGCACCCCAATTGGTTTGGCGAACCTTGGCAATAAGCTTTATCACAATGCTCATTATCTAACGGCTGTACTTGAGGTGGATGAAAAGAAAATGGTGCGCTGGTTGCCAGCAGGCATGAAATTGGCAAAACCAACCAGGGCTGATCTGTTTTGTGCCTATTTCCCTGAGAATGTATATACAGGGACCTACCATGAGGCTGGCCTATTTGTACATATTCAGGTGGGCAATAAAACAGGCATTTTTTGTCCGTGGATGATTCTGGATGATGATCGCGCCATGATTATTGGGCGTGAATTGCTCGGCTATCCTAAAAAAACTGGCGAAATCAGTTGGAATAATGATGGCACACGCATTATCAGTATAGCCTCTCGTCGAGGAACGGTATTGATTGAAATGAATGCAACACTGGGCGATGTTATTGAGGATGCACCGCCTATTCTGGGATTGCCACATCGTAACATTACAGGTGGTTTGGGCTTGACCTTACCAAGAGAGGTCCGTTTTACCCCTAAAGAGCATCCCATTGAAGTACGTCATGTGGAGATGAATTTACGCTTTACAGGCACAGAGAATGATCCGCTGCATGAAATGGGATTGGGCAAGGTTGTAGAGGCACGTTTACACCGCTGTGATTTGTCTGGTGGCTTGATTCCACCCATTCAAATTCCACGTTTGAAAACACCACTTTTTTTGATGCGCCAGTTTAATCCACGTGTTTTATAAAGGGTCTTGTACATCAAGTCAGCCAGGATTATTTAGATTTTTTGCACCCAACTTTCATCCCTGGCAGCACGACAATCGAGTGATGATGGAACAATTAAAGCTGAAATTTCAAATTATTTAAATTTAAACCATTATGCAAATAGGTATCTTCTAATGAAAAAATTACAAACCAGTCTAGCAAGTCCTTTGCAACAACCGCTGAAATTGCCTTGCGGTATCACCATTCCCAATCGTATTGTGAAATCAGCAATGAGTGAGCAATTGGCTGATCGTCATGGATCTCCAACAATTGCTTTACAGAAACTTTATGCTGCATGGGCGCGGGGCGGGACAGGGCTTTTAATCACGGGGAATGTGATGGTTGACCATCGTGCATTTGTGGAACCGAGAAATGTCGTGTTGGAAGATGAACAATTCTTGCAGGCAAATGCAGAATGGGCACAAGCCGCTCGGTTAAATGGTGGCAAGATTATTATGCAGATTAATCATCCAGGTCGAGTTGCTGTACTGCCGCTGCTAAAAAAACCAATCGCACCCTCAGCAGTTGGGCTGAATTTGCCACTGATGAGTGTAATTCGTATGCCACGTGCCATGAGTGAGTCCGAAATTCTGGAACAAGTTCAACGTTTTGCAAATACTGCTGGATTAGCTGTAAAGGCTGGTTTTGACGGCGTTCAAATTCATGCTGCACATGGATACCTGTTATCACAGTTTTTATCCCCCTTATCAAATATTCGTACCGATCAGTGGGGTGGAAATCCAGAAAATCGCCGACGCTTTTTAATTGAAACTGTCCGTGCGGTACGTCAAGCGATCGGAAACAACAAAATATTGAGTGTAAAACTAAACTCGGCTGATTTCCAAAAAGGTGGCTTGAGTCAGGACGAGTCATTGCAGGTTGCACTGGCATTAGAGGCGGAAAGTATCGATTTACTTGAAATATCTGGTGGTAATTATGAGTCTCCTGCACAGTTGGGCTATGCACCAGAACGGCAGACTCAGAGAGATGCTTACTTTGTTGATTATGCAACCGCATTGCGTAAGATGAGTAAATTACCACTGATGCTCACAGGTGGATTACGCCATGTTGATTTTATGAACTGTATTGTTGCAGATGGAACGGTCGACTTGATTGGTTTGGCACGCCCATTTGCTTTGCAACCAGATTTGGCAAAACAGTTATTGGCAGGAAAATCGGTACAGGAACCAGTAAATATTCCTGCGGTTGGATACAAGCCAATAGATGCTTATCTACAATTGGCTTGGCATGCAGCTCAATTTCGTCGTATTGGTCACGGTCAACAGCCTAAACCGATCAAAGGATTGATACCAACATTGGCTATATTTGGACCACGTATGGGATTTAATATTTTGACTCAGAATAAGTGCTAAAAGTTTGGATGATTATTCGAATGTAATAACGAAGTTGAAACCCTGAGAAGTTAGAATTAAACTTCTTAACTTCTCATATCATAAATAGCTGTCATTTCTTAACAATCAGGACCAGTTTACCCACATGCTCACCTTGCTGTAGAAATTCATGTGCCTGACGGGCTTCCTCAAGGTCAAATGATTTATATAGTAAAGGCTTTAGCTTCCATTTGAAAATTAAAGGCCATACTTTTTCCTGACCAGCACCGTTAAAAGTAATACATTTCATAAACTATTTTCCTTGTGATATGCGTTGGGGCATAGTTTGAAAACTTATGGATTTTTCTTTTAAGGGTTTTGGTAAATTGAGTACTGAGCATCCTGAATCACATCTAGACGAAGAATGGTCGAGGCACCAAGCTCATCCAGCAACTGACTTAAAGGCCCACCATGACGAACCAGTTTAACTTTTCTTGGCAACAGTTTCTGGGCAAATGACAGCACATTGGACTGCACCAGCGTTTGGTGCCACACACCATCCACCTGATGCAACATGGTGGCCTCAGTCATACGCGACTCAGGTTTCACATGCTGTAAGGCTGGAGTGGGTGTGGTTAAACTAAGGTCCACTTTACCTGATGGATCTGTCAGGTTTGCCTGCACCTCAGTTTGCCCAAATATCGACGTTAATTTCAGTCAGCCATTTAGGCAGTTGATATCCATATACACCACGCACTCGGGCAATTTCAGTATCGACAGGTAAGGCCAGCACATGGGCATAAAAATGGCGTTGGCGAATCGAATTCACTAATTCCAGTGCATGTGGTCCACGGGCGTTTGGTTTACGCACCACAATCGCAACAGATACTTCGTTGTAGGGATCATTGTCACAGACTGAATAGGTGAAAAAAGTCAGGGCAACCAATCCATAACCAGGAAAGGGCTGTAAGGCTTGGAGTGGTGCAGGTAGCTTTTTCCTGAGCTGTTCAATTGGAGCCAGCATCAGGACTTGAACATTGGCTGTGCGGTAATAAAAATTGGGTGCCCATACCTTACCCACTCTCGACTCAACCAGTTTCTTAGGAATAGTACGGAAATAATCAATATTGCCAGCAACAGGGTCTTTGGCGACCTCATCTAGGTCAGGATTCATTCTAAAGCGATCATAATACCCACCTTTAGGTACCTTGACTTTTTGTTGTCCAAACTCAACTTCAGTAAACTGTTTCTTTGTATTCATGTGATTTAGCCTTTAAATTGATTAAATCGCTAAATATGATGATTTAAAGTCATGTCATTCTTAGCGGGTAGAATCACTATAAGATTAAAGCTAACTTTAGAGTCAAACACCAAAATTTAAGATTTGAAAATAAAGCCACCTGTTCGTTTAATCAATGTGATGTGATTCCAACGGATTGCATGGTGTGAGGAAGTCTTGGCAGGCGTGGCAAAAAAAGTACCATATAACGCTGAAGAGTTAGCGAAAGAACACGGCGCACATTATGAAAAGAAATTTATTCCTTTTGCACCTAATGTAGTGCGAGATGGAAATCTCATTACAGGCCAAAATCCTTTTTCTGCACGCATAACGGCCCAAGCGATTATTGAGGCTTTGGAAAGTTAATACCTTTTAAAGATTTCAGGATTCAAACAATAGGTTTAATGTATTAAGTAAAGTTCAGGTAGAATGATGCGAAACTCATCTTGAAGTTCTTCTTTAGACCACAGAACGATAAAGTTGATTTTCGCAGTTTTAATTTTATAACCTGACTTTATTTTCTCTAAAAGTTCCTGTTTAAATTTTTTGGAAAATTTGATTAAATATTGATCTTTTGAATCTTTACAGCCATACATATCTGCATATAAAACATCTCCACTCAATAAATGACGAATAGATTTTGCTTGAGTAATAAAATGATCCAGAATTACATCTTTATGGGTTAGGTATAAAACAAACTCTGATAGTGGAGTATATGGTGTACGGTCTTCTAATTTTATTAAGTTTGTTGTATTAATATGATCCAGAATCGTATTATTACAAAGGATATTTAAATATCGCTTTGCACGCGTCAGTGCCACATATAATTTACGTTTCCCCTCATCATCTTGAGCATCAAACTGATTTAACATTAGAAATACATGATCAAATTCTCTGCCTTTCGATTTATGAATGGTAGATACAAAAATAACATCACCCTGAATATCATAAAAATCTTCAAGTTTTGACTCTCGTATAAACACTCGAAAATCAGACTGATACTTTTGTTCAGGATGAACTTTCTCAAATGTTTTGATCAGGTTTAAACATAAATCCAGATTCTTGCTGCGACTAAATTTTTCCTTTAATTGTACAATCGCTGTATTCCAGCGATCTTCCTGAATAATATATTGTTGTTCACCAAGCTGTAAATAATGAAAGAATGCTCTTATTTCAAGTAGATCAAATAAATTAAAACCATCATTACTTTGAATAAGTTTGGCAGGAAGATTTTGCTGTAATAATAAACTGGTAATTTGGGCTGCTTCTTTATTGGTTTGCACTAATATACACGTTGTACCAATACGATCAGTGCTTAAAACCTGTTGAATTAAGGGCTGAATTAGATGAGGTGTATCATAACGCGTAAAAATGATTTCGCCATCCTCTTGTGCTTTGGCAACGATAGGAAATTTTTTTAAGCGTTGCTGAATGCATTGAGCGAATTGATTGCTATAATCAACCAAGTTGTGTTTACTTCGATGATTTTCAACAAGTTCATATTTCTCAGCCTGATGTCGATCAATAAGTTCCTGTAAATATTTTGAACTGGCAAAAACAGGTGCAAAGGAGTAAATGGTTTGATCATCATCACCTACAGCAATCACGCGCATTTCTTCATTTTTTTGCATCAGGGTATGAACCAATTCAAACTGAACAGCATTCATATCCTGAGCTTCATCAATCACCAGGACCATTTTACTGATTCGATTGATTTCAACATCACCACTTTTTATCTTGTCAATCGCTCTTTGTACAATGTCATCAGATTGCTCTAAATTTCCAACTTTACCCAATAAATCAAAACAATAGGAATGAAAGGTTTTAATTTCCACATAGGCTGCTGCATTGCCAATCAATTGAATCAGTCGAGATTTAAACTCGTATGCAGCCGCCCTGGAAAATGTCAGCATCAAAAGTTGTTCATGTTTAACATCTTCGATCATTAATAAAGACGCTAGTTTATGCACTAAAACTCGTGTTTTACCACTGCCTGGCCCCGCCGCAACCACAATATTCTGATTTTCACTGTCCCTAATAATTTTAAGTTGGGTAGGGGAAAGGTCTCCAAACAGTCGTTGAAATTTTGATGCAGTCATTTTCTGCTTTAAAAAATCACCTTTACTGGCTGGAAAATACTTTCTTAAAAAACTGCTATAATTGAGCTGGAAATAATCTTCAACAAACTGTAAAGCTTGTTGATAATCATCAATCATTTTTTTCGCATACTCACCCACAATATGAATTTGCTGTACTTTACTTTCATAATATTGTTCTAGTTTTTTATAATCATCTTTAGTGTATTTTTTAAGATTATTTTTTTCTAACCGTTCTAAACTTAAACGATTATAGATGACCATAAAGCCACCTTCAATTTTAATTGACTCAATACGAGATAAATAAAAAAGACTATCTTCTACATCATCTAAATCAATTTTAAGTTTAAATAAATCAGTATGTTGTTCATAAGCTTGTTTTAATTCATGAATCGAGAATTCAATGAGATATTCTTCATCTTTTTCTTGAGCTGTTATAGTTTTATCATTTTTATATTTTTCATATAGATATTCGATAATGAATTTAGACAGCGCATGTCGTTTTTCTATTTTTTCTGATAGCTGCATTTTTTCAATACAATACATCAAGGCCATTTGATGGGGGTGATTTTCAATATTTTTCTTCTTTATCCAATTTTTAATTGACCAAAAATTCACAATAGTTTTAATTTTATTAGGTGTCGCCTGTAGGCAATCTGAATTTTCAATCGTTTGATTCAGCTCTTTAATTGAATAAATGTGTTCATCTACATGAATGTGTTGTAATAATAAATTCTCAATCTCCATAAAACCTTTGAGAATATCTAAGGATTTATTGGCACTGACTGTTTTTTTAATAAATGCAGTTAAATCCTGAGTATCTGCCAGAATTTTTTCATCCCGAAGAATATTTATAATTTGAATTACTTCAGCACGAACAATGCCCAAATGGTCACTGATATAATCAATCCGTGATTCCGCAGTTTCATCCGTTGCCAATTTACGGCTTTTTGTGGAAAAAAGCTTTTTGATAATCCGAATTGCTTTCTGTTTCTGTGCTTCGGTGAACTTTTCAGAATGATTAATAATTTCAATTGCTTCCTGTGCGTTTTTACATAAAATACTGTTTGCAAAAACACGGGGCATATTCTGACCACGCTTGATATAACCTGAATCCTCCAAAGCCGAAATAGCTGTAGTCACTCGAGTTTCAATATCCTCAACCGTATCATCCCAACCTGCTTTACGTGCAATTTCCAAAGCTGAATTGGATATGGATGAGCGAAAGCGGGTTGTCATCTCTTTGATGGCTTTCCAAATCTGTTGGATTTCCTTAATTGAAATTTTGGTTTGGTTTAATAAAATGAAGTGCTTACTTAAATCTTCCTCATCAAAAAGTACAAAACATTCTGCTTGCAAACTTTCATCCCGTCCTGCACGACCAGCTTCTTGCACATAGTTTTCTAAAGAATCAGAGATTTCATAATGGATGACTGCACCGACATCTTTTTTATCAACCCCCATGCCAAAAGCGGAGGTTGCCACCATAATCTGGACATCCCCTTGAATAAAAGCTTCCTGATTAGCTGTTTTTTCCTGACTATCCATTTTTCCATGATAGCCACGCACATTAAAACCATCTTGCTGTAATTGTTGTACCAATGTTCTTACACGTTTTGTTCGGGAAACGTAGACGATGGTTGGACAATTTTTATCTTCAATCAGATTCCGTAAAGCCTGATACTTTTCATCATGACCTTGCTTATCAAATACTTGATAACTCAAATTCTTACGAGAGACTTTGGCAGAAAATATTTCCAATTCCAGTCCTAAGCGATCCTTAAAATACTGGCAAATATCTTCAACGACACGCTGCTTTGCTGTAGCAGTAAAACAAGAAACAGCGATTGGTTCAGCCAAATTCTTTTTATTCTGTAGGTTTTTAATAAAATCAGCAATATAAAGATAATCCACCCGAAAGTCTTGTCCCCATGAAGAAAAACAATGTGCTTCATCAATCACAAAACGAACCACATTTCGACCCAATAACGCTTTTTCGATGGTTCTTGAACGTAACGATTCAGGCGAAATATAGAGTAGGGCGGCAGAACCATCTAATACACGTTGTAATGATTTGGAGCGTTCAATGGGATCAAGCAAGCCATTAATCGTAACGGCATCTGTAATACCATTACGCTCCAGGTTATCTACTTGATCTTTCATTAAAGATTGAAGCGGTGAAATAACAACAGTTAAACCTTTATTATTCTCACCACTCATAAGTGCAGGCACTTGAAAGGTAATTGACTTGCCACCACCAGTTGGGAAAATAGCAAGTAAAGATTTATTTTGAATGGCAGTTTTTGCAGCTTGTTCCTGTAAGGGTTTACCATCATAACTACGAAAATTTTCGTAGCCAAAAAACTTCTTCAGTCCAGTTCTTGCATTCAAATGTTGATAACAATAACTACATCCTGTTAAACAAGGCTGGTTTCTCAGCTTGGATATAATTTTTTCAATACTTGGATATTGCATTAACAGCCATTTAGGCGTAATGGAATAACGGTTTTTCGCATGAATCAGGGATAAGGTATAGGCTAACTCAACTGGATGATTTTCAATGAAATATTCTAAATCTGCCTGTTCACAAATATCTTGTGAAAATAGTTCATAGATCAAGACAAAAAGGTCATCATTGACTGGTTTGAATACTAAATAATCAAAAAATGCCTGAAAACCAGATTGATTTTTAAGGAGTAAATAGAAGATATTTTGTAAGGATACATCTAGCTCTGAGAACACCTGTATTTCACTATAAAATAAATCTCGTGTAATGATGGCATCATTTAAAGGTGAGTTAGAGGATTCGAACTGAGTTTTATAGTCTTTGTTGAGTGCATGGTATGGTCGAGCAGGAAATAACAATGCTGATAACAACAAAGTATCAATAACTTGCTGCTGATTGATCGAGACCTTAGCAAGTGTTGCTTGTAAATACTTAAAATCATGTGCTATAAAATTATGCCCACAGACATAAGCGACATCATTAATAAAAATTTCTAACTCACGGCTAGACTTGTTATGAAATTGATTTTGATTGCTCGTGATACAGCCAATGTCTAAAATTTTCTGGGTGCTTGGATCAACTTCTAAATCAAGAAATGCAATCAAGGTCATGGCAGAGTCTATAAAGGAAATGTGAATATTGGGATAGCTTAGCTTAGTCTAAAAAACACGTCAATTATCTAAATTATTTATTTCGCATAATGTATATTATGTTAAATAAATAATTTTAATAAATTGATATTAAAATAATTTTTAAAACATAAAATTTTAAATCCTTATATAAATAACTTTCCATTTCACATGAATTTATCTGATTTATACCCCAAACTATTTCAAAGATGCTTCTCTATAAAATTTTGGCGTAACACTTGTCCATTTTTTAAAAGCGCGTGAAAAATGTGAAATGTCTGCATAACCTAAACGTTCGGAAATTTCTTTAATTGATAACTGATTTTCTCTTAAAAGATTTTCTGCTTGCTGCCTGCGAATTTCGCCAATGATGTTTTGAAAAGATGTTTGCTCATTAGTGAGCTGGCGCTGCAATGTCCTCTCTGATGTATGTAGTTTTTGTGCTACCTGTTTTAATGTTAACGAACCAATATTCTCTTCATTACATGCCAATTGTTTAACCTGTGAATAAATAGAATTTATTTTTCCCTGTTTTAAAGAAAGTTTTTCAATGTCTCGTTTACACTGCTCCTGAATGAGCCGCAGAACCATTAAATCTGCTGTTTCCAAAGGAAAATCTAGTAGCTTTCTATCAAAAATCAGGCAATCATAGCCTTTATTAAAACTACAGTTTAGTAAATGATTATTTTCATAAAAAGTCGGTGCTGACTGCTTAAACTCTATATGAATATTGAGATCAGTTTTGGTCAAATCTTTTAAGATATTGGAAAAACCTAACACTAGAAACATAACTCCATGATTATTAAATTTAAATTTCTGTAAAGGCTGATCAAAATATAAATATGCCTTATCGCCAATTATGTTTAATTTAGGTTTAAAAACCAGACAATGTAGACCAATATATTGTTCTAATATTTTTATTGCCTGCCCTAAGTTCTCCGCAGCTTTCGCGGCAACACCAATATGTCCATAACATGAGACTTTCATCTCTTGGGATAAATATAAGCTAATCGCTGGCTGATGCGTCAGTAAAATCGCCCTTTCCAATAAGTAATTAAAAATATTGAAATCTATATACCAAAATGGCGCTTCTAAATGATGAGTGGAAATACCTGTTCCAGCCAATAATTGTTCTGCCGAAACATTCCATTGCTGCAACGTTTGCACCAAAAGATTGACATAGGTACCTGGTAGTTCAGGACTCATCGTAGTTTCTTGGAAATCCATCATATTGGCGTAAAATGGTAAAGACTGGCGGTTCATGAACTATGCCATGTTTGCCATTTCCTGCATAGTAAGTTATCTGAGAAATTTATTATGTTACAGGTGATTAATTTATGAATATTCTGATCGTTCATGCACATCCAGAAGCACAATCTTTTACCACAGCATTAAAAAGCACAGCACAACAGAGCTTTGAGCATCAAGGACATCACGTTGAAATTTCTGATCTTTATGCGATGAAATTTAATCCTGTAGCCTCACAGGATGATTTTACTGAATTGAATCAACCTGAATATTTTAATTACGCCCTTGAACAGCGTAATGCCTTAAAACAGAATCATTTAGCTACAGACATTGAAATCGAAATTGAAAAAGTGAAACGAGCTGATCTAGTGATCTTCACCTTTCCATTATACTGGACTTCTGTTCCTGCAATATTGAAAGGCTGGATTGACCGTGTGTTTGTCTCTGGTCTTTTTTATGGTGGAAAGCGTTTTTATAATCATGGAGGCATGGCTGGTAAAAAGGCAATGCTGTGTTTTACATTGGGTGGTCGTGATTATATGTTTGGTGAAAATTCCATTCATGGACCGATTGAACAGTATTTATCTCCAATTCAACGCGGAACGCTGGCCTATGCAGGTTTTGAGGTGTTGCCACCTTTTATTGCCTACCATGTGCCTTATATCAGCCAGCAGGATCGACAAAATATTCTTGTGGATTTTGAAAAATATCTGGAGCATCTTGATGAATTGCAACCTTTAAAATTTCCTGTTCTAGAAAATTTTGATGAAAAAATGCAACCATTAAATTGATCAAAATATAAAAACCAGACAGCTACTTAGTATTAACTAAATAGCTGTTTTAAGGATTTTAATTTTTATGCTGCAACTTATAACACTCATCAAGAGCAAGCTCATAATAGGCCAATCCTTCTTTGGCAGCTAAAAAAGCCTTTCTCTGCAAAACTGGATCTTTGTCACAGAGTCGCTTGATCAGTTCCATAGCTTCATAAGGATGTAGGTCATCATAATGTGCATGTGCTCTTAACCATGCAAGTGATCGTTTATTAATATTTACTTCTGGATGTTGGGTGTAGGTTTGAATTCCCTTATAAACCTGTATAGTCCAGTCCCCTGTTGCCCATTCAATTGCCAGATTTGTTGCAGCAATACTTTCGGCTAGACTTCCTCGATAATTGGTTGTCCAGAGAAAATGATTGACTGCATTCATGGCAGCAGGTGGTCTTACTTCATTCAGCATTTCCAGTGTAAGGCCAAACCCCATTGCCCAATCCTGATACCAGTTTAAATGGCGTTCTTCAACCTTAATATTTTGAATAAGCCAGTCTCTGGTTTCAGTTACACCATCCAATGAGAAAGAAGTTGCCTTGGCCAATGCTCCTGCCATGTAGGATGGAAAATGAGCCACTAAAGGGTAAAAGTTAAGTAATGCCGAACGAAAACATTCAAGGCTTAATGAACCACTCGCCATGTCTAAAAATAAAGGATGTTTACTCACTCTTTCTTTTGCAGGTAAAAGTTCATCCCAGAACCGTTGAGCCCATTCATTATGAGGGGTAATTTCTAGTTTTGTTGCATATTGATTCATAGCAGTCATTGCGATGCATCCTATTTCGTATGACTTGATTCAATCACATTCCATGATTGTTGCTTTTGTCTAAATTGTATCCTAATACAGTAAATATACAATCATTACTGTTTAATTTGTAACATTTTTTATTTTTTTAAGATTTTATTAAATTGAAACATTATATTAGTGCATTATTAGAACTTCTGATGAAAGTTGGAAATATGATAAATTCTGAATAATAAAACATGATTGAGTTAAAAAATTAATAATTTTTTATAATATGATACACATTTTGTTTAAATCAGTGTAACGTAGTAAAAAAATAATCCCTATTTGACATTTATAACAATATTTGGGAGTGGTGAGAGATAAGATGAAGTTGAAAGCTTCCAATCTATTGGGACAAGAACAAATCGACTTACTAATTTCTCGCGGGCTAAATTTAGTTTGGTTTCCTAAAGAATTAGAAGTGATCTATCGAGATCAGTACAGAAATGAGGCTGCCCATGAGTTTCGTTATCGTGCGCCCATCATTCTAGGTTTATATTTATTTCTTAGTTTCGGTATCTATCAGGTATTACCCCCTGTTTTGCGTCTTGAATGGGTCGCATATTACGGTTGGGTCGGTATTATCATTTTACTCGCCTGGCTACTAGCCTTTGTTCCCATCATGAATAAATGGTTTGACCATTATGTTTGTCTGGGATCAATGGGCGCTGTTGCAATTACATTCACCTTGATCAACGTATTGGAACAAGGCCAGCATAATGTGCTATTTCATGCTGCCATGATGTATGCAGTCGTGATTATCTACGGTTTCGTAGGAATGCGTTTCTACACAGCCATTCTTGCTGGATGGTGTGGTGGGCTTGTGGGTGTGATCGCCAGCACATGGCTAAGTGGTGATATTGATTGGACTTTTTTAAACCGCACCTATACTTTTAGCAGCTTTTTGGGTATGGCATTGGCATATGCCACAGACAGGCAACATCGGGAAAACTATTTACAGAATTGCATGATCGAACTTAATCGGCTGGAGCTCATGCGGCTGGAGCTCATGCGTCAGGCGCAGCAGCTTTCGATTCTATCCCAGCAGGATGCCTTAACTGGTTTGGCCAACCGCCGTTATCTGGATGAGGTTCTTGAAAATGAATGGAAACGAGCCATTCGCCATGAAATGCCTATTACGATCATGATGATTGATATTGATTTCTTTAAACTATACAACGATACCTTGGGGCATATTCAGGGAGATCAGTGTTTAAGGAGGATTGCCATTTTATTGGGTTCAATTGCCTCTCGTAGTGGCGATCTCGCTGCCCGTTATGGTGGTGAGGAGTTTCTATTGTTATTCTCCATGACAGATAAGGATCAGGCTGTGATACAGGTACAACGGTTAATGGAGCTGGTTCGCAATATAGGAATTATTCATCCAAGAAGTCATGTTTCCAAGCATGTTACGATTAGTGTGGGTGTTGCAACTGTCACTCCTCATTTAAATGACAGCCTTTCAGAATTTATTTCTCAGGCTGACCACGCATTATATGTGGCCAAAAGTAATGGTAGAAATCAATATCATATTTCTACTTCAGATAATATTATTTCTGAAGCACTATAATTTTGTTGTTGAATTTAATAATACTTAAAAAGGTTTTAAAGATATATTTAAAATACTATTAAAGCCACACATATGATTCATTATATGTGTGGCTTAATTATAAGCTTATATTAAATTAAGGTTCGATTGGCTTAAATGGTGGAATCACATCGGCATTCTGTGCGCGATGGCGTAGGAAATGGTCCATTAACACAATCGCCAGCATGGCTTCGGCAATTGGCGTGGCACGCACACCCACACATGGGTCATGACGACCTTTAGTTAACACATCCGTATTTTCCCGTTCAATGGTAATGGTTTTTCCTAGCGTGGTAATACTTGCAGTTGGTTTTAGTGCAATTGCAACACGAATGGTTTGACCACTTGAAATCCCACCTAAAATGCCGCCAGCATGATTGGCGAGGAAACCATCTGTGGTCAGTTCATCACGGGTTTCGTGACCAAACTGCCCTGCAACAGCAAAGCCATCACCGATTTCTACACCTTTAACTGCATTAATGCTCATCATGGCATGGGCAATATCCGCATCCAGACGATCAAAAACAGGTTCACCCCAACCCACTGGAACCTTTTCAGCAAGAATTTCCAGTTTTGCGCCACAACTGGTTCCCTGTTCACGCAATGAGGATACAAGCTTCTCAAAGCGTGGTACGGCATCAACATCACCACAGAAAAATGGGTTGTTTGGTACTTCCGACCAATCCAGTTTCTCAGCAACTTCATTACCAATTTGGGTGACATGTCCACGAATATCAATACCAAATTTTTCAGCAAGATATTTCTTGGCAATTGCACCAGCGGCAACTCGCATTGCCGTTTCTCGCGCACTTGAGCGACCACCACCACGATAGTCACGGAAGCCATATTTTTGTGTATAGGTGTAATCAGCATGTCCAGGGCGGAATGTCTGAGCGATATTGCCGTAGTCTTTAGATTTCTGGTCTGTATTGCGAATCAACAGGCCAATCGGTGTACCTGTGGTTTTACCCTCAAAAACACCTGAAATAATTTCAACCTGATCAGGTTCTTTACGCTGGGTCGCAAATTTAGAGGTTCCTGGTTTACGGCGGTCTAAGTCCTTTTGCAAATCATCTTCACACAGTGCCAAACCTGGTGGTACACCATCAACAATCGCCATTAATCCGACACCGTGCGACTCACCACAGGTGGTTACCCGAAAAAGTTGACCAATACTATTGCCTGCCATTTTTAGCCCCTTAATTTTGAATGGATTGCTGGAATATATCTCTATAACGGCGGCATTGTTCAGCAGTGAGTGCAAAAATACCTGTACCACCTTTCTGGAATGTCAGCCAATGGAAGTCAACTGTATTAAAGTTCTGACGCATTGCCCATTCAGAGTTGCCCACTTCAATCACAATCAGGCCATCCTCAGTAAGATAGTCAGCCGCCTGCGCCAACATCTTGCGAACCAAGTCCAAACCATCCTGACCCGCAGCCAAGGCTAACTCAGGTTCATGCAGGAATTCATCTGGTAAGTCCGCCATATCTTCTGCGTCAACATAAGGAGGATTACTCACGATAAGATCATATTGATTTTCAGCAGGAATTTTTGCGAATAGGTCAGATTCAAGCAATGCAATTTGATATTGCTTGTTATGATGTTCTGCATTGATTGAGGCAACTTCCAGTGCTTCTTTGGAAATATCGGTTGCATCCACTTCCGAGTCTGGGAAAGCATAAGCCAAGGCCACAGCAATACATCCCGAACCTGTACACATATCCAGAATACGTTGCGGCGTTTTTGCTGCTGGATTCTCAGGTAAATTATTCAAGGCTTCACGCATCTGCCCATTTTCATCCAAACAATATGGCGCAAAACGTTGTTCAATCGCCTCAGCAATTGGTGAACGTGGAATCAGTACACGCTCATCCACATAAAAAGGTTTATTAAAGAAATATGCAAGATTCAATAAATATGAGGTCGGAACACGCTCATTAATACGGCGTTCCAATAAACTTAAAAATTCAGCTTTTTCACTTGGTAAAAGTTTGGCATCCAGAATCTCGGCATCGGCAGACCATTCCAGTGACAGTGTTTGTAAAACCAGAGCTGAACTTTCTGCAAAATAATCTTCTGTACCTTGCCCCAAATGTGCATCGTATTGGCGTAATGCGCTCACCCCAAAACGGATAAAATCCCGAATTGTTGATAAATGCTCAGACGCTTCTTGTAAATGTTCAGGGGAAATGGTTGGTCGATCCACGTAGGTCTCCACAGGCAAAAGAAGATTGCAAAACGACTTATTCTATCGTGTTTTTCAACTATTTTTTAATGTTTAATCATTAATCCACTGAAAACAAAAAATAGATCAATTAGATTGATTAAATACTATTCAATATTTCGATTTCATGTTTTAATGTACACACTATATGTACATACATTGGAGATTATGATGAGCACATCAATTACATCTCGTGTATTTATGAATGGCAATAGTCAAGCCGTTCGTATTCCACAAGAATTTCGTTTAAATACCAAGCGGGTAGAAATTTTTTTGAATCAGAACGGAGATCTGGTCATTCATCCTATTGCAGATTTAAATGAAAATCGAGGTGAAGCACTTTGGCAAGCCTTAAATGAATTTGATGATGACTTTGTTGAGGCTCTAGAAAAAAATCGTTTAGAGGATAACCAAGTACAAGAGCGTGATGTTTTATGAAATATATGCTGGATACCAATATTCTGATCTATTTCATGAAGAATAAACCCCTGAGTGTGATTGAACGAGTCAATCAACTCTCACAGGATGATGAATTATGCATGTCATTTATCAGTTATGCAGAATTATTAAAAGGAGCATATGGTAGCCAAAGAAAAACTGTTGTTTTAAAACAGCTTGAAAACCTGATTCTGCGAATCCCTGTCCTTTATAGCACTCAACAACAACTCTGTGAGTATTATGCTCATCATGCACTATTACTCAAACAAGCTGGAACACCGATTGGTAATAATGATTTATGGATTGCAAGTCATGCACTTGCCGAAAAATGTATTTTGGTGACCAACAATTGTAAGGAATTTAATCGTATTACAGATTTAACACTGGAAAACTGGGCTGATCCAGTATGAATCAGCCTTTTGATGTTTAACGAGATAAATACTTGGTCATATCCTCAATGCCTTTTAAGGTCATTGGATACATATGATTATCAAATACTTCCTTAATCCATTGAATGGTCTGGGTATAATGCCAATAACCCTCAAGTTCAGGATTCAGCCAGGCAGTTTTATCATAATGCTGGCGTAAGCGTCTTAACCACACTTCCCCAGCCTCATCATTCATATATTCAACTGAGCCACCCGCAGACTTTAACTCATACGGTGCCATGCTGGCATCACCCACCACAATCACACGGTAATCGCGTCCATAGGTATGGAATAAATCCCATGTATTCATGCGTGTTGAACTACGGCGATGGTTGTCTTTCCAGACATAGTCATACAGACAATTATGGAAATAGAAATATTCGAGGGTTTTAAACTCAGATTTGGCCGCACTGAACAGTTTTTCGCATTCAGCGATATAGGCATCCATTGAACCGCCCACATCAAACAGCATCAACACCTTGATACGGTTACGGCGCTCAGGCACGAGTTGTACATCCAGAATACCCTGTTTGGCCGTTTCACGGATGGTACCATCGACATCAAGTTCTTCGGCTGCACCCTGACGGGCAAACTTACGTAAACGGCGCAACGCAATTTGCATCTGACGAGTACCCAGAACTTGATCATCATCAAGATTCTGGTATTTACGCTGTTCCCACACCTTTACCGCTGAACGTTTACGCCCTGGCCCACCTATTCGGACACCTTCTGGATGATCACCAAAAGCACCAAAAGGTGAAGTTCCGCCTGTGCCAATCATACGATTGCCACCCTGATGTTTTTTATGCTGTTCCCGCAAGCGTTCTTCCAACATTTTCATCAGTTCTTCGAGCGAACCCGCTTTGAGTAGTTCTGCACGTTGTTCAGGGGTGAGATGTTTCTCTAATAGTTCAAGATCAAACCAGTCTTTTGGCAATTTGTGAACTTGTTTAAGTAGTTCATCAAGATCAAAAGTTTCGATGCCATCAAAATAGTCTTTCATGGCACGGTCAAACTTGTCAAAGAAACGCTCATCCTTGACTAAAATGGTTTTAGCCAATTGATAGAACTCTTCCTGATCTGCAAAAACCAGACCTGATGCCACCGCCTGATTGAGATCAATCAGCTCACGAGTTGTTACAGGTACACCATATTTGCGTAAGGTGTAAAACAATCGTACAAACATTGGTAAACACTCTTAGCGGCGTGACATAAATGCTAAACGTTCAAGCAGTTGCACATCTTGTTCATTCTTGATTAACGCGCCATACAACGGTGGAATCGCTTTTGACTTATCGTGATTACGCAACACATCCTCAGGCATATCATCTGCCATGAGTAGGCTTAACCAATCAATCAGTTCAGAGGTTGATGGGGGTTTCTTCAAGTTTGGAATTTCACGTAACTTAAAGAACACCTGTAGGGCTTCACTCACCAAAGTATTTGAGATATTCGGGAAATGAACCGCGATGATGTCACGCATGGTGGCTTCATCTGGGAACTCGATATAATGGAAGAAACAACGGCGTAAAAATGCGTCTGGAAGTTCTTTCTCATTATTTGAGGTAATGATCACAATTGGACGTTGGGTCGCAGTGATAGTTTCACCAGTCTCATAGACATAGAACGACATTTTATCGAGTTCATGTAACAAGTCATTTGGAAACTCAATATCAGCCTTGTCAATTTCATCAATCAGCAATACACAGCGTTCTTCGCTGGTAAAGGCTTCCCATAATTTACCTGGTTTAATATAGTTCTTGATGTCGTAGACACGGTCATCACCCAACTGACTGTCACGTAAACGTGAAACAGCGTCATATTCATACAGGCCTTGCTGGGCTTTGGTGGTTGACTTGATATGCCAGGTAATCAGCTTTAAACCCAGACTTTCAGCCACCTGTTCTGCAAGCAAGGTTTTACCTGTACCTGGCTCGCCTTTGACCAACAGTGGTTTTTGTAAAGCACGCGCAGCTTTTACTGCCAGTTTCAGGCTTTCAGTTGCAATATATTGATCTGTACCAGTGAAGTGTTGTGTATCAGCAGACATTTAAACAACCTTATTTTTCTATCTTTACTTTGTGTGAATATTTAAGCGGAACGTACGGTTTTATTTGCGGAATACTTTGACCAGCAAAATCCAACCAGTAAACCTACACCAATGACAAACAGGATCAGTGACAGGTTTGACCAGATTAAAATATGCTCTTTGGTCAATACACCAAAAATCAGGCCAAACACTGCTGGTGCCAATGCCGAGTTTGGACCCTCGGAAATCGTAGGCGTTGCCAGAATAGCAAATACAACAATCCATAGGATTCCACCGACTGGATTGGGTAAACGCGACATCAGGCGATACCAGCACCATAATGCAATGAGTGTCCCTGTCACATAAACAATGATCGCAACATTCTCTTCAGGGAACTGATCCAGCACTGACAGGATGTTGGACCAAATTGCTGTTAAAGTTTCAAGCACCGCGCAAACCCTCTGGTTCCACCGCATTTGGATTAATTAATCCCTCAGGCGGCATCTGGATAAAAAATCCCTTGGTGTGTAGTGAGTCTAAAACATGAAGAACGTTCACACGGGCAAGCTTGCGCTCACTGTGAAGCTCTAGATGCATGACAAAAGTCGCTTTGCCAAATGCTTGCAACACGGCTTCAGGAATACCATCAAACAGATTTTCTGGTTCCTTGTCATCAGGATAGTTTGGACGAGCAATATACATATACATTTCGTCTTTTTTGCTCGATCTATAAATATCGCAGTGCATGTTTACTCACAACTCTTATCAATCAAAAACAGCATACATGAAAAAAATAACGGGTACATTAAGGAATGTTAACGCAACAGTCGTGTTTTGTTTACTGGGAAATCTTCATTTGCGTAGCCAAATACTCAATGTCCTGTCGCAGCAGTTCAATCAATGGTCTGGTTAAGATTTCATAACGCCAGCCCAATAAATAGTTGGGTAAATCCTGCTCATCCAGATGAAAAACCACATGCTCATAAATCGCGTTCAGCCATTTTTTCCGTAGCAAGACCTCTTTGGGAATGGCTGTTTCAAGCACCACACGCTCTATTAAAATCTCTATTTGTGGTGCCACTTCCTTGGAATTACTTTTTACAGGTCGAGCCATTCTTAATGGCCACTCATTTTCAGGGGGCAAAAACTTCAATAAATCTAAAATGGTTTTACCATGTTCACGCACAATATTTGGACGTATGTCTTTCACCTGAGCAAGCTGGAAATTATTACGTGGATTTTTCTCCACCAAATCAATCATGGTGGCATTTTTAAGGATAAAACTGCGTGGTTGATTGAGTGCCTTGGTGATTTGTTCCCGCCAGATGCTGAGTTGCTGTAACTGCATTAGCTCCCTACGTGAGTGGCGGTAATTACCAATATCTGTATAAAGCGCTGCAAGTGGTGTTTCCAGTGCAATTTCTTTGGTGAGATTTTGGCAATCCTCCAATACATATTGATAGAGACCTTTCACTTTTAGGTCATTCTTCAATGCATCAGCAAGTCTGGTTAAATAAAGAACATCATTGGCTGCATAGCTCATTTGCTCCTGAGTGAGCGGTCGAGCCAACCAGTCTGAACGTGTCTGGTCTTTCTCTATATCAATATTCAAACGAGTTTTTAAGGCATTCTGGTAGCTGACTTGTAGGCCATGTCCCAAAAACGCCATTGCCACCTGGGTATCAAAAACATTGCCAAGTGGTTTCTGGTCTGCATAATGATAAATCAGGTCAATATCTTCACCACATGCATGGAAAATGTTCTGTTGTGCATCAAATATTTTTTGCCAGAACTTTACCAAATCCAGTGCAGTTCCATCCAACAGAGAAACCTGGCCATTTAAATTGATCTGGCACACCCCAAGTTTTGGATATAAGGTATCAACCTTAATAAACTCAGTATCAAGTGCATAGGTGGAACATTGTTCCATTTGAGTAAGGAGAACAGCTAAATCTTGTTGCTGCTGGATAAACTGAAACATATTTGCTCAAGTAAAATAATAAAGAACCATTAGCAATGGCACTGCCAAATTGCAGTCATTGCTCAAGCGAAATCAAATGCAAAAATAAATTTAATCAGTATTCCACATGCAATACATGAAATTACTCCTTTTTCCATATCATCAAAAAACGAAAATCCTTTTCGCCTGCCAATAGTGCCACAAATTACAGCAAATATATCAACGATAATGTTAGACAAAATGTAAAACTTAATTATTTGTTTAAATTAACAGCATGAATTTAAAATAGATAAAATGATAATGGATAAACATCCTATTTCATCTTCATGCGGTTGTGTACAGCCTGGCTAAGTGTATGGCTATCCACATACTCAAGTTCACCACCCTGAGGTACACCTTGAGCAATTCGGGTCATGTGAATTGGCAAATGTTTGGTTGCCTCAACCAGATAATGCGCTGTTGCCTGCCCTTCAACTGTCGCATTGGTGGCAAGAATCACCTCTTCAATTTTCCCCTCACCTAGGCGTTGAACCAGATAGGGAATTCCAATTTCCTCAGGGCCTATCCCATCCAAGGGTGACAAATGCCCACCGAGTACATGGTATTTACCACGAAAACTGCCGCTTTGTTCAATTGCCATTACATCCGCAGGTGATTCAACCACACAGAGAAGTTGTTCATCCCGTTCCACAGAGGCACAAATGTCACAAATTTCGTTTTCAGTTAAGGAATGACAGATACGACACTCATGGATATGGCTTGATGCCTCATGTAAGGCGTGCGATAAAGCAAATGCACCCTCACGGTTTTTCATCAACAAATGCAATGCCATACGTTGTGCTGATTTTGGACCAACACTGGGTAAGATACGTAATGCCTGAACCAATTGTTCAAATCGTTCACTAAACACAAATAGACTCGATTGTTTTAGAAAATCTTCTCCAGTCTTTTATAAAAAGACTGGAGAGTTTCTTGAATTAGAATAAACCAGATAAGCCTGGTGGCAAGCCCATACCTGAGTTGGCACCTTGAAGCTTTTCTTCAGAAATGACTTCGGCCTGACGTACCGCATCATTGATTGCAGCAGCGATCAAGTCTTCGATCATGTCCGCTTCATCCTGTAACAGCTCTGGACTAATTTCGATACGCTTTACAACATTGCGGCAGGTCATGGTCACTTTAACCAAACCACCGCCCGCCTCAGCGTGAACTTCGGTTTTTGCAAGCTCTTCTTTGGCTTTTTTAATATTGGATTCCATATCCTTTTGCATGCGCTGGGCTTGCTGCATGAGCATATTAATATTCATAGGTCTCTCTCTTAAATTAAATCTAAACCGCGTGATAGGTCGCGAATAATATCATTAATATCTTCCAAGCCAACAGAGACACGGATCAATCCTTCTTCAATCCCTGCGGCTTGTTTGGCTTCGGCAGACATTCTACCATGCGAGGTGGTTGCTGGATGGGTAATTGTTGATTTTACATCGCCCAGATTACTGGTAATCGATAGGAAACGCGTATTGTCAATCACCGTCCATGCGCCTTGACGCTCACCTCTTACAACAAATGAAACCACACCACCAAAACCTTTTTGCTGTTTTTTAGCAAGCTCATGCCCAGGATGGTCAGGCAAACCTGCGTAATAGACTTTTTCAACCTTGTCATGTTGATGTAGCCATTCAGCCAGTTTTTGTGCATTTTCACAGTGCGCTTTCATACGGATACTGAGTGTTTCCAAGCCCTTGAGGAAAATCCATGCATTGAATGGACTCATTGAATTACCAAGGGTACGCACAACGCCGTTAATTTCTTCAACCAAATCGTTCTTACCAACAACTGCACCACCCAAAGCACGTCCCTGGCCATCAATATATTTGGTTGCTGAATAAAGAACCAAATCGGCACCAAACTTAATCGGCTGCTGTAACACAGGTGTACAGAAACAATTATCCACTGCAAATAAAGCGCCATGCGCGTGGGCAATATCGGCAATCGCCTGCATATCACCTACCTGAGCCAGTGGGTTGGACGGCGTTTCAATAAACAATAGTCGTGTATTTGGACGAATTGCCTGTTTCCATCCCTCAAGATCAACCAAATCAACAAAAGTAACTTCAACAGCAAATTTGGCAACGTACTTTTCAAATAAGGCAATGATTGAACCAAAAACGGCGCGTGAACAAATCACATGATCGCCCGCTTTTAAATACGCCATACACATGGCATGTACTGCTGCCATCCCTGAACTGGTTGCAACTGCACGCTCTGCGCCATCCAGAACAGCCAAACGTTTTTCAAAAGCCTGTACGGTTGGATTGGTATAGCGTGAATAGGTATTACCTGCAATTTGTCCAGAGAATTTTGCAGCGGCATCAGCTGCACTTTCGCAAACAAACGATGAGGTTAAAAAGATAGGTTCACTATGTTCGCCCTCAAAGGTACGATCATGCCCTGTACGAATCGCCAGAGTGTCGAGTTGATATTCTAAATCATCGCTTGGATTCATGGTTTTGTATGCCTTATGATCATCATGCTTCAATATGCCAACATTTTGAGCGCCTAAGGTATTTAAGGTCAAGGCGTAAGATGAAATTATCGCTTAGACTTCATGCAATCTTGACTCATGATGAGACTTTCAAAGATGAAATCGCTTGTGGAACAACAAAAAATAAACTTTAAACATTTAGCCATGCGTGTATTTGACGCAGATCGGCTGGTGCTGTCTCAATCAACCCCCTATCAAGTGATTGCCGAGTTTAAACAAACCCGTGTTCGTTTTTACGCCTCAGAAAACAAACGTTATAAAGAGCCGCTGGTCTTTGTTGCTCCGCTTGCGATCAATATGGATATTTATGACCTATATCCTTATCGCTCTCTCGTCAAACATTTTCAGGATAGTGGTTTTGATGTGTACCTGATTGACTGGGGTAAACTGACCTATAAAAACTATCAGGTTAACTTTTTATCATTTATTGATAAATTTATTCCAAAATGCATTGAAGCGATTCAACAACATTCTAAATCTGAAAAAATTTCTCTACATGGCTGGAGTATGGCAGGTATTTTCGTAACGCTTTACACAGCCCGCCATCCATCTAATCCAGTTAAAAACCTGGTCGTACTCGGTAGCCCAATTGACAGTTATGCTTCAGGCTATATTGGTAAGCTATACAAAACACTGGCTTATATCACGACACGCAACCCAACCATTAAGCACTATATCTACAACCGTTTACCAAAGCTGATGATTCATTCACCAGGCTTCTTAAATTCTTTAGGGTTTAAATTACTCGATCCTAAAGGCTGGATTGATGGCAATATCCAGCTACTCAAAAATCTGGATAATCTCAAGCTGGTTCAGGAAGATGCCACCCTGAGCCATTTTCTGAATAATATGATCGACTATCCAGGCGGTATCAATCAGGACATGCTGTTTAATGTATGGCTACAAAATCCATTGAAGCATGGCGCAATCAAACTCAAAAATAAGACCATTGAACTTAAGAACATCAATTGTTCTTTATTGGTAGGTGCTGGTAAAGGTGACCAACTGGTTACATCTGATGCCGCTTTTCCACTGACCCAGTTGACAAGCAGTCAGGATGTCACGTTTACTTTAATCCCTGGCGGGCACTTAGGTTTAATGTCCAGTCAAAACAGTTCTATTGAGTTCTGGCCAACACTGACAAACTGGTTAGCCGAACGATCAACTTCTATCAAAAGGTAAACTATGAGTCAATCTGTTGCATTTATTGGTTTAGGCACTATGGGCTATCGTATGGCAGTCCATCTACCAAAGCATTTCGAGAAAGTTTATGTCTGGAATCGAAACTTTAGTAAGGCTGAACAGCATGCAGCAGAATATGGAACTATAGCGGTTGAACTGGCTCAGGCAGTACAGGCAGATGTTATCTTTTCGTGCCTGCCAACAAGTGCAGATGTTGAGGCCTTGATTGATGGTGTTGAGATTAAAACAGGTGCAATCTGGATTGACTGTACCAGTGGTGTGCCAGAGACGGCCCGCCATCTGGCCGAAAAGCTAAAAGTACGGAACGTGGATTTTCTCGATGCACCTGTGAGTGGACAAACCATTGGTGCAGAGAATGCGACTTTAACCGTAATGGTAGGTGGCGATGTTCATGCGTTTGAACGTGCATATCCTGCAATGGCAGCCGTTGGAAAATTAATTCAGCATGTCGGTGATTCAGGTGCAGGCTTTGCAGTAAAAGCCATCAACAATATGTTGCTTGCCGTCAATTTATGGTCAGTTGCCGAAGGATTTACCACATTAAAGGCGCATGGTGTCAATCTGGATGCAGCACTCAATTGTATTAATGCTTCCAGTGGCAAAAGCCTTGTGACGGAAAATATCTTCCCTCAACGTGTATTGAGTCGTGAATTTCCATGCACCTTTGCCTTGCCCTTATTGGCAAAAGATACAGGGATTGCCTTAGACTTAGTACATGATGCAAAGCTTCCAGCCCCTATACTTGCCTTGACCCAAAGCTTGATTCAGGCTGCAAGTTTAACTGCCGAAGCGAATAGTGATTTCTCCGCAGCAGTTAAAATGTATGAATCATGGAGTAAAATTACGCTGGAATAGGATTATTTTTTAAAAACAATTGGTTGCGTTGTTTTTAAATTTGAGTGAATTTGACATTTGCCCTATATGATTTTGGGAAAATGGTCCTTTTCAATCAAAAAATCATGATTTGGAGGGAGATGCAAACATTCCCTCACTTGACCTAAGGCCTAGGAAAATTTTAAGAAATACGGTGCTATGGCGGAAAGGTTTATGAAGAATGTTAGAAAGACTAATATAGACTTCTTATCTTTAAAACCATTTTATAGGGAATTTTGTCCTATAAGCACATGGTGATCTATTTTACTCAATGCTAAAAATTGTCTATTCAATTTAATTAGCAATTTCGCATTGGGTGGCATATATGATCACAGAACATCATCAAATCAAAGCAAGAAAAGTATATTTCGATTTTTCTGAGTCTTCGGTATGTTGGATGCCGAATGATCCTCTGTGTTCACATATCGCCAATGGCATCAATATGCTTTTGCCAGCAGGTGAATTCTGGTTCTGCCGAGTATTCAATAAAGCTGTACCCTATATTACGGATGAGAAATTAAAAGAAGAAGTTATTGGGTTTGTTCGTCAAGAAGCTGCCCATGCCCGTGCACATGAGAAAGCACAAGATTTTCTAAGGGAAAATGGCTACGATATACAAGACCCATTAAACCGCGCACATCTTATTTTTAATGTCCTGTTGGGTGATAAACCTTTGGGTATTCCTTTTCTCAAAGGTGAAAAACTTGAGGAATATTGGCTGTTGTTCCGAGTAGGTGTAATTGCTGCCATTGAGCACTTTACAGGTACGATTGGACAATGGACACTCGATAGCAAGTCCTGGGATACAGCAGATCCTGCAATGACTGATTTATTCCGTTGGCATCTTGCTGAAGAAGTTGAACATCGTTGTGTGGCGTATGACCTATTTGAACATCTATTAACAAACAAACTTGGTTTTTATATTTCTCGCCAAGTCATTATGATGGCCATTTTCCCACTGTTTATTTATTTCCTTGCAGATTTCGCACGTAGTCTGGGTAAACAGGACTTAGAACATCAGGACATTCAGAAATTGATGCATCGTGGATTTTTCACTTTTATTCGTGAATTTGAAAAAACTGCAACAAAAACAGATAACTTGCCAACCATTAAATACTTATGGAAAGCCACTTTACGTTGGGTGTCTCCAAAGTTTAATCCGATTCATGAGGGTGATACGGAACAGGCTTTGGCCTATATGGCCCGCTCACCCGCAGTACAGTACTTTGAACAAATAGCACAAGATAAGCCAAAGGCTGCTGTATTAAGTTAATGCCGCAAAAAATCATGCGAATTTTCTTAAACCTGTTGTAGTTAATTAACTCTTTAGACTCGTTAAAAAAAGCCCGCTTAATAAAGCGGGCCTTATTTATTCCTCAATCTCTATTGGATCACCATCTTCTGGGCGAATGTGTCGTTCACCATCATCCGCTGGGTCAACACTAGAACCGTCTTTGGTAATGCTATTATATAACTCATCCTCTTTCTTATCATCGATGAATTCCTCATCTTCAAAGTCTAGCGGTTCATCATCATCTTCAAAATTTAAAGGCTTATTCTCATCAATCATGTCGTTCTATCCCTTATTTAAGTTATGTCATTTCATGCTTAAATAATTGGCAGATACATTCAACAGTGAACATTCATCATTTATGTAATTATTTGAATGATTCTATTAATAAATTGACCAGTCTGGACGCTTCTTCCTCATTACCCTTGTTTACCACGTATGAACCATGACCGCTTGCTGCGGTAACCGTATCAATCGTTATCTTCACATTGCCATCTGGTGAAGTAAAAGTAGAAACCGCCACAATGTGATGCGTATTCAAATAATTTTCAGAATCAATTTTGACTAACATACTTATCTCCTTAATTATTGGAGAAATATATATCACAAGGATGTGTAACGCTTCGTGAGAGCGCTGTCATTCATTTGTTTCTCATTTGCCTTTCACGCCTATAAAGTCCCAATACCGATTTTCGCATATTGATTTCTTCCTCAGAGAAAGGCAGATGCAAAATCAACTCCACAATAGTCAGGGAACTATTTTCAATCAGGAAACAGTCTTGGTCTGTAGTCCAGTTTGAAATGGGAAATTCAGGTTTTAAGCGGGTTCTTTTCATTCCCGCATTCTAATATATTTTGGGCAATTAAAAAGTCTACCTTTCAAGAAACTTTAGGTTAAATCACTTACTCATTCTATTGGTACAGTAATTATATTTTTCTTCTTTATTTTCGATTCCCACCGTATGAATACACGAACAAAATAGAAGTACTTTGCCATGTTCAATGGTGCTTGCTACATTTACCCCATAACACTTGCTATCAATCTCCCCTAGCCTGTGCGCCATAATCCATTTACCTGAGTAAAAGGGATACCCTAACCCACCAACGACAATGGCGATAAGGATAAAAATAGGAAAGTTGTTTTTAATATATTTCAGCATCTTTAGATTCTTGGTAAGAAAAGCCCATCATCATGATAAGCCTTGAATATTAATTGATTAGCTTACACTTTGATTACATTTAAGGTATAAATAGTACCTGTCTTGCATAAGATCAAGTTTAAAAAAGCTTATTAGATATTCCAATACACTATTGAATTTTCATTAATACGCCTTATATTAGTACTAACGTTGCGATCAAAAGCATGCAGAATCTTTTATTCCACAAGACTTTTGGTTTATACCTTTTAAATTAGAGGATCACCTCATGAAGAAGTTTACAGTTGCGGTTTTTGCTGGATTAATAACCCTTACAGGGTTTAGTGTTCAAGCCGCAGCACCAGAACAAGAATGTAAAAAGTTGCAGGATGACTATAACCTCATTTATGCGTCTAAGGGTTTCTGTTTTAAGGATGCAGATGCCAAAGCCAAGTACGGCAATGAAAACTGCCATACCACCAAGCCAAAGTTTTCTGACAAAGAGCAACAACGTCTGGATGAGATTAAAGCTCGCCAAAAAGAGCTGGACTGTAAATAGAAACTGATTATTAGATTTTGTCCTCTCCTTTTTATTTTTTAGGAGAGGAAACTTGAATTATTCATATCCATATTAAGGGACTCATCATGGCTTACGATGACCAAAATATTTTTGCCCGAATTCTTCGTGGCGAATTGCCTGCGATTAAAATTTATGAAGATGATCAGGTTCTTGCCTTTATGGATATCATGCCCCAGGCAGATGGTCACGCTTTAGTGATTCCAAAGACTCCCGCAGTGACATTGTTAGACCTCCCTGCCGATGCAGCCGCCTACACCATCCAGATCGTTCAAAAGATTGCCCGTGCGATTGAGTCAGCACTGGATGTTAAAGGTATTGTACTCATGCAACTTTCTGGCGAAGCTGCTGGTCAAACTGTGCCGCATGTGCATTTCCATTTGATTCCAAGCTCAATTCATCATCTAGGCCGACACGCGGCTCAAATGGGTGATCAGGAGAAGATTAAGGCGCTTGCTGAAAAGATTAAGGCCGCCCTGTAACTGATAATTTTTTCGTAAACGGAGTTGTTACTCCGTTTTTTTATTTTATAACTATTTAATAATAAATGAGAAATAGAATTATTACTAAATATAAACCGTCATCAAATTGTCATTTTTCTTTCACTTCTCTGTCACACAGTTTGCCGATACTGCATACAAGTCAGTGAGCTGTGTAACTTTTTGTACATAAGCAAGCTTATAACAGTAACTAAGGCAACTGCCATTTACAAAAAAGTGTTTTGGAGAAATCTCAATGAAAAAATTGCTTCTTGCTGCTACTGTAGCAACTTTAGCCATGAATGCAGCGCAAGCAGCACCAACATTGTATGGTAAGCTCAATGTGACTTTGGATCAAATTGATAAAAATGGCTTTAAAGACGAAAGCGTAACTAAAGTAAATTCTAACGCTTCGCGTATTGGTGTAAAGGGTGAAGAGAAACTTACTGATAGTCTTTCAGCAGTTTATTTAGCAGAATGGGGTGTTTCAACTGATGGCGCTGGTTCTGATGCTGACTGGGGGATGCGTAACCGTTTTGTTGGTATTAAATCTGATGGGATTGCCACTTTAAAGATCGGTCAGTTTGATTCTTACTTAAAAACTGCTGCGGGCAACAACCAGGATATTTTTAACGATCACACTGAGCTGGATATGACCAAGGTTCTTGCTGGCGAAGATCGTTTAAGCAACGTCATTGGTTTTGAAACTGATAAAAAATTACTGGGTGGATTAGCATTTAACATTATGTTCCAGCAAGGCGAACAAAATGAAAATGCAACAACTAAAGATCCTGTGACTGGTAAAGATGTCACTATACCTTTAACCAATGCTGCAGTTGGTCAAAAAGGTAGCCGTAATGGTTTTGGTGATGGTATCTCGACCTCGATCACTTATGAAAATAAAGATTTTGGTTTAGCAGCAGCAGTTGCGGGTAACTTTGCGGTTGCATCAAAGTATAATGCTTATAGCCTATCTGGTGTTTATACTGATGCTGTGCGCGTAACTGGTTCACTAGACTTAAAACCAGCAGGCCTTGATGGTTTGGTACTTGGTGGATTATGGCAAACTGCTCAGCCAACAGATGATACTGTGACTGGTTTTAAAGGCTTAAAAGAAAATGCTTTTGGTGTAACGGGTGCTTATGCAATTCCATCAACACCAATCAAGTTAAAAGCGGAATATATCTCTGCTAAAACTGAAGTTGATGGTAAAGAAGACCGTAAAAACGATTTGTATGGTGTAGGTGCGGATTACCAAATCAACAAGCAAGCGCGTTTTTATGGTGTAGTAGGACAGCAAAAAATCGATTGGCAGAAAGATAACGACAAAAAAACTACAATCGGTTTAGGCATGGAATATAACTTCTAATTTGAAGTTCAGTTCTAAATAAAAAACAAAAGGGCGATATGCCCTTTTGTTTTATCCATTTTATTTCTTTAAGAAACCACTGACCAAGTTTAAAACTTGTTGAATATCATTGTTGGCTTCCTGTGGATTGGTGTTTCCACCTTGTGGAGTTAAGGAATCAATCACTTGGGGTAAGACTGAAGCAATTGCACCATAAATTGCTGACTTTGGTGTTTGGGTTTGCTGTGCAACCTGCTCCACATCCTGATCATCAAATAGGCTTTGAATATTTTGCGCTGGAATATCCTGAACATTTTGTTGTTGTGGATCGACCCAGCTTTGCACCTGGTTTGCCAAACCTGCATTTTTCAGTTTATCCAATGCTCCCTGCAAACCGCCCTGTTTTTGAATCCATGCAAGAATTAAAGGCAAAACGGCGATTAACAAGGTTTGTGCTGTGTTGCCACCTGCCGCATTACTTTGTGTTGAAGTATTGCCACCACCGCCTAATTGACCTAGCACAGAACCCAGAATTCCACCTAGACCACCTTGTTGCTGGTTTTGAGTATTTTGTTGCTGTTGTCCACCAAGCTGTCCCAATACCGAACCTAAAATTCCGCCTAAACCACCACCCTGACCTGATTGCTGCTGACCGCCTAAAGCCTGTTTTGCTAAAATTTCAACAATGTTGGTTAAATCTGTCATGACTTATATCTTCCTTTTGGAATTATTTATCCAAAAAGAATACGCTGCTTTGAATACACAAAACAAAATTGAATTGTTAAATTTTGCAAGAGCTTGCGATAAATCTCTATTCAATCTTGCCTGTTGAATGGTTGAAGTTCCACAGAAATTAAATCATTGCTGAGATTTACCAGCGGAATTTATTCCAGTTTTCAGGATTGGCCCAGAACTTGGAGTTAAACCAGTCTGGTACATGCTTATAGGTCAAAATATTAAACTGCCACAAAGCAAAATTACTATCATGTGTGGTCTTATCAATGAGCTGGGTAAAACCCAGCGAACGCAATAACTTTTCATCATCCAGTTTACTGACCACAACAATTCGTTTTGCCATGAGGTCACGCAACTTCACCAATAACTGTGCCTTTTGCGTTTCATTGATGTCCTGCATTTCTTCAGTATCAAATAATACAAAACCTAAATCATAACGCTGTGTAAATGGCAGACTTAAAAAGTCAGTTACGTTAAAATAATGCCATTGAATTGAAGCATGATGGTCAATGTTTTGACCAATACACAGTGCGGTAGCAATGGGCTGTTCCTTAGATAAATCGTCTAGCATCGAAGTGATGACATTTTGTCCAGCCATAAGCCACCTAAGTTGAAAAGAGAGAGGATGATGGAACTACAAGGCATTTGCCATAAAATGCACGCAGCGCTCAAGACGCATAGTGTACCCGATCAGGCAATCCACAAGGCAAATGTTGAATATAAATTTATATTGGATCGTTCAGAAATCGACCTACCCTTTGTTTTAGGGCAAGAGTTGGAGATTGAATGGACAGGTAATATTTTCTGTACCTCATGCGGTGCCAAAACCCCAAAGTCATATTCACAGGGTCATTGTTTTAAATGTTTTAAAACCAAGGCGGAATGTGATTTATGTATTATGAAACCCGAAATCTGCCATTACCATCTGGGTACATGCCGTGAGGATGAGTTCGCGCATAGCGTTTGCTTTCAGCCTCATATTGTTTATTTGGCCAATTCCAGTGCCTTAAAAATCGGGATTACCCGAATTGTGAATATGCCAACCCGTTGGCTGGACCAGGGCGCGACGCAGGCACTTCCAATCCTGAAAGTGGGTTCACGCCGTTTGTCTGGACATTTGGAAACCTTGTTTGGCACACAGATTGCCGATAAGACTGACTGGCGTAAATTGCTTAAAGGTGAAGCTGAACCTTTAAACCTAATTGAACAACGCGACCAGATTCTTGAGGAGTTTGCCCCTAAAATTCAAACAATTCGTGATGAATTTAGCCAAAATCTTGAGTTTAATGAAAATCTGGAATTTTTGGAAAATGAATTACCTAGGGAATTTATTTATCCAGTTGAGCAATATCCAGAAAAGATTAAATCTCTGAATCTGGACAAGACACCCACAATTCGTGGTGTTTTACAGGGAATTAAAGGTCAGTATTTATTACTTGATATTGGGGTGATCAATATCCGTAAATATACGGGTTATGAATTAATCCTACGTGCGTAAATAAAAAGGTGGCATTTAAGCCACCTTTTTTATACTTCTTCTGTTTTTAAGCAACTCAAAATTGCCTGTACTGGGTCTTCCGTATTTCCTGAGATTAACTGTTTATGCATACTCAGGTGTTGCATCATTTGAATATGCGCCGTTTCGTGATCCATCAATCGTTCAATTTCTGCTGCCAAATGCTGTGGTGTGGCATCTGCCTGAATCAGTTCCTCAATCACTTTCTTGCCCGCAATAATATTCGGCAATGAGTAATAAGGAATTTTAACCAGAAACTTGGCAATAATATAAGTCAGCCAGTTCAGTTTATAGAACGTCACCATTGGACGATGCAACAACATGGCCTCAAGTGTCGCCGTACCAGAGGCAAGTGCCACAATATCGCTGGCATTCATCACCATACGACCAATTTTGGATTCTGCATCAGTATTTTCCAGAATATGGATTTTTATCCTTAGGTCGGTATCCAGATTCTGAATCCCTTGCTCAATCTGCTGCTTACGTGCGTCATTAATTGCAGGGATTAAAAACTCAAGATCAGGATATTTCTTATGCAAAATTTCGGCTGTACCGATTAATAAAGGCAGTAAACGCTCGATTTCACCCCGACGGCTACCAGGGAGCAAGGCAATATGGGTTTTATGTGCAGACAGTCCAAGCTGGTGTTTTGCTTCGGTAATTGGATTTTTTAAGGGCAACTGCTTTGCCAATGGATGCCCGACAAATGCCGCAGGGACATCATAGTTTTGATAAAAGGTTTTTTCAAAAGGAAATAAACACAATACCAAGTCAATACTGCGTTTAATGCCATGTACCCGTCCTTGCCGCCATGCCCAGACAGATGGGCTGACATACTGAACGGTTTTAATGGATAGATTGTTTTCCTTGATGGTTTTGGATAAACGTAAATTAAAATCAGGTGCATCAATGCCAATAAAAATATCGACTGGATGTTCAGTCCAGCGCTCAACCAGACCATCGCGGACTGCAAATAATTTTTTCAGGTCCTTTAATACTTCAACAATCCCCATGACAGATAAAATTTCCATCGGATAGTAACTATGGAAACCCTCAGCAATCATTTGTGGACCACCAATCCCCTCAAATTCAGCGTCAATTCCTTGTTCGCGAAAACTACGCATAAGCTTTACCCCTAGAGTATCTCCAGAGACTTCACCCACAACAATGCCAATTTTTAGTTTTTGCTTTAACAAGACCCACGCCCCTTGCCAGTATTTAAAAGTATTCTAACAAAATGATTTTACACCGAATCATAAAAAATCATGTAATTTGTTGATGTGCAGTAAAAATTGCTTATGATCTAAGATAGCATTAAATAATCCCAATACCATCTGGATTTGCGATAAAGGAACAATTGCTTGAACTTTACTTAAATAATATTATTAACAATAATCATTTTCATCTTTTATTTCTTCTCTCCTTAGTGTTTTTATGACTATTTATGGCTAAATCCACCACCCCAACTTTTGTCTATCGACTCAGTATTTTTTATCGTTTTGTTTTCACATTCATACTGGGTTATGTATGTATGGTGTATTTAAGCCTATGCCTCGGTACTTTATTTACCCACTTTATGGATAAAGCGGAAAGCATTTACCTTGCGGCATTTATTTCAATCCTGTTTTATCTAGTTTTTATCATTATCAGTTTTTGTTCACATTCATTGTTGAAACTCACGTTGGTCAGCCTGATTTTGGCAGGCGCATTATTTGGCTTATCTGTAGGTTTAAATTAAAAATGCAAAATAAAGGCGTTCGTCAATCAATGGCATGGTTACATGCCTGGACAGGCTTAATTTTTGGATGGTTGTTGTTTGCCATTTTCCTGACAGGAACCAGTGCCTACTACCGACACCACATTAATCTATGGATGCAACCACAGCTTGCTCAGTACCAAGTCAATCAGGAAACTGCGATCCATACAGCAACAGAATATTTAGAAAAACATGCTGCCAATGCAAAGTCGTGGTATCTGAACATTGCCAACCATGAAGAACCTGTCAATCAAATGTATTGGGAAAAAGCGGATGGTGGTTATGAAAGTCGTACACTGGATGCAAATACAGGACAGGAACTCAAGTTATCAGCCACTCAGGGCGGAGATTTTTTCTACAGCTTTCATTATCAACTTTATGGTATCCCCTATCTCATCGGGCGACTGATTGTCTGCTTTGCTGCCTTTATCATGCTGATTGCACTGGTTTCGGGCATTATCACCCATAAAAAAATTATCACCGACTTCTTTACTCTCAGAACCTTTAAATCACAGCGCTCATGGCTGGATTTTCATAATGTTTCCTCTGTGCTGGCATTACCGTTTTTCCTGACCATTACCTTTACGGGTCTGGCGATTTTCTTTTACCTATATCTACCTTGGGGAATGAAGAAGTTATATCCAGACAATTCTTTTCAGTTCTTCACTGAAATCAGGACGGTGAGTCAAACACCAAATAACAGTACACCACCAAGTAAAGCTAATATGCTGCCTATCGGCACATTGTTGGAGCAAGTGAAGCAACAATGGGGAGATCAGGCTTTAGCTTCAATTGAGGTAAAAAACCCGAATACTGATCAGGCCATTATTACCTTTAAGCAGCTTGAAGACCGTTCCATTACCTTAAATCAGGCAGAGATTAGCTTTGATGGAACAGGTAAAATTCTAGGCAATACCAGAAACAATAGCGCCGTCGCCACCCTCCATTCAGGCGTGTATGGCTTGCATATGGCAACCTTTGCACAACCAGCGCTTCGATTTGCTTTTTTCTGTTCAGGTATTCTAGGCTGTTTAATGATTGCCTCAGGTTTGTTGCTATGGAGCTTAAAACGTCAAATCCAGAATAAATCTGATCAGTTCCATGTTGGGTATTATCTGGTTGACCGTTTAAATGTTGCCGCATTTCTTGGATTGCCAATCGCCATGTTAAGTTATCTGTTGGCAAACCGATTGGTGCATATTACCGAAGCTACGCCAAACTATGAAATTTATACATTTTTCACGGTTTGGGGCTTAAGCTTTATCATTGCACTATTCACTAAAAAACAATATTTATGGAAATCCCAAATTGTTGTGTTTGGATTACTTGCACTCCTCATACCTTTATATAACCTGATTTACTTGCTCAATCATCAACTGATCTCAGATATGAAAAGTTACTGGGTATTTTTGAGAATTGATTTATTCCTGATTGTTTGTGCTGTATTTGCAGTGTTTATCTTTAGAAATATCCAGCCGATTCAGACAAAGTCCGTGCAAAAAATTAAAGCCAAGTTGGCAAAAAATGAGGTGAAAGCATGATTATTTTTAGCTTTTTACTCATACTTATGGGCATGCTCATTTTATATAAATGCAGCACCAAACAAATCACCAAAGCCAAGCCAACACAACAACAGTTTTTTAATCGTTTTAGAACACAGCTCAGACTTGCTGCATTTTTATGCTTCCTGCTTGCTGGCAGTTTGCTGGGCTTCAAATATGGCAGTTCAATTGGATTTATCAGTTGGTGGATTTTCGCCACCCCTGTCACTTTTTTACTGGTTTTATGGGTGAATGATGTCACCAAACAACCGCAGAAAAAATCATAACTGAGTCATTTGAAAACATCATCAACAACCGTCTATTTTAAGCAAGAAACCCAATAAAAATATTGGAATGATCAAATAAAGCTAAAGTGTTTTTAAAATTCTTTAGCTTTTTTTTGCATAAGCAAATCACTATTCATCACAACGAGTTATCTAAAAAAAGCATAAGATATGCGAGTTTTAGCATAATTAGGCATATTGTTGATGTTTGGTCCTATTGAGTTCATTTTAGCTGGTGTTTTAGTTGGCTTCTGTGTGGGAATTACAGGTGTTGGAGGCGGTTCATTGATGACCCCTATCCTGATCAGTTTATTTAAAATTGAACCCCATATCGCAATTGGTACAGATTTACTTTATGCCTCAATCTCAAAATTCTGTGGTTCTGTTGTCCATGCCAAAAAGTTGAATATTGTATGGCCAATCGTACTCTGGCTTGCATTGGGCAGTATTCCCGCTTCTTTTGCAACCTCCTGGGTGCTGGAACATTACTTAAGCCAGTCAACACACTATAAAGCTGTTTTGACTATGGTTTTGGGTTTTATGTTGACCTTAACAGGGATTTCAATTGTCTTCCGTGCCCAAATTGAGAAACTGTTTGATCGTTTCCGTAATCGTGAACAGGCCAATATGGAAAGCGAGCAGCATGCGCTACAACATAAACGTCATTACATCCTGATTATGGGTGTGGTGTTGGGTATTTTTGTGACCCTATCCTCTGTAGGCGCGGGTGCTTTTGGTATCATGGCCTTGGTGATTATGTTCCCGAATTTACCCATGATTCGTATTATTGGTTCAGACGTGGTTCATGCCGTATTGCTGACAGCAGTTGCTGGTTTAAGCCATATGTCTTCTGGAAATGTCGATTTCACCCTGTTGATGTGGTTACTTGTCGGTTCTATTCCAGCCATTATTATCGGTACTTTAATCAGCTCGCATATGCCTGAAAGACTAATTCGTAGAATTCTGGGTATTACCTTGTTTGCCCTGGGGGTGAACTTTATTATCAACCCTGTGAAAGCCAAGCCAAAACCAGTTGAAACCCATCAGGCGGTGGTGATCCAGCAGTCTAGTTCAAAAACAAGCCCCGTTTAAAACCCAATTGCCGATTGATTCTGCACAAATCATGCGATTCGCTAGTTAATCAATCGGCTTTTCATGCTATATTCGTAGACAAAATAACCTCTTCTTTCGATTGAATTTGTGACAGCAATGAATACTCTACAGCCAAATCCAGTTTCCCAGCCAGATATCAATGACGTTAATATTAAAAGCATTCAAACCTTAATTACTCCAGCGGAACTCAAAACCGACCTGCCTTTGTCTGACATCGCCTCTCAAACGGTACTGCAAGGTCGTGAAACTGTACGTAATATTTTAGATGGTAAAGACAAACGTCTGTTTGTGGTAATTGGCCCTTGTTCCATCCACGACCCAAAAGCGGCACATGAATATGCCGACCGTTTAAAAGAATTGAGTGAAAAAGTCAAAGATACTTTATATCTGGTAATGCGTGTCTATTTTGAGAAACCGCGTACCACTGTGGGCTGGAAAGGCCTGATCAATGACCCAGATATGAATGATTCATTCAATATTGAAAAGGGTTTGCATATTGGCCGTCAGCTTTTGCTTGATATTAATGAAAAAGGTCTGCCATGTGCCACTGAGGCGCTTGACCCGAACTCACCACAATATTATCAAGACCTGATTTCATGGTCTGCGATTGGGGCACGTACCACTGAAAGCCAGACACATCGTGAAATGTCTTCAGGCCTGTCTTCCCCAGTTGGCTTTAAGAACGGTACAGACGGCGGCTTGACTGTTGCAACCAACGCAATGCAGTCGGTTAAGCATGGCCACAGCTTTCTGGGCCTAAATGAAAATGGTCAGGTTGCAATTATCAATACCAAAGGCAACCCTTATGCCCATGTGGTATTACGTGGCGGTAATGGCAAACCGAACTATGATGCAACTTCCGTTGCCGAAGCTGAGGCTGCTTTGGCAAAAGCAAAAGTCAGCAACAAGATTATGATTGATACCAGTCATGCCAACTCAAACAAAGACCCGTACCTGCAACCTTTGGTTTTAAAGAACATCACCGAACAGATTCTGGATGGCAATAAGTCAATCGTGGGAATCATGGTGGAAAGCCATTTAAAAGGCGGCCGTCAGGATATTCCTGAAAACCTGTGTGATCTTGTATATGGTCAATCTGTGACAGATGGCTGTATCGACTGGGATACCACCGAAAAAGCCCTGCTGGAAATGGATACAGCATTAAAAGAGGCCTTGGCAAATCGTTAAGACTGCTTAAGTCAAAAGAAAGGCCCATAATTTTTTATGGGCCTTTCGTTATCCATTATTCTTCATGTGCTGGATAAGCCTGTACCGATTTTATAATCTCATCCCTTGCTTTCTGGGCATTCTCCCAGCCTATAAACTTAACCCATTTACCCTCTTCCAAATCCTTGTAATGTTCAAAAAAGTGCTGGATTCGGGCCAGAATCAGCGGATGAATATCATCAATATCCTTGATATGGTCATATAAAGGTGAGATTTTACTGTGTGGAACGGCAATAATTTTTGCGTCCATACCATGCTCATCTTCCATATACATTACACCGACTGGTCGGCTACGAATCACTGAACCTGCCACCACAGGGTAAGGCGCAAGTACCAACACATCCAGCGGATCGCCATCTTCACTCAAGGTTTGTGGAATATAGCCATAGTTCGCAGGATAAGACATTGCCGTACTCAGAAAACGGTCAACGAATAAAGCATTGTATTCTTTATTCATTTCATATTTTACAGGTGCGTTGTTTTCTGGGATTTCAATCAGGCTATAAAAATCATCAGGAATATTCAATCCAGCAGCCATATTAGTCATTGTTGTTCTCCTTGTTGCCTACACTGCCAAATTCAATTGATGTTTTGCTATAAAAGATTGAAATGTTTTCCTGGGAAAGTGTGGCGAACAAAGACTGTTCCTGCTCAATATCCACGATAAATTCAATTTGTACTGGACGGTCGGCAAGTTCAAAAAAATGGGCTGAGTGAGGTTTGCCTTGACGGTCAAAACTCTGGATGCCGTTGTTTACGGTTGCGCCCTTTAATCCTATTGTTTTGGCTACTTCAAGCAACCAGTCATAAAGGGGTTTTCCTTTATAATTCTCATTTTCTTCAAGATAAAACTTGAGTAGATAACCTTTCATACGCATCTCCAAAAATAGAATGCGTAAACCTACGCACCCTATTTATTGCTATAAACTTAGGGTAACGTAGGCATCATCAGCCACCAATGACTGTCAATCATGGGGCGGTTTGTAAAAGGAAGAATGCCATTTCCTTATCTGAACAGATTTATCATATTCCTATCAGAAGCAGTTTGCAATTGAGTGTTTAGCATTGCAATCAAAGTCATTCATTAGTAAAATTGACTAGAATCCAGCATTTGCAGGGTGATTTTTTTGACTTCATCACGGCTTTGCATGATATGGCTCTCAATCGCATTTAAAGCCTGTTCAACCTGATGTTCAAAAATAAAATCCAATATTTTTTGATGTTCCTGATAGGTTGCCTCTACCCGATATTGCTTGGAAAAATCTAGTCGGCGAATAATACGAATTCTTTCGCTTAAATCACGATGAATCCGTGCCATTTCATTATTACCCGCAGCTCGAACCAAGGCACAGTGGAAATCTTCATCCTGCTGTGACAATTGTTTAATATCTTTTAAATATTGATTCGGTTCAATCATCCATAAATCTTTTAAAACGGATAATTCAACTGAGTTTTGATGATCAATTTGGCAAAGTTTTCGGATTGACTCTTTTTCCAACACGATGCGGATATCGTATAGTTCTTCGTAGTAGCGAAAATTAAGCGGTCGAATCTGCCAACCGCTGCGAAAACTGACATCCACATAGCCCTCTTGCTGCAAACGATAGAGTGCCTGTCGGATTGGGGTACGACTGACATCATAAGCTTTTGCCACTTCGGACTCGGTAAAACGTTCACCTGGCATCAACTTGAAATCGAAAATATCATTCTTGATGCGTTGGTAAACTAGCTCAGACAAATTGTCTGAGCCTTTTGTTGTTATTTTTGTTTCTTTCATGCCACCCTATTCCATATACACCAGTGGTTCACCGCTATGCACGGTTTGTCCTGCTCGACAGATAATGGCTTTAACAATACCATCCTCTTCTGCATAGACAGGCAATTCCATTTTCATCGCTTCAATAATAGCAACAGTTTCACCTTTTTTAACCTCCTGACCATGCTCCACAAAAATTTTCCAGATATTGCCTGTCATTGACGCATTCAGGGAAGATAAATGACTGTAGTCTGTGATATCACTGGTTGCAATTTGCTCTTCTGGCTGCGCCGCAAATTCCTCTTTCCAGCGACCAACTTCTGAGCTAAATGCCTGTTGCTGTTTGGCTTTAAATTCAGCAATATCGTCTGCCTCATCCTCCAGAAATTTCACATAGTCAGCATAATCAAATTCTGTTTCCTCAATCTGGATTTGTGCACGTCCATTTTCAAAATCGGCACGCCATTGATTTAATTCTTCTTCAGTTACTTCAAAATATTTGATTTGATCGAAGAATTGTAAGAACCATTGCTTATCACCAAACTGTTTATTTTTCTTGAATTTATTCCAGATCGGCAAAGTACGCCCAATCAACTGATAACCACCTGGTGAATCCATGCCATAAATACACATATACATGCCGCCAATGCCAACCGTTCCCTCTGCGGTAAAGGTACGTGCAGGATTGTATTTGGAACTGAGTAAACGATGTCGTGGATCAATTGGCACGGCACATGGCGCAGTAAGATATACATCGCCCAAACCCAAAATTAAATAATTGGCATCAAAGATGATATCTTTCACTTCATCACGATGCGCTAGACCATTAATCCGTTGGATAAAATCAACGTTATTTGGTAGCCACGGTGCTTTGGCGCAAACACTTTCCTGATAGCGTTCTACTGCACCCAACGTGGCACTATCTTCAAATGCCATTGGCAAATGCACGATACGAGATGGAATTTTTAACTGACTTAAATCACCCATTTCTTGTTCAAGTTTAAGTAATTCAGAAATCAGTTGTGACTGTGGAATCAGCAAACCATCATATTTAATTTGCAGTGAACGCACCCCAGGTGATAGTTCTAAAACACCTGTAATTTTTGCGTCACGAATCATTTGAATCAGTTGGTGTACACGCAAACGTAAGGCTAAATCTAAAACATTTTCGCCATATTCCAATAAAATATAACTATCACCTGCCTGACGATACACGGTTTTTGGTGACAATTCGGTTGGCTCACGTTGTGCCAGAATGGTGCTGACAACCTCTTGAATTGGCTCAATTGTTTCAACAACTTGGGCTGCATCAGCAAAGTTTTGAATATTGTCAATTTGTTGACGTTCTAATTCATTGGCTTGTTCAACACTGATTGGGGAGAAACGGATTTTATCGTCGGCTTTCAACTGACCAACTTTCCAGAGTTCTGCTTTGGCAATGGTCACAGGACAAACGAAGCCGCCTAGACTTGGACCATCTTTTGCCAGAATCACAGGGAAATCCCCTGTAAAGTTGATTGCGCCAATGGCATATTCACAGTCATGCACATTGGATGGATGTAAACCTGCTTCACCACCATTTTCTCGTGCCCAACTTGGGGTTGGTCCTGACAGACGCACGCCTAAACGGTTGGAGTTAAAATGTACCGTCCATTCCGAAGCAAAAAATTCTTCGACATATTCGGGTTTAAAAAAATCAGGTGCGCCATGTGGACCATAGAGCACCGCAATATCCCATGTATTACCATATTCAGGAATCAAATCGGCAGATAAGGCTTGTGGTGTATCGCTCGCAAGCGGTAATTCTGCACTTGCCAATGCTGGATCAACCATTTTAATCATGTCGCCGACACGTAAGGTACGTCCTGCATGACCACCGAAATTACCCAATGCAAAGGTGGCACGACTGCCCAAATATACAGGCACATCCAAACCATTGCGTACTGCTAAATAAGTACGGCAACCTGATTCCACCTGACCGATTTTTAGAATTTGCCCTGCTTTCACTTCGACTGGCTGCCAGAAATTAATTTCTTGATCATCTAGCAAAGCCGTACAACTTGCGCCTGCTAAGGCAATGGTCGCATCGGCATGGAATTTAAAAGTTGGACCAACGAGCGTGAATTCAAAACCTGCGGCTTTGGCATCATTGCCGACAATGCGATTTGCCAATTGAAAAGCATAATCATCCATCGGACCTGATGGCGGCACGCCAATATCCCAATAACCTGTACGTCCTGGATAATCCTGAATGGAACTGAGTGTACCCGCTTGCACCACTTCAATCACATTTGGCGTATAGTTAAAATCATCCAGCATCCGTGTCCAGATTTGCATATCATCGAAACGCTGATCAGAAACAATGGCACGTGCATAATCCAGATTGGTGCTAATGCCATTTAAGCGAGTTTCCGCCAATACGGTTTTGAGTTTTTCAATGGCAGCCGCACGATCATCAGCATGCACAATAATCTTGGCAATCATCGGATCAAAGTATTGTGAAATTTCGGTGCCTGTGTTGACCCAAGTATCGACACGAGTTCCCTCTGGAAAACTAACTTCAGTTAATACACCTGGACTTGGCTGGAAATTCTTCACAGGATCTTCGGCATAGACCCGTACTTCAATCGCTGCACCTTTCGGCTGAATATTACTTAAATAGTCCCAGTCCAGTTCGTCACCTGCTGCCACTTTGAGCATACATTCAATGAGATCTAAGCCAGTGACCATTTCCGTGACAGGATGTTCAACCTGTAAACGAGTATTCACTTCAAGGAAGTAAAATTCATCCCGATTGGCATCGTAAATAAATTCAACTGTTCCAGCACTGCGATAATTTACCGATTTACCCAATTCCACCGCAGCCTGATGTAGTTTTTTACGAGTGGCTTCTGGCAGATTTGCCGCTGGGGTTTCCTCTACGACTTTTTGGTTACGACGTTGCAGTGAACAATCACGCTCACCAAATGCAACCACTTGTCCTTTACCATCACCAAAAATTTGTACTTCGACATGGCGAGCCTTATCAATAAAGCATTCAATAAATACGCCTGCATCCTTAAAGAACTGTTCACCCAAGCGTTTGACACTTTCATAGGCATCGGTCAAGGCTTGTGGTGTATCGCAACGCGTCAGACCAATACCACCACCGCCTGCGGTACTTTTCAGCATGATTGGATAGCCAATCCGATCCGCAGCGGTCAGTGCTTCGTCCAGACTATCCAGCAAGCCTGTTCCTGGGGTCATCGGTACATTGGCCGCAGCAGCCAATTCACGGGCACGATGTTTTAAACCAAATTCCAAAATTTGCTCTGCGGTTGGACCCATAAAAGCAATGTTATTTTCTTCACAGGCACGGGAAAAATCCGCACTTTCAGACAGGAAACCATAACCTGGAAAAATCGCTTCTGCGCCCGTTTGTTTGGCTGCCTGAATCAATTTTTCAATACTTAAATAAGTATCGGCAGGTTTTAAGCCATCCAAAGCAATCGCAATATCTGCATCGGCAACATGCTGTGCATAGCGGTCACTATCGGAATAAACAGCAACACTGGTAATACCTAATTTTTTTAAGGTGCGAATCGCGCGAACAGCAATTTCACCACGGTTTGCAATAAGTACAGTTTTAAACATGATGATTTCCCCAAATTAATTCGTTGTGTTGGCTGCTTGACTGTTGCGATGCTGAATGTAGGCTCTCCAGCCACCAAAATGACTAATATTCTCTGCATCATCTATGCCATAAGGCTCGCAAATAAAGCCTTTGACCCAGCGACCATCTTCCAGTTCGACATTGCCCATACCTAAAGGGGTTGGAATTTCTGCGACAAACTCGCCAAAGCGAGCCGTTGGCACATCCCAAAGTTCGACAATGATGCTGTCCCCATTTTGCTGACGAGCTAGTCCAGGTTTTGGAGGAATCGTGCCGTTTAAGGCGTATAGCGCATAATTTTTTGAGGTTTTAGTGGTTTCGATATGTACCGCATCACGGGTGGTAAGCTGGAAATTTAATGGCATACCTGTCAAATGCGCCCCGACCACTGCAACACGGATATGATGTGCAGAAACAGGCGTTGCAGAACTTAAAGGTAAGCTTTTATCTAACGCACCCAATTTCAGTGCCAGATAGTTTTGCCATGCCTTGCCGAAATGTACCAATGCTGCATCGTGCCAAGCAGGCGCAATTAAGGTAATGCCAAAGGGTAAATGATCGGCTCTAAATCCTGCGGGCAATGCCAATGCACTCAGATCAGCCAGATTGGTGAAATTGGTATAAGTACCAAAATGAGCGTTATATTCAATCGGATGTTGTTGAACCTGCGCAATGGTATAAATCGTTGGCGTGGTTGGCACAATCAAGGCATCAAACTCAGCCAGTTTTTGTTGTATTTTTCGGGCTAAATCCTGTTTGAGATATTCAGCATTGTAGGCATCCACCGCAGAATATTTTTCGCCGCTTTTAATAATTTCTAAAACGGTTAGATCAAAATCTGCGGCATTGGTTTTGAGTAAATCTTCAACCGCTGCGGTACGCTCTGCCACCCACGAACCTTGATACAGTTGCGCAGCCAGTTTCTCAAAATCTGAAAAATCAATCGGGGTGATTTCAGCATTTAGGCTTTTGAGTAATTGCACCGTTTGCTGAAAAGCTTTTTCGGCTTGCTCATCACCAAAGAAATTGAGCTGTTCTGGAATAGCAAATTTAAGTTTGCCAGAAAAACGGGCAGGCACATTTTTAGGATGCTTGCGTGAATAGCTGTCTAAAGGGTCATAAGCTTCCAATAGATTTGCCACCAAATCCGCATCGGCAACAGTCAAGGCAAAAATGGAAATACAATCCAGACTTTTACAGGCAGGTACTAAGCCACGATTGGAAAAACGTCCTTTAGTCGGTTTCAATCCAACAATATTATTAAAGGCAGCAGGAACACGGCCTGAACCTGCGGTATCTGTACCGAGTGCAAATGGAATAAAGCCTCTAGCAACGATACTGGCTGAACCCGAACTTGAACCGCCGCTAACATATTCAGCTTTAAACGTGTTGGGTACTATCCCAAATGGTGAACGTGTCCCCACCAGACCTGTTGCAAATTGATCAAGATTGGTTTTACCAATGACAATTGCACCTGCCTGTTTCAGTAAACGGACGGTTTCCGCATCCTGTTCTGCAATTGTGGTTAAAGCCTTACATGCTGCGGTTGTCGCAAAATCTGCCACATCAATATTGTCTTTGACTGCAAATGGAATACCGTAGAGCGGAAATTGCTTGTGTAGGTTCTCTGCATCTTTGGCCAGTTCGTTTAACGACTGAATTTGTTGTTCAATCTGTGCTACTGTGGCAATGGAAATCCATGCATTGTCCTGAGGATCAATTGCTGCAACCAAATCCTTTAAAGTATCAAGCTGAATCTCATTGTTTAAATATGCGGTTTGCCATTCTGAAATTGTCCAGCCTAAAGTTTTTATCTCATGCATTTTATGAATCCCATCTTGTATACAAGTTTGGATAAATAAATGCAGAAAGTGTGCCAGATATATTTTTTATTATAAATTAATAACTTATTGTTTTATTTAATTGATTTTTAATGAATAGATTTAGCTTTGGTGCCAAAACGGCTTCATTTTAATGCCCATGCCCCATAAATCAGCATAAGATTATTTAGATGATTTTAGATAGCTGGATAATTCTTGAAAATCATGCTCAAGTGCTTTGGCTGCCTGCTGTTCCATTGCCCTAAATTTTTTGAGAATCACTTGCCCCAATTCAGTAATAACCGCACCACCACCATGTGTTCCGCCTGTTTGTGTTTCCACCAAAGCAGACTGAAAACATTGATTCATGGTATCCACCAGTTGCCATGCACGTCGGTAACTCATATTCATGGATTTTGCCGCTTGCGAAATTGACCCTGTGCGTTGAATGGCTTCCAGTAATTCGGCTTTACCTGGACCAAAAGCAATCTGTTCCTCAGACAAGATACGGACGTGTAGTTTTAAACGTGGTGTTGACATCAATCTATACTCAAAGATTTGATGATGCAGAACACATCATCAAATCCAGATTTTAACAATTAAAAATGAATCACGGTACGAATCGACTTGCCCTCATGCATTAAATCAAAAGCCTCATTAATGTCTTCAAGCGGCATGGTATGCGTGACAAATGGTTCAAGCTGGATTTCACCTTTCATGGCATCTTCCACCATTTTCGGCAGTTGAGAACGACCTTTTACACCACCAAATGCCGTGCCCATCCATTTACGTCCTGTCACCAACTGGAATGGACGGGTTGAAATTTCCTGACCTGCACCAGCAACACCAATAATCACTGATTGTCCCCAGCCACGATGCGCACATTCCAAAGCTGAACGCATGACGTTGGTATTGCCGATACATTCAAAAGAATGATCAACGCCCCAGCCTGTCATTTCGACAATCACTTGCTGAATCGGCTGTTCATAATCTTTAGGATTAAGAAAATCGGTTGCACCAAATTGTTTTGCCAGTTCAAATTTATCAGGATTGGTATCAATCACAATAATCCGTCCAGCTTTGGCTTGGCGCGCACCTTGCACCACAGCCAGACCAATACCGCCCAAACCAAACACCGCGACACTATCGCCCTCTTGCACTTTCGCCGTGTTATGTACCGCGCCAATACCTGTGGTCACGCCACAACCCAACAAACAGACTTGTTCATGGTTGGCTTCTGGATTAATTTTCGCCAAAGACACTTCGGCAACAACAGTATATTCACTAAAGGTTGAGCAGCCCATATAGTGATAAATTGGCTGACCATTGTAAGAAAAACGGGTTGTACCATCAGGCATCACACCCTTGCCCTGAGTCGCGCGAACCGCAACACAAAGATTGGTTTTACCCGATTTACAAAACAGGCATTCTTTACATTCCGCCGTATAAAGTGGAATCACATGATCGCCAACTGCAACACTAGTCACACCCTTTCCGACTTGAACCACTACACCTGCACCTTCATGACCCAATACTGCTGGAAAAACGCCCTCTGGATCATCACCCGACAAGGTAAAGGCATCGGTATGGCACACACCTGTATGGGTAATTTTAATCAGCACTTCACCCGCTTTTGGTGGTTCAACATCTAGCTCTACAATTTGTAATGGTTCACCTGCGGCAAAGGCAACGGCTGCACGAGATTTAATCACAATGATACTCCTTAATTTTTACTTTAAATAAGATTTAAGAATTTTACTGACTTGAGTTAGTTCCTGACTGCGTTGCAACTCTGAAGATTCACCTATCACCAAGGTATCCTTTAAATGAATTTCGAGAAGTTCAGTCATCAAACCATTTAATGCACCACGAACTGCACAGATTTGCTGCAAAATATCAGCACATTCCGTGTCATTTTCCAAAGCACGTTCAACGCTCTGTACTTGCCCCTGGATTCGTCTTACACGTGTGAGAATCTTTTTTTTATCCTCTAATTGTTTAGGCATAATGTCGACCACATTAAATCTAAAAATATACTATACACCAGTATAGTAATAAAGCTCAATAATTGATTAACCCATATATGATTTTGCTGTTCTCAGTGAATTTCTTTAACAACTAAAAATGTATACCTCCATCATATCAATAATTAAATTAATGTTTTTATTGAAAATTACATTATCACCTTGGAAATAAAAAGTTTTTAGATAATAAAATCAATATCGTATAAATTAAAGTTGGATTCACGTGCTTGAACAATAAAATGATAAAAAACTCATACCATCTTCAGATAACGACACTTGTTATCATGTTAGGAATAAGTGGCTGTTCTTTGCCACCCAACCAGAATCATGATCGGAGTAATTCTGTGCAAATAAAAACAAAGTGGATGAATGATCCACAAGCCGATCTCAATATTGAACATGGTTTAACCGCTTTTTTAGCCTTGGATGATGCTTTTTTAAGCATTGCTTCACGGATTCACTTAATTCGAAATGCCAAACATCAGCTTGATTTACAATATTATATTTGGAATGACGATGCCATTGGCAACATGATGCTGCATGAATTACTGAATGCAGCAGACCGAGGCGTAAAAATCCGTTTACTGATTGACGATCAGAATGGAATAAAACTCGATAAAACCTTAAAGGCCCTTGCCCACCACCAAAATTTTGAAATCCGTATTTTCAATCCATATAAATTTAGACATTTACGATTTATTGACTATATATTTCGGCTCAAACAAGTGAACCATCGTATGCACAACAAGCTGACGATTGCTGATCAGTCGATTGCAGTGACAGGTGGTCGTAATATCAGCAGCGAGTATTTTGAAGCAAGCGATCAATTCCAGTTTAGCGATATGGATATTTTGTTCTATGGCAAGGCGGTTGATCGGGCTGAACAGGTTTTTGATGAGTTCTGGAATAATGATCTCAGTTATTCAACTGAGCAGTTAATTGGGACGGGAACACCACAGCAACTTGAAAATTTAAGAGATACTTATAAAGCTTTGAATCAGGTTAATACCCCAACGGAAGATAAACTGGAAGCAGCACAGGATTATTTAAAATTAAGATTACAAAATTATCCCATCCAATGGGCAAAGGCTCATTTTGTTGCTGATCATCCCAATAAGGCATTGGGACAGGCAAAGGGTGACAATCTGCTATATTCCCAAGTGCTAAAGATTATGGGCAAACCTGAACAACATATGGAACTGGTTTCAGCTTATTTTGTACCCACCAAACAGGGTACAGCTTATTTAAATCAATTATCCAGCAATGGAATTAAGGTTCGGGTACTTACCAATAGTCTGGTGGCCAATGATGTTGCCGTGGTTCATTCCTTTTATAGTCAATACCGTAAGCCTCTCTTGCAAAACGGCGTACAACTTTATGAGTTCAAACCGAATATTGAAAGAACAAAAAGAACTTGGTATGAAATCGCTACAGGTAGCGTGATTCCTAAAAAGGGTAAAAATCGCTCAAGCCTGCACGCTAAATTCTTTGATGTGGATGGGAAAGTGTTTATTGGTTCTTTTAACTTCGACCCTCGTTCTGCCCATTTAAATACCGAGGTCGGTTTAGTGGTTGAATCCGACCATTTACAGGATCAGATTACCGCGATGCTTGACCAGCATTTGCTACAAGTCGCCTACCAACTCAAACTGGATGAGAATGGCAATATCGTTTGGTACGAGCATCAACCAAATGGTGAAGTTGTTGAACATCATCATGACCCTGAAAGCACTAAATTCCAGCGATTTACCATGCATTTTGTGTCTTATTTTCCAGTGGAATGGATGATGTAAATCAGCTATTCAATTGCGGCTGTGGGATAGTGATAGTGAAAACACTATAGTTTCCTGGATTTTCATAACGGATTGTACCGTGATGGGCTATCACAATTGCATGGACAACGGCCAATCCCAGCCCTGTTCCACCAAACTCCTTGTTTCTGGACTGCTCCAGGCGAAAAAATGGATTGAATAAATCTGTTTGATATTCTTCAGCAATACCAGGCCCTTGATCTTCAATTTGTAGAATCCAATCTTTTAATATTATTCTTGAAGAAATTTTTAATGTGCCTGAATGAGCATAGCGAATGGTATTGTCAATTAATGCAATCAAAACCTGTTGCATACGTCTATGATCACAGCATACTTTTTCAGTTGTTAAATCAAGCTGAATATTCAACTGAGCCTGTACTAGCCTTTCTTTAAACATCAGCAATATCTTTTCAATATGTTCGTTAAAATCGACCCACTCAAGATTTAAACGTAACTGCTGATTTTCAACTAAGCTTAATGTGCGTAAATCTTCGACTAGATGGGACAATCCCTCAACCTGATTTAACAGGCTGCTAAACAAAACCTCATCTGGTTTAAAAACACCATCAAGTATACCCTGTAAACGCCCCTGTAAAATGGTGATCGGCGTTCTCAATTCATGGGCGATTGCCGCATTCCACACCTGTGCATTTTTAACCGAACTTTCCAGTTTCTTTGCCATATCATTAAAATTATGCATAAGTTCAGCAATTTCGGTAGAGTGAATCTGGTTATCATTCGCTCGTGCAGAAAGGTCGCCCTGACTGATTTTATTAGCAGCTTCCGCCAAAGAGTTAATCGGCACAATAAAACGTTTTGCGAGCTGCATCCCAATCACAAGGGAAACAACTGAACCACATAGAATCACGGTAAATAGCCAAATCCAGTCAATCAGATGAAAATCTGTCCAGTCTTCCTGTAATGAACTCAGTGAAATCCAGCCATTTTCTATGGCATAGTTGTAAAAGAAATAACCAACAAAAACCGCAAATAGCGTGATACTCAGATTTACCATACTAAATGCAATAAAAAGCTGCTTGTTAATACCCAATTTATTTTTCATAAGTTTTTCTCAAAACAGCCTATTTCATCAAAAGTTATTACTCTTGAATCTGATCAAGCCTATAACCAACGCCACGCACATTGATCAACATATTTTGAAGCCCCTGTTCTTCCAGTTTTTTTCTGAGTTTACTGACATGGCTGTCCACGGTTCGCTCAAGCGCATCCCGATCAGGCAGGCAATGATTCATTAATTCGCTGCGAGTAAAGACTTTGTGTGGATGATCAATCATTAAAAGTAGAATCTTATATTCAGTCAGGGTCAGGTTAAGCAAAATTTTCTTATCACGCTGATCAATATAAACACTATGAATATCAGTGTTGATTTCGATATTTTTATAAACCAGATTTTTCTTTTGAAGCTGTATATTTTGCTGCGCTCTTCTTAACACGGCCTGTACACGAGCCACCACTTCATTTGGATTAAAGGGCTTCACCACAAAATCATCTGCACCAATACGTAAAGCCATGACTTTATCAATATCCTGATCCAGTGCGGTAAGCATAATCACAGGTGTTTGTGCTTTTTGACGAATTTTACTCAATACTTCCCAGCCATTTAATTCAGGCAGCTTAATATCCAGCAGGATTAAATCTACCGCTTGGGAGGCATGTATTTCAATCGCCTGTTTGCCATTCATGGCACGGATGACATGCATTCCCTCGCGTTTTAGATAATGTTCAATAATGTCGCCAATATCATATTCATCCTCAACCACGAGAATCTGTTTATCACGACAATCAAAAAAAAATGAGGCTTCAAACATACATAAAAATTGAGTTATTGCAGTCTAAATCCATCATACGCTGAAATATCTGTTTATCTCCACACTTTTTCCACATTTCAGCGATCATCATTCCACACTCCTCAAAAATAATGACAGCATCAAAAACTGCATAGGTTTGGACAGTATGCAAAAGCATCTTTTACTTCCATTATTTTTGTCGATTGGGCTGGTGCTGCAAGGTTGTGGTTCTGAACAGGTTGCTCAGGCTGAGACAACACCTGCAAAAGTCACTATATTTAATATTCAGCCACAATCCATTAATTTTAGTGAAAATTTACCAGCGCGTGTACAGGCATTCCGTACAGCCGAAATTCGTCCCCAAGTTGGTGGCATCATTGAAAAGGTATTGTTTACGCAAGGCAGTGAAGTCAAAGCAGGACAAGCACTCTATAAAATCAATGCTGAGACTTTTCAGGCAGATGTAAATAGCAATAAAGCCTCCCTGACTAAAGCCGAAGCAGAAGTTGCCCGTTTAAAGGTTCAGTTAGAACGTTATGAACAATTGCTGCCAAGCAATGCAATCAGCAAACAGGAAGTCAGTGATGCTCAGGCTGCCTATCGTCAGGCTTTGGCTGATGTTGCTCAAATGAAAGCCCTACTGACACGACAAAATTTAAATCTGCAATATGCCACTGTACGCGCACCGATTTCAGGTCGTATCGGACAGTCTTTTGTTACTGAGGGGGCATTAGTTGGTCAAGGTGATACCGCGCCAATGGCAACCGTACAGCAAATCGACAAGGTGTATGTCGATGTTAAACAATCGATTGCTGAATATGAACGTTTACAAGCCGCCTTACAAAGTGGTGAATTATCTGCCAATAATGAAAAAACCGTTCGTATTTTAAATAGTCATGGGCAGCCTTATAAGGTCACTGCAAGGATGTTATTTGAAGACATCAATGTTGATCCAGAAACAGGTGATGTGACGATTCGTATTGAAGTGCAGAATCCTGAACGAAAACTTCTGCCAGGCATGTATGTACGGGTCAATATTGACCGAGCATCCATTCCACAAGCCTTGTTGATTCCTGCTCAGGCGGTGCAACGCAATAGCAACGGTGATCCACAAGCCTATGTCATCAATGCCAAAGGCGCAGCCGAAATACGTCCAATTGAGTTGGGACAGCAATATCAGCAGTCATACCTTGTCAATAAAGGGCTAAAAACAGGTGACAAGGTGGTGGTTGAGGGCGTTGAACGTATTCAACCCAATCAAAAACTTGAAATAAGCACTTGGAAAACACCGACCACACAGGGAGTACAATGATGATGTCACAATTTTTCATTCGCCGTCCTGTGTTTGCATGGGTAATTGCGATTTTCATTATTTTGTTTGGATTGCTCAGTATCCCAAAACTGCCGATCGCCCGTTTTCCAAGTGTTGCACCGCCTCAGGTAACGATTAGTGCAATTTATCCAGGTGCAACAGCCAAAACCATTAATGACAGTGTGGTCACGCTGATTGAAAGAGAATTATCAGGCGTAAAAAACCTGCTTTACTACAGCGCAACCACGGATACGTCAGGCACGGCACAGATCTCTGCGACCTTTAAACCAGGGACAGATGTGGAGATGGCGCAGGTTGATGTACAAAATAAAATCAAGGCTGTGGAGGCACGTTTGCCACAGGTGGTTCGCCAGCAAGGCTTGCAGGTTGAGGCATCGTCATCAGGTTTCTTGATGCTAGTTGGCATCAACTCGCCAAATGGTCAATATTCTGAGGTTGATCTCAGTGATTACCTTGTCCGAAATGTGGTTGAGGAACTCAAGCGGGTTGAGGGTGTTGGTAAAGTTCAGTCCTTTGGTGCTGAAAAGGCGATGCGAATTTGGGTTGATCCCAATAAGCTGGTTTCTTATGGTCTTTCCATCAGTGATGTCAACAATGCCATTCGTGAAAACAATGTTGATATTGCACCTGGTCGTTTAGGTGATTTACCTGCCATAGCAGGACAGCTCATCACCGTCCCTTTGTCTGCTCAGGGACAGCTCGCCAATGTTGAGCAATTCAAGGAGATTAGCCTAAAAAGCAAAACCAGCGGGAGCGTGATTAAACTTTCCGATGTTGCCAATGTTGAAATGGGTTCACAAGCCTACAACTTTGCCATTCTGGAAAATGGAAAGCCTGCCACTGCGGCGGCAATTCAGCTCAGCCCTGGTGCAAATGCAGTTAAAACAGCTGAGGGCGTAACAGCCAAAATTGAGGAATTAAAGCTCAATCTCCCAGAGGGTATGCAGTTTAGTATCCCGTATGACACCGCACCTTTTGTTAAAATCTCAATTGAAAAAGTAATTCATACCTTGCTTGAAGCCATGATTCTGGTTTTCATTGTGATGTATTTATTTTTACATAATGTGCGTTATACCCTAATTCCAGCGATTGTTGCGCCAATTGCCCTACTCGGTACATTTTCAGTCATGTTGCTGGCAGGTTTTTCCATCAACGTCCTGACCATGTTTGGCATGGTGCTTGCGATCGGGATTATTGTCGATGATGCCATTGTGGTGGTTGAAAACGTTGAACGGATTATGGCAACTGAGGGCTTATCTCCTAAAGATGCAACCTCCAAAGCCATGAAAGAAATTACCAGTCCGATTATTGGTATTACACTGGTACTTGCTGCGGTATTTTTGCCGATGGCGTTTGCCAGTGGTTCAGTCGGGATTATCTACCAGCAATTTACCCTGACCATGTCCGTGTCGATTTTATTCTCAGCACTGCTCGCCCTGATTTTAACACCAGCGCTGTGTGCCACCCTGCTTAAACCGATTGATGCCCATCATCAGAAAAAAGGTTTCTTTGCATGGTTTGACCGCAGCTTTGATAAAGTGACCAAAAAGTATGAATTGATGCTGCTTAAAGTGATCAAACACACCATTCCCATGATGGTGATTTTTGTCGTGATCACAGCAATTACTTTTGCGGGCATGAAATTATGGCCAACTGCATTTATGCCAGAGGAAGATCAGGGCTGGTTTATGACTTCTTTCCAACTGCCATCAGATGCCACCACAGAACGTACTAAAAATGTGGTGAATGAATTTGAGAACAGTTTAAAAGACAATCCAAATGTAAAAAGCAATACCACGATTCTCGGCTGGGGCTTTAGTGGTGCAGGTCAAAATGTTGCGGTTGCCTTTACCACCTTAACAGATTTTAAAGACAGAACCTCAACTGCCACAGCAATGACCAACTCAGTGAATGCCTCTATGGCAAATAGTAAGGAGGGAGCAATTATGGCGGTACTTCCTCCTGCAATTGATGAGCTGGGTACATACGCTGGTTTTAGCCTGCGTTTACAGGATCGGGCAAACTTGGGAATGCCTGCCCTGTTGGCTGCACAAGATCAATTGATGGCGATGGCGGTCAAGAATAAAAAGTTCTATATGGTATGGAATGAGGGCTTACCACAAGGTGACAATATCTCATTAAAAATTGACCGTGAAAAACTCAATGTGCTGGGGGTTAAGTTTTCTGATGTTTCAGACATTATCTCAACCTCAATGGGTTCAATGTATATCAACGATTTTCCAAATCAGGGACGAATGCAGCAAGTGATTGTGCAGGTCGATGCCAAATCACGTATGCAGTTAAAAGACATTTTGAACCTAAAAGTCATGGGTGCAAGTGGACAACTGGTTTCTTTGTCTGAAGTGGTGACTCCGCAATGGAATAAGGCACCGCAACAATACAATCGCTACAACGGACGACCATCCCTGAGTATTGCAGGTATTCCAAACTTTGATACCTCATCAGGTGATGCGATGCGTGAAATGGAACACCTGATTGCCAAATTACCCAAAGGCATTGGCTATGAATGGACAGGGATTTCCTTACAGGAAAAACAGTCTGAATCACAAATGGCATTCTTGCTTGCTTTGTCCATGCTGGTGGTATTCCTAGTGCTTGCAGCACTGTATGAAAGCTGGTCGATTCCACTTTCAGTCATGCTGGTTGTGCCATTGGGTATTTTCGGGGCGATTGTTGCGATTATGTCTAGAGGATTAATGAATGATGTGTTCTTTAAAATTGGATTAATCACCATCATTGGTCTATCTGCCAAAAATGCAATTTTAATTGTGGAATTTGCCAAGATGCTCAAAGAAGACGGCATGAGTTTAATTGAGGCGACTGTTGCGGCAGCCAAACTTCGTTTGCGTCCGATTCTCATGACTTCCCTTGCCTTTACCTGTGGTGTGATTCCATTGGTGATTGCATCGGGTGCAAGTTCTGAAACCCAACACGCTTTGGGAACGGGTGTGTTTGGTGGCATGATTTCAGCAACCATTTTGGCAATTTTCTTTGTGCCTTTATTTTTCATCTTTGTATTGGGTACAGTCGAAAAACTATTTTCCTCAAAACCAAAAATCAAATCCTAAACCAGATCAATCAAGGGAAATGAAAAATTTCCCTTGAGACTTCCATACCTAAATATTTGCTATTGTTTGGAGAAGAGTATGTCTAAATCGGCTGTCTTATCTCGTGGGTTTATTGTCTCCACATTATCGTTTTACTTAACCGCCTGTATTAGCCTACAAGCCCCTCAACCTGTGATTAAATCGGATATTCCACAACAGTTTGCCCAAACCCATGCAGGCACTTCAATTGCAGAACAGGGATATAAAACATTCTTTTCTGATCCACGCTTATTACAGGTGATTGAAATCAGCTTAAATCACAACCGTGATTTACGCACTGCCACCCTGAATATTCAACGTGCCCAACAGCAATATCGAATTACCCAATACGACCAATTGCCAACGATAGGCGTAACAGGCAATGCGCTACGGCAGGTCAACCCATCCACCAATCCCAATAACCCCTATTTAACATTTCAAGTCGGATTGGGGGTGACTGCCTATGAGCTGGATTTTTGGGGACGTGTTCAGAGCCTTAAAGACACAGCATTGAATCATTACCTTGCCACCCAGAATGCCAAACAGGCAACACAGATTAGTTTAGTGAGCCAAGTTGCCCAAGCCTGGCTAAATTATTCTTTTGCAACAGCCAACTTAAACCTTGCGGAGCAGACACTAAAAACACAACTCGATGCTTACAATCTGAACAAGAAACGTTTTGATGCTGGAATAGATAGTGAGGTTCCCCTACATCAATCACAAATTTCGGTTGAAACTGCGCGAAACGATGTTGCCAATTATAAAACCCAGGTCTTACAGGCACAGAACTTACTGGATCTATTGGCTGGGCAGGCTGTTCCACAAAGTCTGCTTCCTGATCAAACCGTTAAAAATATAAGCAATGAGAGGACTTTTACAACAGGTCTCAGCAGTGACTTACTCCATAACCGCCCAGATTTAAAAGCGGCTGAATATCAACTGCGTGCAGCAGGCGCAAATATTGGTGTAGCAAAAGCACGAATGTTCCCCACCATTAGTTTGATAGGTTCAACAGGATATGCCTCAACTGAACTGAAAGATTTATTTAAATCTGGTGGATTTTCCTGGTCGATTGGTCCGAGCCTCGATCTGCCCATTTTTGATTGGGGAACTCGTAAAGCCAATATCAAGATTTCAGAGATAGATCAGAAAATTGCTCTTTCTGAATATGAAAAAGCCATTCAATCCGCTTTTCGTGAAGTGAATGATGCCTTGGCTGCTCATGCGTATATTGAAGATCGTTTAGCTGCACAACGACGCTTGGTGTCAGCGACAGATACCACCTATACATTATCAACTGCACGTTTTAGGGCTGGCATTGACAGTTACCTGACTGTTTTGGATGCCCAACGTTCTGCCTATGCTGCACAACAAGGCCTACTGATACTTGAGCAGACTAAATTGAATAACCAGATTGAACTGTATAAAACGCTTGGCGGTGGTTTATAGAATCATCATTTAGATCAATAAGGTTCTCATAAACCAGAACCTTATTTGCCGAATTGACAATTTATTGAAAATTAAATAGCAATATTATCTTACTTTTTATGTGCTAAATTACCTTGAGAAACAATAACAAGGATAAATATATGATTTTAGAAAAAGACTGGAAAAATATTCAACGGATTTTTAAACTTGCACAAAAAGCATCAATACATGCTTCAATTGCAACAGTCGATCAGTATGGGCAACCCAATATTACCCCTATTGGTACTGTCTTTTTAAATGACAATCAAACAGCTTACTTCTTTGATACATTTACAGAAAGATTAGGTGAAAATCTAGCTCAAAATCAAAAAGCCTGTATTCAGGCTGTTAATAGCGGAAAGCTGTTCTGGCTAAGTTCACTGATTCAGGGAAATTTTAGTGATTATCCTGGCGTTCGTTTATATGTGGAAATTGGAGATTTACGTCCAGCAACTGAACAAGAGAAACTTGCAGTGAAACAACGGGTGAAACCACTGCAATGGACAAAAGGCAGTCAACTGATCTGGTCTGAATTTACCCATGTCCGTGACATCAAGATCAATGATTTTAGATGGATCAAATATCCAAGAATGATGGAAAATCTAATCTAAACGCATTTCAAACAGGCACAGCCCCTCAATTTCTAAAGGCATCTTAATATTTTCAAAAGATGCCGCTTTTAAAGCGTCGATATGCTCCTGTTTGTTCATATAAAGCTGGTCATTTTGCATGGCATGAGGTGCACATAGATGATCGCAAACCAAGTAACAACCTTGAGGTTCTAGTAAGGTTTTTACTTTTTTATGAAAATCGGCAGCATATTTTTTATGCCGAAGCTCATGCAATGCCTGATGGATGATAATAAAGTCATATTTTTGATTTACAGCATTTTCCCAATCAGGCTCTTTAAAGTTTCCGATGAGATAATTGGCTCTTGCCCGTTCAGAGGGAGTTAACTTCTGTTGAGCAAGCTGATGCATAGCCTCAGAAAAATCGAAAGCGGTATATTGAATATTGGGCAATTGCGATAATAAATGTTGCGCTAAAAATCCTGGCCCTGCTCCCAACTCCAGAATATGACCTTGATCAGAAGCATGCATCTTAATCAGATTGGCATAATAATCAAAGAAATCCTTTCTCCACGGGCGTTTCACATTTGCCGTGTCTTGCCATTCCACAGCATCATCATAATTGCGTAAGTCGATTGGACTGGCGACATCGTTCATTCATTTCCCCTCCTTTTATAATTAAACCAAACCAATTTGTTGAAAGAACTGTTTGTAAACATCCGCTTTTTTTTCCAGTGCCAATGGATAGGCCCGTGATGATGAGGGCAAGCGATATAAGCTTAGCTCACGATTGTCATAATTCACCTGTACCGATTGACCGATCATGGGCTTAATAGGTTGATCTGGAAAATGCTGCATCAGCGTATCTGTAGCCTTGTCTCCCGTTGTCATAATGGTATGACACATTGGTATTTGCTCAAGCAAAGCTGACAAATCGGTTGGAGTCACAATTTCCAGGAACTTGTCTGAGGCATTGCCCTGCAAGCGTTTAATTTGATAGGCCGTATCAAATATCCCAATTCCAATTTGGGACAAAAACTCACGGATTTGACTTTCCTTAAAATTTTTATTGGGTAAATCTAAAAAGTGGTTTTTATCACTGAAAAAAATCAGGCCAAAGATTCTCCACATATCATTTTGATAGTTTGGATAGTAGAAGTTCATCTTCCACCGATTCTGAGGTGGTGGAAAGCTTCCCAGCATCAGCAGTTTTGCATTGCCAGGCAAAAAAGGAGTGAGTGGGTGTGTTTCTATATTTATATCAGATATTTGCATAAATTTTATAAAACAATAATTAAATTTTTACAGTAAAAGATTAATATAAAATATATGAAAATTAAAATTTTTATTAGAGATATAAAAACACCAAAATATAAATTCACAAAATTTTCACAAAAAATTCAGAATATGAGTGATTCGCCTTAGAAATAAGTTGGCTTAATTGGCATGAAAAAGCCCTCTTAGTTGAGGGCTAATTTAATTAGATGGCTGATAATAAAATTGAACATAGAGCGTTTGCAATTGATAACTACTTTTTTAAAAACAATGTCTTTTCTTTTTCTCTGCGATTTACCAATCCTTGGATGCACTTCCCATTATCATAAACCCAACGATCGAACTGCATTGCTGTACCAGCAAAGTTGCCTGCATTTAAAGCTTTTAGCATTGTGCTTTTAACAAAAGCTGTCTCACCAATGTTGTAAACAAAGGATGCTAGAGCATCAAATTGATTTTGGCTAATCGTGATCGTTACATATTTATCAAGACATGAATCGACCCACGCACAGTCATTTTTTAACCACAATTCAGCCTGTGCTTGTGTGCATGTATCGCCTTTTTTAACGCGTGTACCGTTCGGGTACTTGATCGTACCGTAGCCGATTGTCCACACCCCACCAGTATCCAGATATGCCTGTGAACGGAATCCCTCAAACTCCCGAATGATTGAAAAGCCATTTTCTGAAATATCACGCTGACCCGTAACTGTTGAATCTAGTTTAAATCCAATTAACTTTGCAAAAGTAGATAGTCCATTTAATGCGATAATTGCATCACCAGCATCAACTTGTTCTTGTGCCAGCTTACCTCCAGACATTGCACGTAACCATGAGTAGGCTTGAGCAATTTGTTCTGATTGATTAATTGTCATTTCACTTTCCTTTTGACATAAAAAAACCGCCCTAAGGCGGCATGGGTTAAAATTGAATTGTTAAAAGTTATCTTTAAAATCTTTGAGTTCTTTTCCTACATCCAGGATCGTTGCATTCTCTCTGGCATTCACATAGTTAAATGTCCAACGGATGATTGCCCAGAACGGCAAACCTGCGGCAAAAAAATCCCTCCGATCGCACAAAGTCCCGCCCATGTTGCTGCATAATCATGCATAGCGAAATGCTGAATAATAAATCCACCCGCTCCGATACTGCCTATCACTGTCGAAACCAGACTCACAACCCATTCGCTACGTGAGCGCGGCATTCTGGTCATGATTACTACCAAGTACCCCAATGCAATAACAACTGCAATAATTGCCCCAATGCCATACATTTTGATAGCCACCGCCCCTGCACCACTACTTACTGGCTCTGCCATACTTTTCTCCTGGCAATAAAAAAGGCGCTTAATGCACCCATATTTAGTTTAATTTACGATTCAATAAGAGATTAAACTGATTATTGATTTACACCTTTGCTTTACCAACCACCACTTGTGCTAGATGGTAAACAATGTTTTGAGATAAAGAAGAACCAACAAGAGTAAATTTATTTACTCCAGCAAATATGTCTGGTCCTTGATTGGCATATACAACACGGGATAGATTATTAGTCATAAAAAATAACTGAGCTAATGTCGTACCTATTGTTGTAGATTGTAAAAAACTTATGTCACACATGAACCTTTCATCTGTATGTGTAATAAGTGTGATATTTGAACCAATATTGCCACCCATCCATAAATACCCTCTTATGAGAATATTTCCCTGATTTTTTGCAATCTCAATTTTGCTTTTACTTACATCAACAGATGAATGCCATGCCACCCCCGCAAGAGTATTTATGTCCATCCAGATTGGTATAGTTGAGCGTACTCTATCCTCAGTAAAGTATAGCTTGTTGCCCTCTGGAATATCGCTGGTTGTTGTATTGTGCGGATTGCCTTGCGATAAAGAATGATCATAAGCAGCTTTGCCACGATCCCCACGATATGCTGTTGTAGCTGTTTCACCCAACGCTACACCATCCGCAATGACAACATATCCTGATCCCGACCAACGATACGTTTTATTGGTATCTTCAGTCACGTAAATCTTGCCTGCTTCACCAACCACAGGAAAGGCTGACCACGTTGGATAGACAAGTACATCATCAACATAGCTTGGTAATTGCGATGCTGGAATAACACCATCTATAAGATCAGCTTTTGTTGCCAGTGCTTGGACCACTGCTGCTGCATTAGCCTTTGTTTCAACCTCACCAGATAAAGCGCTTAATTCATTATTTAATGAATTAACTGCCTCATCAAGATTTTGCTGTACAGTAGCAGCAGACCCAGCAACATCAGACCCAACATCATTGGCATTTAAAACCACAACACCCGTTTTCCCATTAACAGACTCAACAAGGCTAACTACTAATGACTGAGTATATAACTTCAAGACAGTGTTTTCTGTTTTGATTGTAAGCTTATCCATGTCACCCCCTTTCCACAAATACAGGTATTAGCGCACTCAACCGCACAGTCCCAATGATCCTGGTCAACCTGATCTGTAAGTCACCAATCAACCAGTCATCTGTAGTTTCAGCAGATATAAAAAAATCGCCTTTGTGGGCGATCTGGTCTGCTTTGGTCACTACAAGTGGTTGTTGCCATGATTGACTCAGTGTCTCTATTACAGCATCAAATTGAGTGTCAGTTAAGTCAATTGGCTCATCGTTTTCGCCATCAAAATGACAGGGATAACTAAAAGTGTCACCGCGGATTATATTCAGAGAATCATTTAGGCAACTCATATCATCGTCCTATTCATGAAATACGCTTCCACACACATACCGTGATTGATGGTTGAATATTGTTGTGAGCCATACCACCACCTGTCATGCCTATCGCATCAGTTATGTTCATGGTATCAGGTGGTGAACTATTTAAATCAGGTGTTCTTCCTGTACCTGATGTACCAGCAGAATCCCCCAACGTGTGGCTATGAGCAGGCATTTCATCAATTGTAAGAACATGGCTATATTCACCGCCTGTTGCGCCTGGTGTAAGCATAAATGCAGGCGCACCGCCCTCATTTAAAAAAGCAGCCGCTACAAGTGCATGACCATCACCAAAACGCTCCCATGTTCCATAGCCAATGTGCGCATGAACATCACCCGCATTAGCAAATAGAGTTGTTGAAATAAATAGGTCACCTACTCGATATAGTTCATGAGCTTCCAGCAGAGCAATTCTTGTGTTTGCTGAATAAATCTGCTGTTGCAAGTCATCTATTTGTTGTTGAAGTCCATAATCAGCATTTTCTCTTTGGGTAATTTCATAATCAATTTTATCATTCAGCAGATTGTCGCTATAGATGCGGTCTGCTTTCTCAATTGTGATCTGGTCTTGTAGAAAATCAACACCGTCAATCACCTCATTAATCTTTTTGGTGACTGCATTAAACAGGTAGTTGAACCATTGGCGGGCGGGCTTTAATAGTGATGGGAAACCTAGATTCTGGTTCAACCCAGTAGTGTTTTTATCCCCGTTTTCAGAGAAAACCGTTAATTTCGTAATAGGCATTTTAAAATCTCACTGATCAATACTCATCAAACCGAAATTCCACACCCGCAGGTTTTGGAATCATCATTTTTGCAAGTTGTCTGTTGGCAATACTCATGGACTCATCAAAGCCCATGCTGATCCACATCTCACCACTGTCATTGATGGTGAACGACTCATCCAGCACAAGGCTAAGAATTTGAAAGGCATCAAAGAACGTGCAGTTACACTGGTTCTTATAAATCTGCGCCCTGATAACACGCCGTAGCAGTGTTGTGTCAATTGTTTTTGCGGCATTGCCAGAAACACCAGATTCCCGCCAAAACCCGCCGATTTCTGGATCATCTGTTTCACCGTATGGCAGCGCCTCTGGTTGGCCCTCAAAGCCAAAATACGGCATTGGTATCGCATCAGGAATGGCTGTTGGCGCTCCCACCCATTTCGCTATGGTGATAAGCTGATCACCTGTGGCCGATTCAAGATCAAAGTAGCTTGGCAAGCTTGCAATTGAATCCTTGTTGTTGAGTATTGGCTCTATGGATGCGCGGATGGTTGCCTCAAATTTTGGTTTCTCACGGTGCTGGCTCGTTAAAAGCCCGATATATTTATCAATGCTCATTAGGTGATTCCAATACTCACGTTATTGACAGTACACACAGCCAGTTCATTGAAGTTGAGCAAAAGGTCACTTTGATCATTTACCCAAATGCTTGCAATTTCATAGCTGGCGGCATCAAAACTGCCATTCAATGCGGCAGCGATATACAAATGCGTTTGTGTGATTTTTCCGCCGATCTCAACACGGTTGATATAGTCTGCAACTGACTGCTTGATCTTGAGTCCTGTACTGTCGTTGTAGTTGTTCAGCGCTACGATATTGACGACCACATTTGTAGTGACAACTGTCGGCCTGTAAAACTTAATCGTCTTTTCATTGCCAAACGGGTCAACTACAACCCTGCTAATATCACCGTCAGTGGCGCACCCCATTGTCTTTTTAAGCTGGATTACCTCTGCAATCTGCTGCTCATCACCACCAGAAATGACAAATGCGACACTATGAGGCGACATGCCAAAATCATTGACTGCATCGGAATCGTTCTCATACCCTCTATACCTGGTCACGCCATCCAGATTGGCTATTGCACCCAGCGCACCACTCAATAAACCCAGTGATGGTATTGTGGTAGAAATAATCTGTCTCTGACGCAAGGTCGCATCGTTTTCAACGGGATTACCCAGCACGGCGGCATTTGGGTTGTCTACAGAGACCCAACCGCGTGTTGGTGTAATGATGTTGGTAATATTGTGGGGTGTTGCTGAGATCGCCCCCAGAGATTCACAGACAGCGTTCACAGTGATGGAACCAGTGTTGTCGATGATTACTATTGTAGGTAGGAACCATCGGTGAGTACCATCTCCAACAATCCCGTTTTTAATCGTGGTTCCAATCGCCCCTGAGATGACAACAGGGGCAAAAGAGTTGGTGGGAATTGCCCGTGTTATTCCGTTAATTGCCACATTGCGAGATAAAGCCTCACCCAGCGCACTGACAGGAGAAAATGAGTTATAGACACCAACGGCCACGGCGGCGGTGTCACTAATCGCCCGTGCAATCAGAGCAAGGAATTGACCGTCCTGACTATCATTTTCAAGATAGACATCATTCCCATAAATCCCCTTGTACTCATTCTTCAGGTCCAGCAGGATTTCTTCAAAGGTGCTTGCAGAAACGCCGTTTTCATCAATCGTCACATAGCTCATAAAGACTCCTGCAAGGTTGTCTCACCATAAATGGTGTTAATGGTTGTTTGAATTGCCAGTTCGCGGGTGTTGGGGTCATACTGGGTAAAGAAATCAGTAATCTCAGTCACACCCTGGGTTCCCAGAATCCGTTGCTTGATGACTTGCTCATAAAGCAGGCTGGTGCCACGGCCAAGCACCTGATCCAGCCAATCAGTTCCATCATCAATATTTAGGAACCATTCACCCACCCATAACCTAAGGCGGGTTAAAACAGCCTGTCCCACTGCCTGTGGTGTGTTTTGGTAAAAATTCGCCTGGCTATTACCGAACGAGTAATCGCCGTTTTCATCCAGTTTTCTATAGCGCATAAAAAAACCATGCTTTCACATGGTCTCCTGTATTGGTCAGATTATGGTTGAGGAGGCCCCGATATATCAGAACCGCCCTTGACTCCAGTTGTAAGGTGCCCAATCAAACTAATTGTTTTAGCTACCACGTCAGCAAGGGACTTGATCACATCAGTAACAGTCAATGTCTTGGTCATCACAACATCAGCATCAATATTTACCTTGGTGGCTTTCAGGTTGATTTCCTTTGTTTCAGGATTCAGCTCAATATAAGCCTCACCATCATCGGTGCGTATCTGCAAAGCCTCAGTAGAGATGTTTTGCACTCTGTTTGGCTGTGACTGTGGAGCAAAGAAAGCAAAGCCATCTGACAAGTCATGTTTGCGGTTATCAAATGGATTCTGAATACCGCCATTCTGCCACCAGACATCTATGCAACGATCCGCAAACACCACAAAACACTCATCACCTTTTTTAATCGGGTGGGTAATCACACAACCACCACCACGGGTGAACATCACAGGCACATCTTGCAATACGGGTATTTCCTCCATCGAAATCGTACCGTCCTGCATCCGTATGGGAATCCTGATTGCTGGTTGTGCTGTAATTGTTACCTTGTCAGCATCATAGCTCTCAACAATGCATGGCATTCCGACCCAAAACCCTGCTTTCTGGGCGTTAAGCATATCTTGGATGGTTTTTGTCTGGTTATTTACAACCTGATTAACACTATACGGCATTTTGCACCCCCGAAATGGCAACACCAGTAATAGCCTGTGTTGCACCAACACCTAGGGCGACAACGCTTGTTGTCCAAACATCCCCGCGTGTATCACCCGAATGAGAAACTCCAACAACCTTGTAGTAACCATCAGCACCAAAGGCTTGTTTAAAATCCTGATCAATTTCCTGCTGACCATAGCCCGTATCAAAATTTTCAGTTTGAACTAAACTTTCATTAATCTGAACTTGGTCATTGAGTTTTATTTTAGGATTCAACAGTACCTCAGCAAATAAACCGCTGGCTGTAAGCTGTGGCATACCGATCAAGCCTGTAGCTGTGCTTAATAAATAGGCTGTAGGATCGGCAGGTTGATTACGATCTACAATTGTAATTTCACCATCTGCGCCATAGGCCCAATCCTGATTATTGTTGTCAGCATACTCTGTTAAATATTGTGAAGCTTGACCAAAGATAGTCCATCCTCTTGATGCCTTGGCGCTATTTGCTGATGGAGCCAAGTAACCACTTTGTACACCATTATCTTTAAATGCTTTAATAATCTCTTGCTTACGCTGCTCAAGATCATATCCAGCAGCCAAGTTGCCTTTAATGACGGCAAAGTTATGCACCTGATCAGCATTTTGGGCAATGATGCATAAATAGGTATCTGTAGGTGACTCTCGTCCACGCCTAAACTGGAAAACCTGTCCCTGAAAAATCAGGCCCATATTCCCCTCATATCCCGCATATAAGGCAAAATCCTGACCTGTTGTAAATTGCTGGTCATCCCCTTTAAACTTGTTCATTGTCTCAACAGAGATGTTATATATATAAACCTCCGCTACCGATGGTTGTCCAGATAAAGCCTGCCTTACCTCAAAAGCTATTCTCATATTTGAGAAATCCAAGGCATCAGGTTCGCCTTTTTTAATGCCAACAATCAATTGACACACACGATTCCAGTTTTCACTCATGGGTCCACCCAATAAAGTTTGAGATTGTCGCTACCAACACTCTTATAATCTGGATTTTCCAAGCCATCGGTATACACCCATAACTCTCCCTTAATCTTGTGCCGATACTGCTTGATCAGGTTTACACCTGTCACAACAGCAATACCGTTCACCAACGGCGTACCATCTGGTTTTGCAATATCCAGAAACCAGCCCACAGGATCACGCCAAAGCAACTTAAATTTATAGGTAGTGCCATTGAGTGGGGTAAAAAACTCCTGAGCACCCGCCCGCAAGGGCAATTCAAAAATAGCCATGTGATCTCCTAATTTAAAAAGTCTTTAATAAAATCAACCGCTTTATTTTTAATTTTAAGCAAGTTAGAGGCACCATCTTTTGCAATTTGAGGCTGAACTGTACCTGCATCTACTGGCGGTGCGGTAGCCTCTGGTTCTGCCTGCTCCTCGATCTTTAAGTCAGTTTCCTGTACGGTTGTTATGAAAACTTTTCTTAAAGTCATCGTAACAAGCAAGGCGTTTTCAGACTCAACATCCGTTGTGACTTTCAGTGACTTAATCAGCATATCCGTATAAAGCCGCTTGCCAGTCATCACCACCAGCCTGATCTTATTTCGCTGTAGTGCCTGCAAAGCCTCATAAATGCCAATCAATGACGGCGTTCCTGCGATAAAGCTATTACCCAGCAATCCATTAAGCTTGCCTGCACTTTCAGACCAACCCAGTTTTATTGTCACCTCTGGCGGACTCATATAAGCATGGTCGGAAATCGGAGACCCAGACTCCACAGGATGCTCGGTGATGTTTAGTTCATCGCTATGCTGCTCCTCAATTGTCACATCAGCAAACAAGCCCATGATTGAGCGTTTTTTTGCAAACAATAAAGAACCAACGGTCTGAATCTGGCTACTGTACTGTGATGCCTGATTCATAGCAGATTGTACAATTGGTGGAAGTGCCATTTATTTTCTCCAATAAAAAACCCACCATAAGGTGGGTCTTGTTTAGTAGAAAAAGCCTTAAGGACTCTTATCTGTTTTGAGCTGTGATACTAATGTGGAATCCAATTCGACTAGCTTTCCTTTGTAATCAATATCATAAACAGTTAGCCTACTCGCATCCATCGCATCATAGCTATGAAAATCCGAGACAGGTAATTTACTAATCACATCATCAGCTTGATTAGGCTCTACATTCATTAAACGTTTAATTTTTTCACCTGTTGAGGGTGATGACAATAGAGCATCAATATTATCTTCAAAACTTTCCAGATCAGCGGAAGTAAGTCTGTTACCATCCACATAAATAGTACATGGGAAACCCTCTGCACCTAATTCCAAAACAGTTAAATCTTCTGATTCTTTCTTATTGAGTGTCGATAGTGCAACAATAACCTGATTGGTTGGTTTCAAAATATTTGGATGATTGTTATTTAATGTAGACACTAATGTGGCTGCTTTTAAGAAACTATCCATTTGACTGTCTCGTGTCTTTAAAGAAACCTTATTGGAGGTAAAGCACTCCAAATCCTCTCTAACACTAGAAATAACATCAAGAATAGCCTTTAAGTTTTCTTCTTTAGTTTCAGAAGCATGAATACCAAGACCTATTGATTCGCCAAAATGTCTTCTTCCCTCTCTAGTCATTTATATCACCCTTTCAATCAGCATGCTGATAGCCATATGATCAGATATAGCATCCTCCAACAAGGAATTTGTGTCAATAATTTCCACTAATTTATCCTTAAACTTCCAATTTTTTCCTAAAAAATGACTAGATATTAAAATCTGATCTATAACATGCCAATCATTAAGCAAACCCGCTTTTCTTAAGTAATATGTCCCTGATGGCGTATCATTTTCAATTGCAATTTGCGTAGAGGTTAGAAATTTCCAACATGGATTGTAAAAAAGTTCCTTTCTGAAATTTACCAGCTCTTTTTCTCTAGAGGACTGAAGTTTTGAAACCAAACTTTCATGATGTGGTTCAACATTAAAATCCCCTAATAATATGGTTGGTTTTACCAAATCCTTATTCACCGCATTTCTTAAATCTTGGGCAATACTTTCGTAAAGCGAATCATCTGTAGATTGTTTACTTGACCAATGGGTAAGATACAGGACAATCGAGTCATCCATAGGTGCATACCGAAACTCATACCTTTGAGCAACTTTTGTTTGCCTACCTCCTACTGAATATATTAAATTCTCAAAGGAGTTCGGATTAGCAACCAGTTGATGTGTTTTCTTAAAGAAAATACAGGTATCAAAAATCAATTTACCAACCTTATTACAGCCATTTACTACAGTGTATTCAGAATCGGTTAATTTTAGTTCACTGGATAAGACATCAACATCTTCACTTGAGACTTCCCCTAAACAAATAAAGTCACATCCATAATCCATAAACATTTGTATAACTTTAGAACATGCCTTTAGACTCTCTTCTTTTGTTAGCTTTTTCTCAGTTTTTGATCGTTTACTTGTTGGTGGGGAAAAACTCATATTCCACCATACAATTGAAAAATATAGGCTATCCATGCGAAATTAAAATCATTAGCTAAGCCACAAAAATAAACGATAAATAAGATTAGTCAATACAAAAGGTTATTGGTACATTACAACCATCAAAAATAAGGATTTTAAAAATGAAAAAACTACTCTTAATCTTATGCTGCACTCTCAGTGCTGGGGTTTATGCTGCTGAAACTGAGTGCGATAATCCGTCAAACTCTTTTGAGGCTCAGAAATGTCTATCAGTTGACGTGAAAAAATACAAAAACGAACTCAATACAGTATATAAAAAGCTCTACTCACAGACAGATGCAAAAACTGAACTTGATGCCGCTCAAAAAGCATGGCTGAAATACAATGATCTTCAATGTGGAAAATTCGTAGCAGAATATACTGGTCACAGCCCTGCTACTGTTGTAATGGATTTAGATTGCCAGTCAACTTTATTACAACAGCGCATTAGCTACCTACAAACCCTCTTATCCGAATAACCCTGCTGCATTCCTAGACATCTGCAAATTAACCGCATCCTGCTCCTTTCTAACAGCTTTAGCTGTCATCGGAGCATCACCGCCAGTCACATGAATATCGGTTTTTTGGTTAATATTCACATTTTTACTTAAGGTTTGAGCATTTGAATTCTGAGGCACAACAAATTGATTGCTACCTGGTATAGTGGCATTTTGGGCCATTCTAGCAAGAGCATCTTTATTCAAATTAGCTACATTCCATGCAACTTGATTTCTTTGGCTTGCCGTATTATCCACAACGCTCAATGCAGATTTTAACTCATCGTTATATCTGCCTGAACCATTAGGATAATACTTTTTCCGAGCTTGATAAATCAACTCAACCTGCTCTTTAGCAGATAACTGGGAAATATCCTTGCCCGCAATCTTCTGAATTAAAGGCAATAATTTTCTAATAACGCCGCCGTGTTGGATTGAGCTACTAAAAACCGCTTCTCGCACTCCCTCATTATCCAGATTAAACCCAGCATTTGAATAAGCTTTTGCAGCAGGCTTATACCAGAGGTTTGCAGCGCTCTTATCCTGAGCAACTTCAAAGCCACTAGGATCATTTTTTGCTAATTCTTTCCATTTTTTACTAAATGCTTTTGTTTCTGGCTTGATGCCATCAAACTGTTTTGCAATTTCTGGATTATCAGCAAAAAACTTTTGTAGCCCCCCTTTAGCACTATTAAATTGATACTTACCATAAGCCCACCCAGCAGGGTCGCCGTTTTGGTCTACATCCTTATTTGCACTGTCAATTTTGCCCTCATACTTGGCAGACAACCAGCCTAAGTGCTTAATACCCGCATTAGCCTGCGCTTTTTCCTGCACGTCATCTTTGACACTATTGACGGTATCAACCACAGCCTTAACGGCGGCGGCCCCTGCCTGCTGCACTGCATCAGTTACCTGCTGCTTGGCCTGCTCAGGATTGGCTATTGCATTAGCAACTGGCTCAATGATGTTTCGTGAGGTCCAGTCCACAGCCTTGTCATAGGCGCCCTTGGCAAACTCCATCCATGCCTTGGCAAGGTTTTTCAGTTTCTCGGAAAGGGTCTTGATTGATTCTATGGCCTTGTCTAAACCTTTGGACCATTTACTCCAGTCAATCAGAGACTCACCGCCGTTTTTCCAAGTTTGGTAATCATCCCAGAGCAGGGCAATGGCAGCCGCTAGCGCAAGGACAATCCCGATTGGTGAGGCAAGGAATACTAGGCGCAATGCCTTAAAGACATTCAATAGGCCCGTCAACATCGGCAGTAATTTTGCAAACTTGGCAACGGCGCTAAACAGCCCACCAAAAACTACCGTCAGCAAGGCAATTTTAAGCCCCGTTGCAAGGAATGATTTAAGCTGCGGATCGAGTTGGCCAAACCAGTGAATGATAAACTGGATAAGTTGATTCAATAGTTTGAGTACAGGAATTAAAGCCTTGCCTGCGGTCATCAGGATGACTTCCATTAAGGCTTTAAGCTGCATCATCATGTCACGCCATTGGTATGCAAACTCCTGACCTGATTTTGCCAAATCATCATTCAATCCCATGCTTTTACGCAGTTTCTGATATTTATCCATCTCTGACGTGAATTTGCCATCACGCATAGCCATCAAGGTTGTTTCATCAATACCCAAGGCACCTGCATAGGCATTGGCCTTGTAATACTCCATACCCTGCAATGTTTTGGACAGGTCTTTCATTACCTCCACACGGTCCCGCATCTGTCCATTCTGGTCGCGGGTATTCACCCCCAAGCCCTTGAGCATCCCCTCATAACCTGGGGACTCCCGCAACTTACGGGCCACACTTTCCAGTGATGACAAAGCGCCCTCGGCACTTCCGCCCATCTGACTGATTGCATCACCATAGGCACGGATATTATTGGCAGAGGCACCAATACGCTGTGATGAGTAATACAGTTTCTCAAGCTCATTGGCGGTCTTGGCAACGGCGATGACTGCTGTACTCGCCAAGGCAATCAGGGCACGACTTAATAACTTTGCCGACTTCTCATTGCTATCTAAAGCATCTTTTGACTTTTTTGCACCTGAATCATCTGTTTTAAATGTCAGTGCTACAAGGAAGTCACGAATAACTGTACTACTCATTTTTAAATCCTTTAGGCAATAAAAAAGCTGCTCATCAGAACAGCTTTATTTTTGTTCACTTGCCAGCCTCTCATTATCAACCACCACATTTAAGGCATCGTTCATAAGGGCAATGTCAGCTAAATCTAATGTGCCATCTTTTAGTGATTCAAAACGGCACATCCCTTTAATGACGGGACGGAGAAGCCAATCCTCACCATCTGGCAAGCTACGCCAGTTTATTGAGGTTCCGTTGCCTTGGTCTGGCTCGTAGCCAGACCTGCCATAAAATTTCCCAGACTAGACCGCAACACAGCAATAACCAGAGGGATAATCTCCGACATTTCCATATCATCAAAGGCAGGGGATTTACCGCGCCAGACTGCGGCGAAACCATTGTCGGTTTTACGGCGAACAACAGACATACACTTGCTTAGCACATATTCCGTATGTTCGTCCGTCATTTCTGCCAATGCTTCCGCAAATGGCTGGAATGAGGGTGCCAGTGTCTTAAGCACATCAATATCAATGGCTTCCATTTCATCAAGATCAGTCAGCCCAGCATCAACAATGCTCACCAATAAGGGTGCAATGGTCGGGATGACTGGTGCAATACGGCGGGATACGTGCAACTGGTCCAGCGCACTAAGCTTGCCAATCTGGTATTTATAATCGCCGATTTCAATTAAATCATTCACTATAATCACCCTGTTTAATTTCTAGTTTGATTGCATCAAAAACCCACTCAACAACATCGCCGTCTTTGGCGTATTTAAGATCGGGGCGTTTCTTGAACGCGCATTTTGACGCCGTGCCGTTGTCACCGCTGCCTGTATGGTTAAAGGTAATGGTGTTTTTACCCCATTTCTTGGTATTGCTTTTTTGCAGATCATATAAATCTGAAAGCTTGGCATTTGCTGGTGAGGTCTTTAACAGGCGGATTGTCACCTGACCAGAGTTGTCGCAGTGTAGAGAGTGCATACCCTCACCATCTACGCCGATGGTCATGGTGTTTTTATCACTCGCCATTGCAAAGCTGATACCCTCCTCAGCAATGGCCGCACCGTACCCTAGGTCAATTGTGGCGTCAGGGCTTTTTAAGGTCGCCTGAACATCCAAAAAGCTATAAGTAGACATTTATAATTCTCCCTGTTAGCGGTTCACATTAACCAGAACGTCAGCAAAGTGAATCGCACCTGCCAACTTAATCGCAATCTGGATAGGTGGCGCAATACGCCCCTCGCGGTCTACCTGATTCTGGTCATCAATCGGGTTTGAGTACACGTAATACCCCTTGGACAGGTAATCACCCGTTTTCAGGATGCCGAATGAATCGCCATTCCATACACCAGGAGCAACAAGACCATTGGTAACTGACTGCTCAAGCCCATCCTCAAGGACCGCACAGTAGCGGTTCATACCACCCTCAGTCTGAGGAATCTTGGTTGGACTGGTATATTGCAGGTTCCAGATAGCGGTTTGCAGATAGTTTTGCAGCCAATCAAGGCCATGACGCTCATCAATGAACGTGCCACTACACATGACACCCTCCTGAATGATTGCCGTGTCATTGTTGTACTCAGCAAAGACATTGCAGTTTTTACCCTTAAGGGTCATGGCCTCACTTGTTCGCAGGTACTCAGCCGCAATTGTTGGCTGCTGCTTAAACTTGAGTGTGATTGCGGTATTGTTGCCCAGAAAATTCACCGACAATGCCCGCGCCAGAAGTGAAACAACCGCATACGGCGAATCGCTGGAATATTGAATCAGGGTGCGTTCAAAATTCTTTTTCTTGAGCTTGTAGGCAATATCGGTAGGTTCCGCATTATCTGTGGCGGGGGTTTTCACCGCATCTACCTGTGTGGCAAATCCCACGATACGTGACGGTACTGACGCCTCAATAAATTCCGATACCGCAATAATGTCGTTATCCGTTGCGATTGGTGCCGCAACCGCCAAGGCGTACCAGGCATTTGAGGCATCGGCACAGGCCTGTACAGCCTCCAACAGTGTCTCTGGTGGATTTTCCTCATCACCCGCCTGCACCCATCGCCCGATATAAACAGTTGTTGGTCGCGGGTTTTGGGCAAAAAACTTGATTGCCGCACTGTATTCTGGATCAGTCAATCCGAAATCCTCACCAACCTCGGCAATTGATGAGTATGGGCGGATGCGCTCACTTTCAGTGATCACAGGAGTGGAACCCAAGATCAGTAAGGAACCAAAGCTGCGGGTCTGTGCGGCTTGTGGGGTCAATGAAATCTGTACATTAACAACCAAATCCACAGGTAATGCTGCGGTCATAGTTACTCCTAGCCCATATCAATACTGGGCGGTGTTTCAAAGGGTAATATTGGATAATGGCTTGCCTTTTCACGGCGCATGGTGAACGACAGGTCATAACGCCGTAGCCATTGCTGATTCAGCAACTCTGGTACGGTGCGTAAAGGCTGCGTTCGTACAAATGTCATTCCATGCTGTTTTAGCTGCCTGTTGTTTTGTGGAATCGCCAAACCTGTCTTGAACAGCTTTGCCTTTGCTTCCGCCTGTGGGCCATAAAAGGAGGCCAGCACCTCAAAGGTTTCATGGTTTGAGACATTCCCGCCATCATCTATATACGGCGAATCTGGATCATTGCTTTCAGTCACACCAATTGCGGCCCATGTGATGTTTGGTTCTGGCAGTTTGGGTGAGGTGGGTTGCCAGCGTGGACGTACCAGACTTGGTTCAAGACCTGTCAGGTTCACAACATGAACCTGAAGAATGTCCTCTAGCTGCTCATCACTTGGCAAAGCTCCACCATCAGGTGACAAATAACCACCTGTTGCACTTGTATTTGACATTTAAGAACCTGCTAACGGTTTCAGGATACAGACCGCCTGAATAAAGCCACGACCAAAGTGCGAGTAGTCCTCAACACTGTTGACAATATAGTGCTTGCCTCGCCAGCAAACCTCGTCAGAATCCCGATGGTCAAGGCCAGCCACAAGTCCGAATCGGGTCACAATGTTGATTGCGCCTGACACAATGGAACCGTCAGGACGGCGGTCAAGGTTGACCCCATCATTTGAGGTCACGACACCAGAGAAACGGGTGGGACACTGCTTGTTCTCTGCCCGTCCCTTGTCATTTACTTCCTGAACATTGCGAATACACACAATGTTCCTGTCCATAAACCGTGGGTCACGCAGGACACTGGTAACATCCAACCTAGCCATCATCACCCCGCTTGCGAATAACATAGGTTACGCTTTTTCGCATTTCGCCCGTGTCTATCAATGGTCTGACCAAGCCAGCTTCTGGTGTGCCTGAATCAAGCTGTTTCAGGTATTCCTTAGCACCCTTGCGACCACGGCGGGCACGGTTCTGGATGGTTACCAGAGACAATGGCGCAAGACTGCCCTCAACGAAATAAAGCCTAACTGCATTTTGGGCGATCATCCCTGCTGCGTTATAGTGCTTCATTACGCCATCAGGATTGCTATCAAGCGCAGCATCCACCGCCTTGCAAAGCCGATCCGCAATTTTTTCCTGCACAGAGGCAACACCTGGAACCAATGTTGGCCGTGCTGGGATGTTTTTGGCAGGTGAACCATGTTCATGCAGATAGTAAAGCTGGGCATTGGTCATGCCGTCTGCATCGGTACGGCTTTCGCCGTGTGGAATCCCCACCAAAACCTCTTTTTCCATCAGGGTCTCTATGGCGTCAAAGATGCCAGCCAAACCCTCACCCGTCATCGTGACACTCATAACTGAACGCCTCCCATGCCCACCATACGCATCAATTGATAAAACTGAATCCCGTATGTGGTCATATTCCAGTGTCCTGCATCGTCCAGCGTAATTTTTGACACATCGAGCGACACAGAAACATTGTCCACTGATTTAGATGTTTCCACACCCTGCACCTGTCCCGCATTTGCAGAATCCCCATTGCTTGTGGCATCGGCCTCACGCGCATACAGGACAAGGTAATGGGCAACAAAGAGCATCTGGCCCTCATCGTACAAATCAGCCCAGCGACACTCATTCAACATTTTTTTTGAAAAGTTCAGCCAAAAATTAAACTGTGCCGTTGGGTAAACATCCTTGTCCGCAAATACGGGAAAAGCCTGCCTAAAATCTGATTCGCTGATCATGGGTTATTTTTCCTTTGTTGACTCTTTGGGCTCTTCACCCCCTTTTGGTTGATCATCAGGGGACTGCAACTCATTCAGCTTTGCCTGCAATTCAGCAATCAACTGCGCCTGCTCGGCAATCTTCTTGTCTGCATCCGCAAGCTGTGACTTGGCTGTTTTCAACTCACCCTGTACTGCTTTTAATGCCTTTTTACTTTCATCAACCTGCAATACATCATCGGTAATGGGTTGTGAGTGTGCTTTCACATACCAATGCTCGGCAATCTCCTTATCCACTTCCTGCAAGCCAGCGTCCAGAGACACTGACTCTTCTTTGTTGATATGCACCACCAATGGACGTTCCAGCAGAATTTTTACCTTAGCCATGATTACACCCCATCAGCATAGTAGGCGGTTTCAGGATATACCCACTCGACTACACCCAAGCGACCAAAATAGGTGGTCAACTGGCGTAAATCGCGGTACTCGATTGGTGTACGCTGCAACGGCACAAGCGGGAAGCGCACACGGTTCTCATCCTGTGTGTAGGCAACAATACGGTCCGTATTTGCGGCACCACGGCCAGTCAGCCATTTAAGTGGCTGAATATCCAGTTCGCGACCATTTACTGAGTTGGACAGGCTATTCTTTTTAAGGAACTCAAGAATAGAGATGTTACCCGCATCGGAAACAATACGACTGGTCAGCAAACTAAACTGGATTGGTGGAAGCAAAAGCTTGTCAGGACATACAGCGAAACCCGATGCAACCCAAGCCTGATTGAGAATCAGGTTCACGTCATCCAGAATCTCCTGCGCCGTCTTGTTCTTCCAGAGTGCGGAACCGCCTGCACCATTAGGCACGTTGGTCGAACCCACTTGAGTAGAGTTGACAAGACCCTTAACACCCAGGATTCCATCACCGATATAGACCTGCTCATCGACATCCATGTTGTACTTGAGCATCATGCCACTGTGTTTTTGGACATCAACAGGACGGCCAACCGCCTTGGCAGACTCAAGTTCAGGAATTGTGAAACCGATCTGCATACCCCACAGGCTTAACGGGTTCGCCGTTTTGCCAATATCAAGGGCAATGCCCGCAATGGCATCGGTATTCTTGCCAATCCATGACTTGCCGTTTGGTGATGCACCACCAGCCGCAGCAAATGTGGAGTTGGTAAAGGATGATGTTTCGTCAGCAATTGAAACGTCAGAACGCAGGTCAATGTCACGGGTCCATGTGACACTGGCAAGCGGTTCATGGATGCGCTGATCTAGGCGCTCAAGCTCACCCACCAAAAATGCGCCAGCACTGTCAATGGTGCGGGCATCAAAGGTGAGCATGTGGTCGCGGGTTTGGGCGCGTACTGGTTTGCAAGTTCCCATTGCCACAGCCTGAGCAAGAGTAGTTGCGATTAAAAGCTTACTCATATCTTATTTTCTCCATGCACAAAAAAACCGCCTAACTGGCGGCTGTGCGAGCAATTAAAACTTAGATGTTATAGGCAATTTCAACATTGCCAGCCGCATCAGCATCGTGCATAAAAATGGCATTGGACAACTCAATTGTATTTGCCGTGTCATCCACAGCCTCAATGCCCCCGATTGGTTTGCCTGCGGCTGGTGTCGCCACTCGGACAAACACGGCGCCACCTTTCTTGGCGGTGCCAGCATTACAGGAAACCGTCATGTAGCCACGGCGCAACACGTCCTGAATACCTGATGTTAGCGGAGTTGCCGCCCCCTGTGTATTGGTCGCGCTTTGCACTGGATATGAACGAACCAACAGACCAAAAACTGCGGTATCGGCGGCACCCAACGGGGCAAAATTACCATTGGCATCCAGCTTCCCAAATAAGCCATATGCCGCAAAACCACCAGTGATGGGATGCGCCTCAATGGTTGACTGGCTCTTGCGTGTCACATCGCCAGGGATGCCACTTGGCATGCGGTATAAAAATGCGTTACTCATGTTTCATTCTTCCTTATTTTCCACGGTTAGCCCAAAACTCACGGTTACGTGCATTAATGTCTGACACAGAAGTTGGAGCGCGTCCAAAATCCTTTGTTGAGATACCAGAGCGCACACCAGAGGCGTTGTTCTTTTGCTTGATAAGCTCAGAGGCACCAGTAAACGCCGTGTCCACTGTCATCTGTGGCATGGTGTCAAAATTGGTATTTCCACCAATAAACGGCGCAATCGCGGCCTGACCATCGGCTGTTAAGTATGCCTGTTTCAGTGCCTGACGCTTAAAGCCTGTAACAGTCTTGCCAATATCCTTGGCGGCGGCGTCCAGTGTTGGCAGGTGAATACCAGGTGAAAGAATTTCAGCCCGTGCGCGCACATCAGCCAACGAATCACCCGTATGGTTCTGCACTCCCTCCTGTGACAGTTTTTTAGCTTCCTCAGCCTTTAAAATGTCATCTTCGGTTTTTTCAGGATTGTCCTCATCGTCCTTTTTGTCTGGATCATCACTGTCTTTGGTTTTTTTCTTTTCAATGGCAGACATACGCTTATCCATGGTTTTCATGAATTGACGCATCTCAGCCTGAAAAGCCGCATCACCCGTTTTGGTTTTTCCCTCGTCAGGCTCGTCATCATCTTCGGTTGGAAGATCAATATCCTCATCCTCAACCGCCTTTGCCAACTTTTCCGCCTCATCAGCATCCTTGGTTTTAACAAGATTGCGGATACGATCAGCAAAGCTGACCTTTTTCTTTTTCGTCTTATCAGACATAAAACTATCTCCAATTGAGCAACGCGACCCGCATCGCCCTTTGTCAACCAATGCAACGTGATTGCCCACAATGTTGCTCTGTACCCCTTTGCCCTTGCTGATTTCAGTGTATTCAGCATCATAGCCAAGGGAAATTTCCACTTTTCCTCCCGTTACTGACTCAATTGCATCCTTGTCAGTAACCAGGAGGTCCGCCATTAGGTATTCACTATCAACACCCGCGCCACGGCGAACGTTCTGCGCCGTACCAACCGCCAACTGCTTCCAGTTTTCAGGATTCACCCAATCATCAGGATGATCGTCAGTGATTGCCTTACCCTCAAAACTCGCAATGGTTTCTGGTCTAAACAAGTCATCATCACCACGATGTACAATGATCAGCCCAGTATCATCCGCCGTTACAGGCACCTCACCAGCCATATACATCAGGGTGCCAGTTCTGGCGATGGGCACGTCACGGCAAAGTAAATATCCCTCTGGTGTGACTTCGCGCGTTCGTCCGATCTGCCCTGTTGTATAGATGTTGGACCGATCAACCGTTTTGCTCTGGGTGTGTTTTTTATGTTTCTTCTTGAACATAAGCCACCTTTAAATGATCAATAAAAAACCACCTCGAAAGGTGGCCTCTACAAACTAAAACCCTTAAACTTTTTCAGGGATATAAAGGATAAATTGCTGACAATTTCCAGCCACCCCAATCCCATGAGGATAAGTACACATAAACTGGCACTGTATACCAGGGAATACAACTTGAAGCTGATAGGCACTTGATTGCCCAAAAGCGGCATTTTCTGGTGAATAAGAATCAGTCCACGCAACCCTAAATTGAGTCTGGCTAATCCTGGTTAGTGTTACAGGAGAAACATGAGTTGCCGTCCCCTCGTTATAAAGTAGCGGAAAGGTCATGTGGTTCTGACCTGGTGCATGAATTGAATCAAATGCGGACACAGCCGTCCAAAAGCCATTTAAAGCCTTTTCGTGGTCTACGGGATTAATCAGGCAGTAGGCAGGAATAACCTCTGGTAAATCCCCAACAATATTAGTCAGGGTGAAATCCACACCAGTATCCAAAGGAATCTCATGCTCAAAGATATTGAAATCAAAAGTTTCGGTGATGTTTACAGTGAATGTTTTCTTAACAGTAACACCAGCGTTGTCAAAGACTTCAACCAGTGTTGCACTGACAAGAGGCTCTAAAAGATACTCCGCCGTCTCTTGGTCCATTAGTTGCAAATCAAGGACCCATCCACCATTTGCCTGAGGCAGATTAATACCTACATAAGAGGTTCCATCCAAGACAAAAGTTTCACCATAATGATTGGTAATCCTCATTACTGGTGTATGTGAACCTGTCTTAAGCCTCTGGTATAGCTCCCCATTTAGTACAATTCCACCAAACTGCGGTTTTACAAGCTGAATAACATCAGTTCCTACTTGTGCATCAGGCGCATGCAGATCACCTGTATAAGCCAAAAATGGCATCCGCCCTATATATGTTGCATTAACATTTACAAGATTTTCACTTACAGTTTCCACCACAAGTTCCCTTGCATTCAGGTAATTCAGCCTTGTTGGTTGTGACCAGTTTGCACCATAGCCAAAATCAAGAGGATAGCTGTAAGGGAACTCATAAAACCACAAGTCACCATAAGTTTCCAAGCGCTCCAAACAAAAGGTTAAATCCCCGTTTTCATGTTCCATAAATGTTGGGTTGTCATCTGGGGGAGCATAGGAGTTTGGATGTTCTGGATTATTTAAAGGTACAAATTTAAATCTATGTGGTTGATTATCTATATTCTCAATCCAAAGAAAACCATCAAAATCTCCCGTTAATTTATCCGCCATTTCATTATTGAAATAAGATATTAAATCCCATGCTCCACCTGTTAGCAGAACCTCATTAAAATCATCCAGGTAAAAATCCCATAGACCTGCAATAGATGGGAAATGGATAGTATTAGTCGCGCCCTCACAACTGATTACACCCCCACCATTAGGCGCAAAACATGCAAACACCTCCACATACGCTGGTGTATTGGTGTCCTCATTATAAATCTGAGGTTCAACAAGCACAGGGGTATCAAAATTAGGAGGTAGCAACTGCTTTACGCCTATGGTTGGGTTATCCAAGGATGGAAGTGTCCAGAAATTGATATATTCCAGCGCCTCATCCGCATCATCAAAAATACCCGCAACCAACCCAAGCCTTACATACTGACTGGCATTACTAACAATACCCTGATCATCCCAAACCAGCCCAAACGGCGCTAGAATCGTGTTGATTTCCTCAATCAACAATCCGCCGTCCACACGCCCAACCACATTGTCATCCACCAGAACCAGTATAGATAATTCAGTGTCCTGCCCTGAGATCGGCAAATATGACAGCGCTCCTGCACATCCAATGGGTGCGATATTGATTTCACAAACTCCAACATCCTCAATAATATCCCAACCATCCGAAACCCTTACCCCATCAAAAATGGGCTGGGCACATGCGAACTGCGGCAAAATGTCACCATCCACATCATCAAGAAATTTCCAAATACCAAACTGAATATTGTCTTTGAAAAATAAGTCTTTCATGTCATTACTCTGGAATCACGGGTTCGGGGTAACACCGACAGTTATAGATACAGCCAGCATGGGCACGGATTCCGCGCTTTCTATCCACAATCGGTGGAGAATCCCACGGGATGAACTCACCATTTAACAAATGATGATCATGACGCACATCGCCATCCTCTGAGTCCCGCCAGATATAACCCTTACTACCAATGGACTTGGCCCGAACCTCGGTAAACAATGTGCTTGCGCGTGACACCTCTGTTCTGGCAATGGTATTGGCCCTTGACCTGGTGACACGGCCCGTTGCCATGATCAGCCCTGCGATTTCAGAGGATCGGTTTCCCTCAATCAGGGCACGGGTGGCAAGATCATGGACACGGTTGGCGGCATCAAGTGGCAAGGACTTAATCAAAGCCACCTGTTCCGCCAAAAGCTGCTGATATACGGCGCCAATGTCTGAGTTCCTGATCTGGTCCCGCATGCCTTTCGACATATCTTTCGCGTATATCATCCATGTCTTTTCGTCACGCAAGGCTATATCAGTCAGTACACGACCCGCAGCACTATGCGCCCAGACATCCAACGATGCGGCATAACGGCGCAGCGCCGTGGCAATCGCTGGATAGACTGTTTCGTCATTTACATCAAAGCCTTTAACAATTGAGTCAATGTAGCTTGCGATCTGTCTTAGCTGGCGCCCATACTTAATCTCAACCTTTCTTGCACGCATAGGGGTATGACGATTCGACTGCATGCTAGCCACCGTTTAAAAATTAAGCTATAATAGGGGTCTCGGAGATTTAGACAGAAGTCCTACATTAGTAGATGAACCTGTGGAACTAAATCTCCTTTTTTATTACTCAATTTCCAGTTTATGGAAATAATAAGCCCCACTTCTAGGCGCATTGCCCTCCTTATCAGGATGAGGCACATCAACACCGATCCGCACCAAATGTTTTTTACCATTTACATCGGCATGAACCAGATAGTTTCTATACCCAGCGATACCAGGTTTTTGCTCAGGTTTAGTGTTTGGCTCAAAATGTGGATCATCAGGTATGGACTTCTGATAAAGCTCAGGCAAGGCAGGATACAGGCTACGCAACAAGCGCTCCTTTTCATTATCCTTGCCGTTTTTGGCTAACGATGCTTTTAGATTGGTGGTTGTAAAGATCATCTTATGTCCTGTTGCCTTATTGACTACAGGGTTAGACTCTCCGTGTTTTTCAACCAACAACTGTTTTAATGCCTCCCGAACAGTAGGCGTGTGCAAACTATTCGCGGGCATCCGCTCTGCATGGCTGCTGGTAATCGTTACGGCGTTTTCATCCGTTAGACTGGCTGCCCTTAAACCACTCGCCCCACCATTACCAAACTGTCCGTTATCAGCACGCGGATGATCCTCCTCATTCCAGTCAGCATCATGTGTATGCTCATTATTCGGGGCAGGTGGCTCATCGTTGGCCTGCTCAATGTCATCATCTGATATGTTTGACCAAACCCCTGTGATTTCGCTTGACTGGCGCAACTCTTTTAGCGCGGTCTGCTCAGTGACAATACCCTGCTCAACCGCACTCAAGACTGCCGTGGTGATGGTGTTTGCGATAGTTGCCTTTTTCTCATCATCAAGCTGCCATAATGACGCAAAATCAAACCTAAATGATGTGGGTATGTCCTGACCAATCTCAGATAAACAGATAATCCGCAAAAGTGTCTGCAACGGTGTTCTTAAACGGCGTTCCTGCTGTTGGTTGATGTTGTCATAGTAGTTGCTTAGGTCACTCTCGCCCGTGGAGTTAAGCCCCGCAGGTGACTGACCAAACAGGCGTACCAATGGAATCTGAACGGCACCAGAAATCTGCTGCCCAAACTGCAACAGGATATTGTCCAGTCCAGTAAAACTATATTGATGTGTCTCAAATGAATCGCTGGCGTCCATCAGGGTTATACCCTCGTTGGACTGGAATTGGCGAATCTGGTTGATCTGCTTCAATAACGCTTCATATACCTGCCCGCCTTTGGCAATAACTTCACGCAACTTGTCAACTTTGTAGGTCCGTAGGTGCGCCTTATAAACCAACTGACCTGCACCAATGGTCGCACTGTCAAAAATGGTCAGGCGATCTATAAGGCGCTCAATGACTGACTGCCCCCAGAGATTTTCAGCAACCGATTGCCAGTGAGGTAAGTCCACGCCGTCAATGCGGATGATACGGCTGTGGTGAATACGCTGGTTGCACAACCCCACCGCATCAGTGATCACATCGTAATACTTGGGCTTGCCGTAGTGTGGACCATACTCTGTGACCAAATCCTGTAGCGTTGGCTGAACCATCCAACGGTCTAAAACCATGAGGCCTTTAAATGAACCTTTACCAATGGTATTGATGTTCAACGGCGTTTCTGGTCGCTGCCCATCAATCAGCATCACAGCAAGACAGCCACCGTACAAACGCCCCCATTTTATTGTGCTACACAACTTGTCCCAAATCTCTAGGCGGTCCAAAGTCTGGTTGATTGCCTCAACATGCCTTGGATCATCAAAGCCACGGATTAACAACCCCTCGCGCGTCATGTCCTCTGCCACAACATCAACGACCTGACCTACCACCCAGCTTGAGCGATACATGGCTTCAAGCTGTAGGCGGTCACGACTAACAAAGTCAAAACCGTACTGGGAATTGTCGTGCTGATTGCCAGAACCAAGACCGACACGCGCGGCAAAGTTTTGAAAACTATCGACTGTAAATTTTAAAAGACTCATTGCATTCTCGACTTAAAGCTTGCTCCATACATCGAGAGCAGATACAAGTGGGCAATAGCAGATCATCACGGCGTCCGCCCTGTTGGGTGAAATTGCGCCGTCTGGTTGCTTGTTGACTAAGATTTTTCCAACGCCGTTTTTTGTGTATGTTGGCTGTGACAACTCCATGACAAGCTGTGTCATCTCGTTTTGGTCTATATCCCTGCTGGATAGGGAAATAAGCATGTCAGGATCATATTCCTGCCCATTTAAGGCTCGATATGTGTTCTGGAAGCGTAGGCGCAGATACCACCAGGACTGGGCTTTCAGATTGGCAAAAAAGTCCTTATTGGTACGTTTTTCCACAATCTCGCCGTCTGGATCATTAACTGCACCAGAACCCCTGAATGGCTCCACATTGACCTCATCCCAACCTTTGGACCTTTGCTGTTCATTAATGACACGGGCATCACCGCGAACACCAGCGCCCAGACCATCCGCATCATAGTAGAGCGTCAGGTACTTGCCCTCTATGCAGTGGTCCATCGCCTTTTGTGTGGTGTAGAAAATATCATCCCCACGTCCAGACCATGTACTTAATGAATTTAGCAGGATGCCATGACGACCAGCCAGAGAGTTTTTATCCTTGCCCTCGTCAGCAACATCAAGCCCAGCGATACGGTCCCCAGTAGGTTCAATACGGAGTTTAATGTGTGCATCAATAGCAGCCTGAACCCACACATTGGGAATCAACACACCCTCAACCGATGCGGCGTAGTTAATGTCCACCTCTTGCGCCAGAATCACTGGATCAAGCGTGATAACCTGTTTCTCATACCAAGGGTAAATAACCTGCCCACGGCACTGCGCCGTCCAGTTTTTATCAGGATTCAAACGCCACGGCATAGTAAATACAGAATAACGGCCGCTAAACCGATCCTGGTGAAAGCGGTTGCCAATACCATTGGGTGTGGAACCCTTGATAATCACATTGGTGTTTTGTGAAATCGCCGCATCCGCCGCCTCTGGATTCGCAACAAAGCCCCATTCATCAAGCAGGTACATTGAAGTACGTCCACCACGACCAATGTTGTCACCCGCCTCACCTGTGAGGGTTGCACCATTGACTGGATTGACTATTCGCAGATAGTTGTCATGCTCACGGCGGTTAAAGCCCTTTGGCTTCATCCATGCAGGCAACTTGTCCAGCATGTCCCTGAATTTATAAAACAGGGTCTTGGGGTCGCCTTTCTTGTCAACCAGGTCCTCTTTACGGCTACCCACACCTGCGGCAAAACCATCAACAAAAAGCCATCGATGGAGAAAAAATCCAAGTACTACATAGGACATTCCCTCATCACGTGACTTTTCGATCACTCCGCCAGTTTGTGTGTCCTCCCGTTCCTCAAGCCAATCAACTAGATCAACCTGCTTGGGGCGTAATACAAAAGGCAGGTTGGCAGGCAACCCAAAGGCCATACCACGCGGGTCATAGGTCCATACCCAGTGGTTAAACCAATGTATAGGGTCACGGCGGCATTTCTCATACTCGGCCTGCTGTGACTGTTCTGATTGCTCTGTCACCGCCTTGTAGTAGTAGCGCCGTGTCATCTCCGCAATGATTTCAGGAAGCCGTGTCTTGATCGTCCACTCTTTTATGAGGGGTGTAATTTCATCCAGTGCATAGTTCATAACTTACCGTTGATAGCCAGTCTTGATAATTCCTGTGGCGTAAGGTTTGCCAGTTCATCAGGAGTAAGTGTCGGCTGCTGCCCTTTAAGGCTGTTTTCAGTCTGGATTGCTCCGCCGTTTGCGCCTGTAATTTCCTGTCTATTGGTATAGAGTCCACCCATTTCCTTTGCGGCCTGCTCAGCCCATTTAGGAATCAAAACTGGATTATCTGGATATTTATCAACCAAGCCCTGCAACAATTGCAATCGATACCTTTTATTGGCGATGGGAATTGCCTCAAGCTTATCATTGGCCATACGGCGATATTCAAAAAAAAGTCTACGCAATTCTTCACTCAAGTCATGCCCCATTTTTTTAGTTGGGTCATAACACTCACACTGTTGCTGACTTACATCCACATTAAATATTTTTTTTACTGCCTTAGCTGTTTCGGTTGTGGTCTCGAATTCAGCAAGCATTTTGACGATGAACAGTTTCACCTTTTTATTAATACGTGCCATTTCCACCATTCCCACAAGGTACAACAAGGAAGAATGGTAAAAAAATTTCTAAACCACTCTTAAATAACAAGTTCCGCAGGCATGATAAACATCGGCCTTAGCCACTGTTGGACGTTGATTTGCAGCATTCACCATTTCCTGCACTTCCTTACTTGCACCATAACGGCGAACCACACCTGTGAATTCTTCAACATCGTGGCCTTTTATTTCTAAATTAGGTTTACCAGTCTCACGGTTATAGGATGGAACCCCATATTTATCTTTCTTATGTGCAATGTGGTAAAGCTCATGTTCGATCAAGGCACAGAAATCAATATCATTGGCTTGCTGTGCGTATGTCGCATCAATTGTGATTAGGTAATCTGGCAGATCATTGAACCATTGATAAAACTGTTCTTCCTGACGTTCTTTCTTCCAGCCACCAGCATTGATCATGATCTTTTCGGCTTGGCCAACGACAAAGCGACCTTGTTTCTTAAATCCACCTTTCGCCCACATCACAGCGATTTGCGGATAGTGATATGCACCTAAATGGGCATGATCAGGATTAAATAGCTTATGTTCAGGATTGAGAAAAATTGACTTTATCCATCGCCATAATTCAGGTGCTGGTGCAAAGTTTGGCGTGTCGAGTGCAAAAATCCAGTCTGGCGGATATGGGCGTTGCTGAATTACAAAACCTACTTCGTTCATAAATTTCACCCATAAAAAAACCTCCTAATGAAGGTTTAAATTAGAAAAACAATTGACTTATATACTTATAAATTAATATTTTTCAATTAAATACAGGAATTTTAAATCACCAAACTATTTGTCCACCTAGCCATGTTCCAAATCCTGCAGGAGACAATCTTTGTTGTGTACAAAGTGAAAACTTAGTGTAACACTCCCAAAAACTAGGATGAAGCTTACTTCCCAATATTGCTTGTTGAACAATACTATTCCAAACAATCATTTGATCATGATGCAAAACCTGACTCATATCCCCCCAACCATACGGCTCAACACCTATATTGACCTGCCCAAAACAACGTTTGCACCCATAAACAAATGAAAGTTGATCATCAGTATCTAAAACCATTGTCACTAATGAAAATGGGATCATTTTATCTGTAAGAATATCCACCCCACATGCCATGCAGTGCAAAGGTTGATACGCTTCGGCTGATACATGTTGAACAAAACCAACCAAGTTTGGCGGTCCATACTTTTGTAAAATAAACAGCGGCATCTGCCCAACACAAGAACAAACTGCTGAATAGTCATAAACAATAAATTTGTATGAGAAACTTGGATTACTTTCTATTTGCTCAAACCTAGTCTGAAGGCTTGTAGAAATACTGGTTGAATAAAATCCTATGAAGACCTGACAATCATGCTGAACTAATCGCTCTACAAACTGGTCTTCATGACTCAGACCTATTGCTTGACCAGAATTTAAATAGTGTTTGCAACTAACTAAACACCTTTTATTATTTTGATCAACAACTATTAAATCTTTTCCACCATCAGGCCCTCTTGATACTCCGCTAACAAGCCTATATCCGAGCCAACTAAAGAAGTCTTGAGCAAAAAACTCCCATTGCTCAGGTGTTAATGGCCTAAAAAAAGAATCATACCTATTCATGAATTAAAACCAATTTTGCTGATTAAAAAGTTTAGTATTTCTCTATAAATGTATACAACTACTAACAAAAATACAAACCATTTGTTACAAGCATCAATACCCCAGAAATTGCGAGGTTTAAATATGCCTAATTCCCCCAAATTAAAGTGGTTATTCGTAATATAATTAATATCTTACTTTAAAAAAACTTCTGGATAATTGTCACGGCAATCTTTCAGCCACTTCAACTTTTCAATGGCCAAAAAAAATCGCTCATCTTGTTGAGCGATCTCTTCATCTGTAAGGCCTTTTGTTGTGCAACTACCCAAATGCTTTATTTCCTGTTCAGTTTGCCGTATTTCATTATCAATATTGTGAAGCATAGGATCTCCAAACAAGAAAATAAAAAGCCCTACCAATAACTAGTGTGCTGGCAGGGCTTTATGTGCCGTAATCCGTTCGGCAAGTTGACTCGCAAAGCGTCCTAAGCGAGCGGGGTTTAAAACTTATTTTCGTATATTCCAAATCTGCACAGCAAAATTGACCACTTCGCGCTCATCTTCCCAGTCAACATTTTTATACTCATTTAATAAAGGGTGATCTGGAAATCTAGCAATACCTGTATCTGGTCCTTTCGCCCCGCATTCATGGCATGATGATTGTGCCTCCCATGCAGACATATACTCATGCTTAAATAATTCAGTGTCAGTTACAACTGAACTAAGGCCACACCACGGACAAGGCAGCGGGACAACATCAGGTCTCATATTATTTTCTTGATCAGCATGCCAACGATTACCCATGAGTATCTCCAATAGTATTGGCAACAAAAAAGCCCGCATAAGCGAGCTTTAATTTAATTTCAGGGCGATCAATTGTCCACGCAGTGCGTGGAGAATCTCTAAATTCGGAAAGACCTCTGCGAATTTAGCACAATAATTCAGTTGTGTTTTCCCCCAACCTTTCCCGAATTGTTCAGTTAAAGCTTTGGATAAATTTGCAATCACCTGTTTTCCATAATCGGCTCGCTCACCATTTAAGACTTCCTGCCGAATACGCTGCCCAACCTGCCAATACAACAAAGTCAGTTCAGCATTGACTGCAATCGCTGCACGTTGTTTTGCAGCATGAATCAGTTGCATGACCTCATGGGTAAAACCATGATTATTTACAGAGGTTAGATTTTTCATTTTATATTTGCATCTTTTTAATGAGATGATCAGTAGCTAAAGACATTATTCAATAAGCTTAGCATTTACCCATATACTATAGCTATAATGGTGGCTCGCTTGATTGAAACACCCAACTTAAGACCACCCCATCCTCAATTTTCCAATAGCCCTGATAACTCTCCAACAAACCATATTTTTCTCTGACTTTCAGGCAAAATGAAAGCTGCACAGACTGATTTTCCATATCTATTTGTTCTACAAACGCTTCCAGAAAATCAATATAACTTTGGGCAACTGGATACACCGCCTTATATAAACTTTCTTTTAGCGAAAAAATCAACGTCAAATATTCACGAAAATTTAAACCCTGAATCTGTCCTGTTTGCCATAATGCTTGTTCAGATTGTGTGAGAATCAAAGCAGCACTGTCTTTGGCAAAACTTTCATCGACAATATGTTCAATATCAATACCCAGATAATCTGCCTGCACTGAAACAGCAACCACTACTTTATTCTTGCAATGACTAATACTCCCCTTAAACCCTTTTGGCCATATCGGGAGTCTTTCTGACATAGACGTGATTGAATCCAGACAACTAAAATGCTGTTGTAATATGGCCTGTGCAAGAATACGTCCTACATAAAACTCGTTTAAACGTTTTGGAACAGCATTAAGCAGATAGTCAGGATGAGCCAAATCATTCTGTTGCCAAATCTGGGGGATATCCACCAACTTCAATGTATAGCTTACAACTTGCTCTGCAAGAACAATAGTTTGGGCAGCTTTCAATAACTGCATACATAAATGATTTGGAATTGTTAGGGATTCGCACATAGATTAAATTTATTAAACGACTTTAGGGGGAAAACAAAAAAATTAATTGAGCAAATTATACGCTTACGATCAAGCATATGAACAAATAAAACCTAAAAACACAAGAAATTTATCATTATCCGAAAAATAGAAAGCACTTGTTTTTAAAAAAGATTCTCACTATTCTTACGGCGATTAATAAAATTGCCAAACATACTTATAAACACAATTTTTTGGGGCTTGTCATGAAAAAAACAGATTTTATTGCTACAAATAAACTGAGTACACTGGCAACATTATCACGAATATATTTATACCGATTTTTCCAACAACAATCATGGGAAAATGGTCTGGCTTATGAAGATAAATTACGCCAAATTCATCTTGATTTTAGTATTGAAAGCTTACGTCGAATAGATACATTTTTAGACCAGCTCCGCCAAGACGATTATTTAAGCCAATCTGAATTTATTGATGATACCGCAAAACAGTCACTGTTATTACTTCTTGGTTTTTATTGTGGAGAAATCATTGCGCGGGCATGGCAAATATGTCCATCATGGTCTGAATATGAACAATATTTCAATGCAGAAAATAGTGAATTTGGGGGTTTGGGCAATATTATTGGACCCTGTTTTGAGAATTTTCTAGTTTTAGAATATGAAAGCAACCAACAAAAAAATGTTTATTTTCCTTTGGTGGCAATTTGTGAACGTTTATTTAATCAACTCCCTGAAAAAAGTGTTCATTTTAGTGTAACAGGCTTTTTGCCTGCGGGTTTAGACCCACATGCGCCTTTAGCAGAAACACCAAACCCATATTTACTGGATCATTTACCTGAAATTATTGCCAAGGCCCCATTTGACCTGACTAGTTATTTACAGATGATTCCCCCTTTTTGGATGCTGGGTGATGAATTAATCGGGCAAATGGATGCATTAAAAACCCTTTATAATGAGGGGCACGTCGTTTGGGGCGTGATTGTACAGGCCAACAACCTATTGTTTAAAGATGAAGAATATGCCTCTTGTCCTGCTGAAATTGTCTATGACCCAACAGGAAAAACTGACCATTTATCTTTACGCAACATTGCCCATCGACTTTATGAATTAAAACAACAAGAATTTGATGATGGTGATGACCAGGATATTGCCCAGTATGCCAGACATTTAAAAGCCGAACATACCCGCTTTATTGGTGATGCCCCACAATCAATAACCACCATTCCACTCAAATCAGCCACCAGCTTTATTTGGCGTTTACACTTACCGAATGGCAAACTAACCTATCCATTTTTCCCTATTCTAATCAGCGACAAAACACCATTTATCACTGTTCTACCTGCTTATTTTTGGCAAGATACAGCTTTGTATCAATCATGGTTGGCAGAAGAAAGTTCAACAGAAGGACAAGATTCAGAAAATTCTGTTGAAATATTGCCTGCATTCGAGCAAGGCCAACAGCAACATTTATGGCAATTATTTTCAGAAATGTGCTATCCACAAAAGCACGATATACCTGCACTGATGCAAACCAAGCCCTCTACATCAAATCATTACAGTGAGGCAAATGAAAAGAGCCTGAATTTTGTTCATATGTGTCAGGCAAAAATTTGTAGCGACTATCAACGTTATGAACCAGAAGTATATGAAAAAGTGGCAAAAGAACGACCTGATGGACAAGCCAAACGTGTCAAAGAGCAAATGCAGGCACAACTGATCCACCAACATGATTTTAGTTATTTACTGGCTGAGCTTGAGAATCAGGATTTTAATGATCAATTAAAACAAAAAGGACTACCTAAAGCCGCAGAAATGCTGAAAAAACATAAACTCAGTCAGGTTGAGTTGAATTATTTAATCGCGTTTCTGCATCAGTCTGTTTCCCAACCCCAACATGAAACCACTGCCCTGTTATACCTTGCTTATCTTTATTTACAAGGTCAGTATTTAGCTCAGGATCTCAAAATAGCCCAACGCTTTATTAGCCTGGCTGCAATAAATGATTGGCGAGCAATATATCTTCAGGCGGAGATTGGCTTGGTGGCCCCTGATCTAGTCAGGTCTCGCATGTATCAGGAAGTGACATCACAGACAGCTCAAGTGGTGTTATCCAATATTGAGCACCATGCCTATTTACACAAACTGATTGATGATTTTTTAGATCATGCCATGGTTAAAAAAGAATATGTCCGTTCATTGCTACAAACCGCCAAAGAAAAAGGTCATCCTTTGGCTCAACAACGTCTGACCACTTTAATTGCACAAGGTAAATTGCCACCGTATGCCACGCCTCGCTACCAAAATGTCATCACATGGCTGGAATACCACATCGCTCAGGATCAGCAAGAACAAAGTGCTCCACAACCAGAAACTCAAGTACAGGCATCTTCTTTTATCTTTGAAAGACCTGCACTCAGTGCCTTTATCATTTTCGTAATCATCATCTTGATTAAACTGTTATAAACAATTCATAGCCAATACCGAATGGAATGTAGAATAAGTTTTTTTCATTCGGCTTATTGGTTTATATATCAATCAAATCCGCCCTACTTCAAAATAAGGAATTAAATTCTTGTCAAAATTTGGACGAGGATCAGCCTCAAAACTGATAAATCCGTGCATACCCGTCAAGCGTTCCCCTTTGTAAAACTGATTCAATTGATAACGCGGATCTTTATGGGAAAGGGTGAAACTCACCACACCAATGTCACGTTTTTTGGAAATCGTATAGGCATCCTCAAGCATAAGATGGTGTAAAGCCAATGACTCTGGATGACACAATAAGCTATGCAGCACATGATATTTCATTGAATCCCCAAGTTTGGGCAATGGCATACTTTTCGTGATCAAGGTAGAGAGATTATAAAATGGTCTTAATACACCTATCACAGGGCTGTAATGTAAAATCTTGGTCTGTTTAATTTGATGCTGATCCCATAAACCAAACATTCCCACCAACTTCTGATTTTGAAAATACAGCATAAAATCCGATAACTTTAAGCCTGAAAAATAATGATGCTCCTGCAATAGCTCTTCAAATTGATAAGCGGGAATAAAATTATAATGCTGCGCCATTTCTGCAATAAAATTGTTCATTGCTGGAATGTGTTCTGGTTGTGCAATACAAGGCTGAATATCCTTGATACTGTTATTCTGAACCGTTCGATTCAAAAAATTAACGACCTTTCTTTTTGAGCCTAGATCAGTCAGAGTTAAGGTTTCAATCAGCCCCTCATCATAATAATTAGGCATACCTGTCTTGCCTGTCTGCATTGCAGCGCGGGCAGCATAATTATCATTAAAGATAATGATTTGGCTAAAATTCGGTACAGACATGGTCTGTTTGACATGAGCACCCAAAGCTTTAACCAGCGATTTGCCACGATAGGTGTGATCAACACGTAAATCACTGGCATATCTAAAATTTTGGATTTTCTGATTGACATAACATGGTCGATACCCGTTGCTATAACATGCCACTTTTTTCTGCTTTTCCTGATCCTCTATCAGTACATGCAATTTATGTCGATACAGAATATCCGAGGCTTTAAAGTAACTCGGTTCACGCTGAAAACTGATTTTTACACCCTTGGTTGTCATTGGCACAGCGATTAACTCTCGTAATGCCTGATCATCCTGCAAGGTTGCTTCACGGGTGATTAGAGGGTTTTCTATTTGTGGTAATGCTGGATTAGTTGTCATTGAAAATTCCCTGTTGTTGATGTTGAGTCGACACCAGATCATTCAAATCACCCATCTGGTCTAATAGCTGATAAATAAACACCACTTCATCCTGTTCATTTACCGTTTGCTGTGTCTGTACATCCAATAATTTTTGTTCAGTATTGAGTAAGTCAAAAGTGGTTTTGGTGCCCAGCTCAAATTCTTTACGGGTATAAACCAGTGCAATTGATGCCGCATCAATTGCATTTTTCAGCGCATCCTTGTTTTGTTGAATGGTGCGAAGTTGTGCGTAAGTGGTTTGGGCACGCTGATTTAAATCCAGTTCCAGGCTTTTAATTTTCTGCTTCGCCAACTCTACATCGGCCTGGGCTTTTTTAATGTTGGCACGGTTCAGCCCATCGTCATACAGTGGCACATTCAACTGCACGCCGACCATATAGTTATTGCTTTCAGAACCAATATAGCTCGCTTCATGCTGCGAGCCTGCACGACTGGTCAACATCACTGTTGGCCACAGTTCCCGTTTTACCAAGGCATATTGCTTTTCGACAGCCTGTTTTTCATATTTGGCCTGTATCAAGGCAGGATGATTTTTAGTTTTTGTCAAAATGTCATCTAAATGACTGGAAATCTTAGGTAAGTTGGTAATTGCCACAAGACGGTCTGGCTGTTCACCTGTAATTTGATAAAACTGCGCCTCACTCACACTAAGATTCGATTGTGCCTGTGTCACATCTGCCTGCCCCTGAGCCACCTGAGCCAAAACCTGCGCCAAATCTGCACGGGTAATCATGCCCACATCAAAACGCCGTTGTGATTCATATAAAGAACGTTGTAAATTCGCCAGTGTTTTCTTTCTCAGTTCCAGAATCGCCTGTTTTTTCAGTACATCCGTATACACCATCACCGTGTTTAAAATGGTTTCTGATCTTCGGTCTGAAAGACCCTGAGACTGTGCAGAAAGCTGATTCTTGGCAACCTCAATCCCTAATCGATGCCGACCCGAGGTATACACAGGATAATCCAGTTGTAATTGCAGGCTTCGACCTTTTCGGTTGCCCTCAGTCGGGAACATCACGCCTGTGGGTGTTTCAACCCGTTCATAATCCAGTTGCCCAACCAGATTCAGCTTAAGCCCATCTCTCTGTCGCGCCTGCTCAAGCATGGCGGTTGACTGATTTACACTTAAACGGCTCATTTCCAACTGACTTTCATGTTTTAAACTTGCGGATAATGCCTCATCCAGAGTCATGGCATTGACTGAACTTGAAAGCAGCAAAATACCGAAGCAGATGGCGAATTGGTATTTTGAAACCTGTTTTCGGAAATAGTTATCCCTGATTTTCATAGCTGTTCCAGACTATTCAGGGTAATTTTCTTTAAGGGTTCAGGTTTGATATTCCCCTCAATAATGCCATCAAACATCACCAGTTTTTTATAGGCATCCCAGCCATTATCTGCCTGTCGAATCTGCGGTTGGTCAAGCTGCCCCAGATTACGTGCCAATTCATAGTGGAAATTTTCACGCAATAAGTTGTCGATATAGGTATGGTCAACGCCATGGTGAATCTCGCCCTCAAACAGCACACAATAAAAAGGCTTGGCCTGTTGCTGTGTATCCACTGCCAACAAGGAAACTGCCTTGCTATCTGCCTGATTTAAATGTGAAAGCAACTGCTGCGCTGTTTCAGGTGCCAGCTTTTCTCCCACCAGATCAACCCCAAAACGCCGTCCCTGAAACTCAAAACACGGGATTTGTCCCATAAAGCCTGTTACCCGTAGACAATCATCCAGACAATAACGCAGTAAACCATTACCAGAACTGATGATCGGACTGACCACATCGCCCTGCTTGAGTTGCCATGATGGAATGATTTGTCCCTGCTGATCTCCCTGTAAATATTCAAACTCATAAAAATGGCTTTGATAGGCTAGAGGATAATGATCATCATAAGGAATAGTGACCACTCCCTCTGTTGCCCATAGCCCCTTACCCTCAAACTGCACCCAAGGAAGTCTTTCTTTTAATTTTCTAGCCCAGTCTTTTGAACCCGCGGTATCCCAACTGGAGACCAAACTCAGCTTTGGCCATAAGATTTTAAAATCAATACTATTACCCGCATAACTTGCAGTCAAACGCTCAGCACTTTGTGGGCTATAAGGTGTTTTGACCTCTTTTAGCGAGGTTTGACGATTTCCCCACGAACCACTTGCCAGCACCTCAACCACTTCATCACGCATAGATTCCAGTCGTTCCAGCAATTGCAATGCAAAGGTCGGGCTCCACACAGAAATCATGGCTAAATTATGGTTTTCAACCAAATAACAAATGGTGGCAAACAAGGCATCATCGGCATTGGCGGCAAACGCCACATTGCTTGGCACCGCCTGGGTAAACTTGGATAGAATACGTTTACCAATCCCCAATAAAGCACTGTCATCATTCAGGTTTTTATCTTTCAGCACCTCACGCTGGCTTTCAGGCAACCATGATACCGACCAGTAATGTGTGCCCTGCTGCAATTGAGGGCATTTTCGATACAGGCTTGCCAACCACGGTGCAATGGCATGATCCAACTCATCCAGAAACAGTTGGGTATAAGGAATAAATTTAATTTGTTCACTGGAACCACTGGTTGGCTGAAAACGGACCAGCCTGCTGCTTGAAAGAGCAAGCTTTTGTTGCCGATATTGCTGTATCTGCTCTCGCCATGTGCCATAACGGGATGGTGAAAAAGCTGTGATAAACTGCTCATAGTTCTTCACCTTTTTGTCATTGGCTAAGGTCGATGACTGTAAAATTGAATCCAGTACTTGACGCTGAACCTGTTCCAACTGGTGGTTGAAACCATTTCTAAATTTTTGGTCAGCATTTTCACACCAATGCTTTAAGATGAGATGCGAACCTGAAGTCAGCCATGATTTATATTTCATTGCATTACCCCGTGGCGATTTTCCTGCTTAACCACAAGTGCTTCGTATTTTCCCTTACTCACAGGTTTGGTCATTAACTTTACAGGAAAACGTGCAAGATCTTTCCATCCCAAACGTCCAAGACATGGCAGTTCTGTCCCTGTTGTCCAGGTAGGATTTTTCTGCTCAAAGAAATGGATTTTAGGATTCTTTTCCCTCATTTCCTCGGTGATGGGTGCCACCTCACCTTTTAATGGTTGATAGTCATCACCAAAATTTAACAAACCAACTTCCCTGTCGTAATACTCGCTAAAAAAGTTTTCGCAATAATGTTCGACTACAGTCGCTAAATGCTGGTTTTCATCTTGTATATTTGGGTAGTACACATAGTAATTATTCGCAAGCAATAAATAGGTTTTATAACCTTTTGAGATCAGTAACCAATACAACTCATTAAAAGGATATCTGATCCTTAGCTTGACCATTAACTTAAACATGGTGCTTTGCAGTGTTCGTGTTCCCCAAAATGCTTTCAAAATCACAGTATCTCCACTAAACAGCACCGTATAATCTTTACCATTTAAGTAAAAATGCTGAACCGCAACGGTGGAGAATCCAACAACCTCATGGGTTTCTGAATGAAAAATTAATATGGCGCCACTTTTCTTTTTAAAATCCTCAACGAAAATTGAGAACTTGGTATTTTCATAATACTGTTCATAAATCGAATACATTGCTTTTAATCGGTCAATATCAATTTTCTCTTTTTCAATATACTGACCATAGGTGGTTTCTTTACCGTTCAACTTTGAAATGAGTTTATAAGTCTTATTAATCATAACTTCATCCTTTAAAATTTGGACATGAGTTCACTTATTTCCCTAAAATGGAAATAAAAACCCATATCAGTATTTTTGTTTTATTTAGGCATATATAAATATGCGCTATTCTAATTTTCCATGATCTGAAAAATTACCCTCTGGGATTACACATCTAAATATCCATTTTTTTTGCCCTATCCATAAAAATTGTAAGAAATGCGGTAATAAACATAATGATCGAGAGCATACGCAATAAATCATTAAAACTTGAGGTTAAAGCCTGATAATGAATATCACGATAAATAACACTGAGCGCGATTTGCTGTGCGTTTGCCCCAAGCTCCTGGTACTGCGCCGTAAGCTGATCAAGCCGTTCTATAAACACCCAGTTTTGCGGTGTCATGTATTGGTTCAATTGGGTGACGTGTAACGCGGTCAGCCAGTCGAGTGAGGAATTGATGAGCGCCAACCCCACGGCCCCCCCAATATTTCGCATCAGGTTATAAATGCCACTTGCATCCGCCACCTTGCTGATGGGTAAAGTGCTCATGGCTAAATGCGACACCACAATCAGGCAAATCATCAAACCAATACCACGATAAATTTGTGGCCAGAACATAAAGTCGTAGTCACTATGGATACTTAAATGTGAGTTTAGCCAGACACCAAATCCAGCCAGGATCATGCCGACAAAAACTGTTTTTCTGGTATCAAAACTGGGAATTAACCATGCCAGCAGTGGTGCGAAACAGAACATGACAATGCCTGTCACCATCATGACATGACCGATTTGGCTACTGTTCATTTCCCGAACCTGACCTAGAAAGACGGGAATCATATAGCCCAAACCATACAGTGCCATTCCAATTACAAAGGTGGTGATTGAGCTTAGGATGAAGTTTTTATTTTTAAAAACACTCAAATCCAGCAATGGTTTTGGTTGGGTAAAACTGCGGGAAAAGAAAATCAGTCCGCCAATAACACAGATGATAAATGCGATACGGACACCTGTATCCACAAACCAGTCATGGCGGGCGCCCTCATCCAGAAAGTACTCCAATCCACCCAGAAACATCGCCATGCCAATCAGGCTGAACCAGTCCATTGTTTTGATTAAGGCGTAATTGGCACGATCAATATTTGGCCCTGAGAAAATAATTGTGGCAATAATAATTCCTGGAATAATATTGATCAGGAACATCCAGTGCCATGAAAAGTTATTGGTTAGCCAGCCACCAATGGTTGGACCAATGGCAGGCCCCAAAGTGCTGACCATCCCAAAAAGCACCAATGGTAATGAACGCTTCGCTTCAGGAAAAAGTAGGTACAATGCTGTCATGGAGGTTGGGATCATTCCACCACCCATAAAACCCTGTATGCCCCGAAAAACCAGTAAGCTTTCCAGATTCCAGGCCAAGGCACACAGCAATGAACTGATCGTGAATCCAACCGCACAAATTGTGTAATAAATACGGGTCGATAAAACCCTGGACACAATGCTGGACATCGGGATGGCAATGATTTCTGCAATTAAATAAACCGTCTGAACCCAAGTCACTTCATATCGGCTTGCACTCATGCCCGCCTGAACTTCATTTAATGAACTCGCCACAATTTGAATATCAAGAATTGCCATAAAGTTGCCAAAAATCATGGCAATGAACATCACCCATGCAATTTTTGGCGCAAAAACCCACTCATTATTCAAATGGTGATTCATATTGTTATTCCTAAAATATTTTTATTATTAGGTTCTTAGGTCAACTGTGGCATTGACGGACATTCCAGGTTTAATCAGGTCGATATGTGGACTTGAATCAAGGGCAATCCGAACAGGTATACGCTGCACCACTTTATTAAAGTTGCCTGTGGCGTTGTCTGGTGGCATCAATGAGAACGTTGCGCCAGATGCTGGAGAAAAACTCTCAATTTTCCCTGTATAGCTCAGACTTGGATAAGCATCCATTTTTAGGACAACTTTCTGACCAATATGCATTTTTTCAATTTGTGTTTCTTTAAAGTTTGCCTGAACATACAAACTATTCTCAGGAATAATCGCCATCAAACGAGTTTGTGGAGAAACACGCGACCCTTTTTGTATTGCAAGGCTTCCCACCTTACCATCCACTGGACTGATAATTTTTGAGGAATTCAGGTCAATACGATAAAGGTCCAAAGTTGCATTGGCATTTTGAACATCTGCCAGAAGTTGTGCCCGACTTGCCTGTAAACTGCCTAATTGGGCTTCGGCAGAATTGACTGTCGCCTGTGCCTTATTGAGCTGGGCTTGAGCCGCCAGATATTGAGACTGGACATTATCAAAATTTTGTCGGGTAATCACTCCATCTTTTAATAAATCCTGATAGCGGGAATAATCCTTTTTTAAACGGTTCAAATCAGCCTGTGCAGCCAATACACCACTATTTGCCTCACTAATACTCGATTTTGCTGATTTTTCATTTTGCTGTTGTACTGCCAACGCTGCCTGTTTTAATGTAACCATCGAGCGTGCCTGATCATAACGGGCCTGATAATCCCGATGGTCCAATACCGCCAGAGTTTCCCCTTTTTTGACCACTTGATTATCATTAATGATCAGCTCCATAACCTCACCTGAGATTTTAGGCATGACCCAGGTCACATCAGCCTGCACATAGGCATTATCTGTAGACTGATAAAATCGAAATACAAAAATATAATATATAATACCGAGAATCAGGCATAACATAAGCACTGTAAAAACAGTCCAGGTTATTTTCTTACGACTGTGGAAATTAATATCCGTTTCCGTCTGAACCAAGGCTTCCATATTTTTTCCGTTATTTCTAATATAAAATTTTTTATTTTGACCCCAATTAATTTGGGTAAATATATAACTTTTATTTAGCTGCCTAAATAAATAGTTACATATTCCAAAGTGACGCAAATTATCATTCTCACTGTCACAAAGTGTCATTGACTATTTTTACATCTTATTTTCCAATTCATGCCAATGCTTTATATAAAATGGAAATTTTTTCTAATTTTTAATAACTATACATAGTATCGTAATGTTTTAGTAAGGACACAGCATCTATTTGTAGCTATATTATTGTTAATATTAAAATTATTAAATTTAAATAATGACTAAAAAAGTCTTGTTTGAGCATTTAAAATAGTAGATAAATGATTATTTATTACATTTATTAAAATCTTAATTCATTATAAGAAATGTTTATAGAAATGTAACTATTCACATAATTCGGCCTTTATTTTCTAAATTAACACTTTTAAATAATCCAAATTGTCTTCTAGCAGACAAATTGAACTTGGAAAAATAAATAAGATCATTAAATCTACAAGAGACGTGGCTATTAGCATACCTTTCCACTATTGTCTAAACATTAAAGCTTGTTTTTTAAGTCATTGTTTAAGTAGTGCTATTTTTACTAGAGAAAATTATGATAACTTTTCTGGGATGAATTGTTACAGTAGAACGCTTTCTAAAAATTTGACAAAAACATATCAAAGGAAAAAATGGTTATGGATTCTGGATTGATCACACTTTTTTTACCGATTGCCTTGGCAATTGTTATGGTTGGAATGGGACTGGAGTTAACTTTAAAGGATTTTGCACGGGTAAGTAAGCATCCTAAAGCAGTGTTAATCGCTCTATTTTGCCAATTGATTCTATTGGTGGGAATCGCATTTTTAATTTGTAAAATACTAGCCTTACCTCCTCTTTTAGCGGTTGGCCTGATGCTGTTAGCGGCCTCACCAGGAGGAACCACAGCAAACCTGTTTAGCTATTTATACAAAGGTGATATTGCCCTTAATATTACATTGACAGCTATTAACGCAATTATTGCCGCCGTGTTCCTACCCTTTATTGTAAATTTTGCAATTCTGCATTTTATGAATGAGGGTCAGCATGTCGGATTACAATTTTCGAAAGTTTTACAGGTCTTTCTGATTATTCTGGTGCCTGTGGCGATCGGTATGCTAATTCGACACTATGCGCCCCATCTTGCAGAAAAGCTGAATCGTCCTGTACGAATTTTTGCAGTGGTTTTCTTACTCATTATTATCCTTGGTGCCATCTTTAAGGAAAGAAGTAATCTGGTTGAATATATTGGGCAAATTGGCTTGGCGACAGCATTATTTTGTGCAATCAGCCTGTTAATTGGCTATTTTGTACCACGAATTATGGGAATTAATTCCTATCAGGCACGTGCATGTGCTTTTGAAATTGGAATTCATAACAGTACATTGGCCATGACCATTGCACTTACCATTATGGCAAGTACAACCATCGCCATTCCTGCTGCTGTGTACTCTATTTTTATGTATATCTTTGCGACCATTTTTGGAATGATGATTACCAAATTTGGATCTAAAGAAAGTTTAGCCAGCTAATTTTTGATTTCGCTTTTAAAAACAGTGTATAGATTTATACGCTGTTTTTTATTTCCTTATTTTTATTAATAACCAATTGAATTTTATAAATTAATATAAATTTTAAAATGTTTTTTGATTTGAATTTCTAAATTTCACTTAGGCTATTTACAATCGGGCTAAAAAAGAAACCTTATTGCAAAAATAAGGTTTCTTTGCGAATCAGCTTAGGACCTGAAATAATTTAATGGTAATTTCAGGTAACGAACGCCATTGGATTCTGGTTCAGGAAAACGTCCTGCATCCATATTGATTTGTATGGAAGGTAGAATCAATTTGGGCATTGTTAATGTCGCATCACGCGCCTGACGCATATGCACAAAATCCTGTTTAGCTGTTTTGGCATTTAAATGAATATTTCCCTGCTTTTGTGCTTGAATACTGGTTTCACACACAAACTCAGTTCTCCTATCAGGCTTATAATCATGGCAAAGAAAAACGCGGGTCTGTTCAGGCAAATCATAAAGTTTTTGAACAGAATCATATAAGATTTCTGCACTCCCCTTTGGAAAGTCACAGCGCGCTGTCCCATAATCAGGCATAAACAATGTATCACCGACAAAAACTGCATCACCAATCATATAGCTTAGACAGGCTGGTGTATGACCTGGTGTTGGAATATTGTAGGCATCCAACTCACCAATCTTAAAATGTTCATGATCCTTAAATAGGTAATCAAAGGTTTGATGGGTATTAAAATATTTAAGATCAATATGATAGATTGCACTAAAAGTTTCCTGCACAATTGCAATCTTTTCACTCATGGCAATTTTTCCACCCAACCTGCTTTTTAAATATTGCGAAGCGGTTAAATGGTCCGCATGAACATGAGTCTCTAAAATCCACTCCACCTTGAGCTGATTTTCTTCAATGTATTGAATAATTTCATCTGCACCCTGAGTCGATGTTGAGGCAGATGCCGCATCATAATTCAATACACTGTCAATAATTGCGCAAACCCGTGTACCTGGATCAGTGACCACATAACTGAACGTATTAGTCTCCTGATCAAAAAAAGCCTTGACTTGAGAATGTTGCATAATGTGTCTCCTATCGTTCAGCCCATAAGCGATGTATAAACATTCCAAACAGCATTGCAGCAATAAAATACCACGCTTGTGAATAGCCCAGTCCAATTAAGGTAATTGCAGGTGCTGGACAAATACCTGCAATTCCCCAACCAATACCGAACAGTACAGCCCCGATCATCAGTTTTTGGTCAATTTGGGTATTGGTGGGTAATAGCATCGTTTCACCTAGTAAGGTCTTAGGATGTCGAATGGCTTTCTGAAATGGAATGATTGCCACCGCAATTGCGCCAACCATCACAAACATCAGGCTAATATCCCAATCGCCGAACACATCCAGAAAACCCAATACTTTCACAGGATTTGACATGCCTGAGATCATTAAACCTAAAGCAAATAAACCACCAAACAGGAAAGCAAACAAGTTTTTCATGAATGGACTCCTATGACATGACGCACAATATAGACGGTGATCATTCCTGCAAGCATGAATGTCACCGTTGCAATCATTGAGCGTAGAGACAATCGGCTGATACCACAAATACCATGCCCACTGGTACAGCCTGAACCTAAACGTGTTCCAAAGCCAACCAAAAGCCCTGCCACAATTAAAGTGAGTGGTGAGGATTCAATGATAATTTCAGGTTTTACAAATAATTGGTAAACGAATGGTGTGAGGAATAACCCCAGTAAAAACCAAAGTGCTGGATTCCCACTTAGAGACTTTGGTTGTAATAACTGGGCAAGCAAACCACTCATACCTGCAATGCGACCATTGATGTATAAATAGCCCACGACGGCAATGCCCAAAACTCCACCACCGATCAATGCTAAGAGAATGCTAGACATCATCCCACCAAATAACATTATATATTTTTATAATATATTAAAATAAATAATAATTAAAGCCCTTTTTATTCACCTTGATATAAATCACTCAGATTTTGCAAGCACTTTATCTACAAACCAAATCGGAAATTCTGTAACAACTTAATTAAGTTTCAATATCTCTGTCTATTCAATTTCAGCCAAGAAAGCCACTTTCTGCCCATTATAAGCAACGCACGGTTTTCTTGATTTATCTTCTTCTTTTTATGCTTTAAAAACTCAATGAGTTTAATGAATCGAGTTGAGGATGATAGCTATCCAAATCTAGAATTTGTGTTTGATTTAAGGCCTTTTCAAGCTCATCCGCATTTAAATATGCCCTGATATGTCGGGGCAAAAGATAATCTTTTATGGTACTTTTAGCAGAACCATTAGGTCCAGCAAACATACGAATGCGAGGCTATCGCATCGGCTAGACAGCCTGTATTTCTTAGGTTTCAGTACTTTGGGAGTGGCTGCAATAGAAATATAGGCCGCAGAAATATCTTTGATCACATTGATTTTACCTGAGGGTAACCTTTCAATCAGTTGATGATCTTTTGCAAAAACAACAGCTGAAGATTCACTCACCTGCTTAAAAGCATTATAAAATGCCTGAACAGCAAGATTTAGAAGATTATCTTCTTCTTGCATCGTCATTTGCATGTTTGTAAAGGCGGTCATCTGCGAATCCTCAGCATGATTGCATTCTATTGTTTTATTAACATAAATGCGGATTTTGTCTAATTTTGCAGCACCAGTTAACCAACTAAATCCTCAATACCAATTAATTTAGGTAATTTTTCAATTAGCTTATTTAACTCCGTATTTGCTGGTGAAATACAGCCTGTATAGTGACTTAAACGTGTTACCGTACCATCGGGACGTTTCCACCAGAAATATGCACTTGGCTGATCTGTTGCGGTTTGCTGGCATCCTGTAGTCTTTACATTCGCTCCTGTTTCAGGACGATAAGTTTGTAATTCTTGTTGAAGCTTCTTATAAACAGATGGGCTTACTGTTAAATCTTGGGTACCCGTTACTTTTGTATATTGTTTCCCATCAAAATGCACCGCTCCAGATGGAGAAATTTCCACTGAGTAAATTGGACAGGCACCAAAACATGGGCTAGATGAATAACGAATGGTTTCCTGCGCCGTATCTTGAGTTTGCTGTGGTGTAGATGCACAACCCACTAATGTAAACGTAAAAAGACCCGCGATTAATAATTTTTTCATTTGTTGATCCGTTATAAAGTATGTGGTTCAAATTTAACAAATAGTGAAATTGTTGTCATTTATATTGATGTTAAAATATTAATATTCCACTAATTTTACTTAGGCTATTTAACTATAATTGATGTAAAGCAAAACGGATTAAAACTAGTGAGAATTTTGTGATTGCAGAATTAATCGGGCAAGTTCCAGATCATCGGCATAGGTAATTTTGATGTTGTCTGAACGACCTTGCACCACTTGTACAGGCTGATTGATATATTCCAAAGCACTTGCCTCATCAGTAATTAAGATGTCATTAGCTAATGCTGTTTCAAGCGCATTTTTTAATATCTTTAATTTTGCCATCTGCGGGGTTTGTGCCTGCCACAACAATTCACGGCTGACTGTTTTCTCAATCTGATTTCCAGTGTGCACCTGTTTTAAGGTATCACGAACTGGGATTGCTAAAATCGCACTTTGATTGTGCGCTATTGCAGTATTAACCAATAGCTGTAAATTTTCCTGCGTCACACATGGACGTGCCGCATCATGCACCAATACCCAATCATCTTCATGAGCAATTTCAGATAAATAAATGAGTGCATTCAGTACAGAATGAACACGCTCTGCACCACCCAAGCAAAAATGCAATTTATCTTTATGCTGAAAAGAAAGTGTTTTAGCAAAATGATCCTGCTCGCCAATTGCAAGGATACATCCAGCTAAATTCAGGGTATTGAGCCGATTTACGGTGTGCTCAAGTACAGTATGATTTTGAATATATTGATATTGTTTTAATTCAGTTTTAGAAAAACGACTGCCCGAACCTGCTGCTGGCACAACCGCCCATAGCCTAGTCTGGGTTTTCATTGGTTGCGACATCTACTTTTGCATTTGGATCAATATAAATTGGTTTGTAATGGGTACTGATGGTACTCATTTGCACAAAAGTTTCATGTGGTTTAATTAAACCCAAGTCAAGACGTGCATGTTCTTCAATGGCTTCAGAACCATTTTTCAGGTCAAAAACCTCTGCCGCTAAAATACGGTTACGTTCCTTTAGCTCAGTATTGATTTCTGCTTGCTGCTTAATTTGCTGGGTTAAAGCCTGATGAGGGAAATAGCCTCCCTCACCCAGCCAAAATTGATACTGTAAACTTGCAACCAAAGCAATCACAAGCAACAGAATCAATTTACTCGAAGTCGATCGAAACACATCTAGCATGAAAAACTCCCCATATCCCTCTTGAAAGGAAAACCTGTCACAAATTCTATAGGATTCTGAATTCGTGAAGTTTTTCTCTTTTGTAAAGAAAGGCTCTTGAGAAGTTTTAACATGACTAAAGCTTGACCTTATTTTAGACCTTTGAACTCAGCCTTACCACGATAAGCGGCATGGGTTAATTCTTCAATACGAAGCAATTGGTTGTATTTCGCAACACGGTCCGAACGACAAAGTGAACCTGTCTTGATTTGACCCGCTGCTGTACCGACTGCCAAGTCAGCAATGGTTGAATCTTCAGTTTCACCTGAACGGTGCGAGATTACAGTGCTGTAACCATTTGCTTTCGCCAGGTAGATCGCATCCAGAGTTTCACTTAATGTACCAATCTGGTTGTACTTGATCAGAATAGAGTTACCGACTTTCTCATCAATACCACGTTGTAAAATCTTAGGATTAGTTACGAATAAATCGTCACCCACCAACTGGATTTTATCGCCAAGAATTGAAGTCAGGTAGCTCCAGCCTTCCCAGTCAGACTCATCCAGACCATCTTCAATCGAGATGATTGGATATTGATTCGCAAGACCAGCAAGGTAATCAGCAAACTGGTGGCTGGTGAATGCACGGTTACCTTCACCCTCTAAAACATACTGACCATTTTTGTAGAATTCTGAAGATGCACAATCCAATGCAAGCATCATATCTGAACCTGCTTTATAGCCAGTCAATTCAATCGCCTGTAAGATCACTTGAATAGCTTCTTCATTAGAGCGTAAGTTTGGTGCAAAACCACCCTCATCACCCACAGCAGTATTTAAACCCTGTTTCTTCAATACAGATTTCAACGCATGGAATACTTCCGCACCTGAACGCAATGCTTCAGCAAATGAAGTAAAGCCGACTGGCTCAATCATGAATTCCTGAATATCAACAGTGTTGTCAGCATGCTCACCACCGTTCAGGATATTCATCATTGGTACAGGCATAGTCAATGTTGTTTGACCACGCAGATTGGCAATGTATTGGAACAATGGAAGTTTTTGTTCAGTAGCCGCAGCACGGGCCGCAGCCAAAGATACCGCCAAAGTTGCATTCGCACCTAATTTTTCTTTATTTTCAGTACCATCCAATGCGATCATCTTGTCATCAAGCAATTTTTGCTCAAACACATTTTGACCAACCAATAACTCATGAATTGAGCTATTTACATTTTGAACAGCGGTACGAACACCTTTACCCAAGTAACGTGACTTGTCACCATCACGCAGTTCCAAAGCTTCACGAGAACCAGTTGAAGCACCAGATGGTGCACATGCACGACCAACAACCCCAGATTCCAAAATTACGTCTGCTTCGATGGTTGGGTTACCACGAGAGTCCAAAATTTCACGTGCACGGATGTCAACGATTTGGCTCATGAACAATTCCTCTGTTGAATGAATAAAAAGATGCAAATGAATGCATCAATGGGTATCTAACTTTTTGAATCCTTTAACTAAAGTATCCAATTCTTTTAATTGCGCCAAGAATGGCTCAAGCTGTGATAAACGCAAGGCACACGGTCCATCGCATTTTGCATGTTCAGGGTCTGGATGTGCTTCAAGAAATAATCCTGCCAAGCCCGTTGCCATGCCTGAACGCGCTAAAGTCGTGATTTGGGCACGACGACCACCAGCGGAATCAGCACGTCCACCTGGTGTTTGTAAAGCGTGGGTCACATCAAAAAATACGGGTACATTCATTTCTTTCATGATGTCAAAGCCCAGCATATCAACCACAAGGTTGTTATAGCCAAATGCTGAACCACGTTCACAAAGAATAAGTTTGTCATTTCCCGCTTCCAGACACTTATGCAGGATATGGCGCATTTCATGTGGTGCGAGGAACTGTGCTTTTTTGATGTTGATAATGGCTTGGGTTTTTGCCATTGCCTCAACAAGGTCAGTCTGGCGACTGAGGAATGCGGGAAGCTGAATAATGTCGGCAACTTCGGCAACAGGTGCTGCCTGATACGGTTCATGCACATCAGTAATGATTGGGACATTAAACTGTTTTTTAATCTCACCCAGCCATTCAATGCCTTTTTCCAGGCCAGGTCCACGAAATGAATTGAGGCTGGAACGGTTGGCCTTGTCAAAGCTCGCTTTAAACACATAAGGAATGTTTAATCGTTTACAGATATCAATATAAGTTTCAGCAATCTCGAAAGCTAAATCTTTTGACTCAAGTACATTCATTCCGCCAAATAATACAAATGGCAAATGATTTGCCATTTGTATATCGCCTAAACGTACAACTTCTTGTGGTTTTAATTGTGACATTTAAACTTTCCCAGTTTATCTAAGTCTATATTATTTACTCTTTTGATGCTGTTTTTTTGCAGCGTCAATAAAACTGGCAAATAATGGATGACCATCACGTGGTGAGCTTGTAAATTCTGGATGGAATTGTACCGCAATAAACCAAGGATGTTCAGGAATTTCTACAGTTTCAACCAAATGTTGTACTGAAGAATAGCCTGAAATCTTCATACCTGCCTGTTCTATGGTCTCAATAAACCGATCATTCATTTCATAACGATGACGATGACGTTCAATAATTTCTGATTGACCATAAATTGTACGAATTTTTGCACCATCAACCAATTCAGACTTTTGCGCACCCAAACGCATGGTGCCACCCAAGTCTGACTCAAGACTACGGTGTTGTAATTCGCCACGCTCATCCAACCATTCAGTAATTAAGCCAATGAGTGGATATTTGGTGGAACGGTTAAATTCAGTTGAAGTTGCTTCAGACAATCCTGCAACATGACGGGCATATTCAATCACCGCCAATTGCATCCCTAAACAAATACCCAAGAAAGGAACCTTGTTTTCACGTGCATATTGAATGGCACGCATTTTACCCTCAGTACCACGCTCACCAAAACCACCTGGAACAAGGATTGCGTCAGCCGTTTCAAGTACCGAAATATCCTGTCCCTCTAGAGATTCAGCATCGACATAGTCAATCTGTACTTTAACGCGGTTTTTAATACCTGCATGTAAAAGCGCTTCATTTACAGATTTATAGGCATCGGGTAACTCAACATATTTACCGACCATTGCCACGCGAACGGTGTATTCTGGATTGAGTAATGCTTCAACCACATTATCCCAGTCTTCAAGATTGGCTTCTGGCAGATCGTTAAAGCCAAAACGTTCACAGATTAAATCATCGACATTTTGTTCATAGAAATTGCGTGGAATTTGATAAATGGTTTTTGCATCTGGACATGCAATGACTGCACGCGCCTCTACATTGGTAAATAGTGCAATTTTACGGATAGTATCCGCATCAACTTCATGTTCAGTACGGCAGATCAGGATATCTGGCTGGATACCAATTGAAAGCAGCTCCTTAACAGAGTGCTGGGTTGGCTTGGTTTTTAGTTCAGCCGCAGACTTAATATATGGCAATAAGGTTAAGTGCATCAGCATGGTACGTTTATGACCCAGCTCAACCATAAGCTGACGTACCGATTCCATAAATGGAAGTGATTCAATATCACCTACTGTACCGCCAATCTCAACGATTGCAACGTCATAACCCTCGCCTGCGCGAAGTACACGTTCCTTAATATTATCGGTAATGTGCGGAATCACCTGAACTGTACCACCCAAGTAGTCACCACGGCGTTCTTTATTGAGTACGTCCTGATAAACACGACCACTGGTGAAGTTGTTCAGTTTGGTCATTTTGGCACGACGCAGGAAACGTTCGTAATAGCCCAAATCTAAGTCAGTTTCAGCACCATCCTCTGTGACGAAAACTTCACCGTGCTGGAATGGGCTCATGGTACCTGGATCGACATTAATATATGGATCCATCTTTACCATCGTAACTTTTAAGCCACGAGCTTCCAAAAGTGCGGCAACAGAAGCAGCAGAAATACCTTTACCTAGTGATGAAACCACACCACCAGTGACAAAAATAAAATGGGTCATTGAGTTTCTCGTACAATCGAGCCGAAATCGGCCTACAATGTTGGGCAATTTTACTGTACTCTGCACCAAGAAAGCAAAGTCAAACCGCACCAATTCAAAGAACTATAAACAATCGACTATTCTATCAGCATTTTCGATAAAAATTTATGGGATTTGTGGATTTTTCATCCATACATGATATTTGGCTGATCAATAGCATGGAACAAATACCGCAATTCCCCCCAGATTTACTGTCATTTTATTTTAAAATAGCGCTTTCCCAGCAAGCATTTATAAAATATCAACAAAGCTGATAAACCGTAGGGATTTCTTCATCTCGTTTTATTGCTATAATCCGTGCTGTCCTTATTCAATATGTTGTTTTAGCAATGGCAAATAAAAAACTTTTAATTTGTGCAGCACTTGCGACTGGTCTTTTATTAACTGCTTGTGTGAAAAAAGAAGAACCGAAAGAAGAGCAGCAAGAACAGGCAACTGAGACACAAATGACTCAGCCACAACCTGAACCTGAAAAAATTCAGGAATTTGAGTCTCTAGAAAGTGCGGAACCAGCACCTGAGCCAGTGATTGAAACAAGCCGTGAGGAAACACCAAATACGACCACTGAAATTCGTCGTGAAACACGCCCTACTCAGGCACAGACTTCTACAGATACAAGCACTCAACCTGAAACGCCACGTACTGAACAGCCTAAACCAGCAGTTCAGGCTGAGCAAAAGCCTGCTAAAATAGAACAACCAAAAACTGAACCTGTAAAAGCTCCAAAGCCATCAACACCAGCTCAAAGTGAAGATGATGCTGTTGCTGCCGCAATTGCCGCTGCAACCCCTGCACTGAACAATTAATTGATTGCAGTCAAAAGCCAGTTGAATTCAACTGGCTTTTTTACAGCTAAACTTTATGAATAACTCTTAAAAAAGTCCGACATCAAGCGTGATGCCCATGATTTCACTGCTACTCCCTCATAAAAACCACAATGACTGCCCTTTTTGGTGGTCACTACCACAACATTTTCCATCTGCTGGATTGCGTCTTTATAAGGTTCCAGATTTTTAATGGAACAGACAGGATCATCTTCAGCATTCAAAATCATCAGTGGAATCTTGACATTTTCAAACACATAAATCGGGTTGATGGCTTGGCAATAACTTTGATAATCCTGAAAGCCCGCCATTTCAAAATATTCTTTTTCAAACTCTTCTAAACTTGTCGTGGTGAGCACTCTTTTAAGAGAAGAAACATTGCTCCATGTATTTTGGTAAGGATGAATAAAATACTTAAATAATTTTTTAGTCATCATTTTGCTATAAAAAGGATGCACATTTTTAAAGCCGAGTTCAGTGTTATAGCCTGGACACATGGCAAAAGCAGCTTTAAACGGCGTACTTTCCCCTTGTTCGCCTAGATAACGTACCAATAAGCCAGTTCCTGCCGATGAACCCACCCCATATAAATCTGAGTTTGGGAATAATTTTTGAATATGACCAAGCTGTTCTTTTAAGTCACTGGTTGAACCAAACAGGGAAATTTGTGGTACAGGCATCGGCAGTCCTGCGTGTCCACGACGCAGACACAGGGCAATGCGCCATCCAGTATATTCATGTAAATCTTTAACCAATTCCCGCATACTTTCAGGTGTACCTGTAATGGTGTGCATGATCACAACAGTTGGCGTATCTGCGGGTAAATCATAGCCATACCATGCAATTGCAGTCACCCCACCATCCTGCATGGTCAACTGTTCAATACGGTCATACTCAAGCTTGATGGTTTTCTTCTTGATTAAATCAAAATATAAAAGATGAACATGGCTATTGCTGAGCCAAAAAGTTGGGCGATATTTCTGTTTTAACTGCGGCAATCTTTCCAAAACATCTTTAATTTTCCCTTGTGGGTCATAATACATTTTGGGTTGTTCAGCACCTGATACTGAATCCAGTACGTCCAAAGCTAAAACTTTAAGCTTGTTTAAAGCAGATCTGTCCATCTTCAATTACCGTCTCTGACTATGCGTTAAATGTTTGTCGCACCAATGCTGCGACCTGTTGCCCCCAAATTGCATAAATTTCTTTACTCGGATGAAAACCATCACTGGCCATCGGCAAATTCATTGCCTGAAAGCTTTCAATGTCATATTGAATAAATCTAAATTGAGTTTGTGCTGCAACCCATTGTTGTAATGTGTCATTCATTTGTTCAGCATATTTTCCAAACAGCCAAGCCAATGGCTGAGGTAGTGCTGGAAAATGTTGCATCGGTGGCACACCTGACACAATAATCAGTTTTGGCTGGAAACGGGTTTGTATTTGAGTAAATAATTGTTTTTGTTGTTTTATCCATGTTTTGGCAGAAGTCAGTTTGGTGACATCATTCACACCTATGGAAGTCACCACCACGTCATAGCTTTGCGGTTCTAGATCATGGATCGCCTGCAAAACCTGTTTTGTGGTATCGCCTGTTTTGGCATGTAGCTTCCACTGCAACATGAATTCACTTCGTAACTCAGCAGTAATGGCACCAGATAAGGCATCCTGTTGTGTTTCCACGCCTACGCCTGCTGCTGCCGAATCACCTAGAATCAAAAGTGACAGAGGTTTTCCCTGTCCAATCCTGCCCTCACGATCACCACTTGCTTCTGGCAGACGTGGTGTATGCCTACGAACTTTTGTGCCTTGTATAAGCAAGACAGGTAATAGTCCGAAAGTTGCAAGTTTTAACCACATTTAATCATCTCAATCTATTGAATTGTTCGCTTGAGTTAGATTTCAAAGAAAGTACGATGAGCTTATTGGATAATAATTATCTTGATGCAATCGTGCCGAGTTCTCACCTAATTTTTGGATAAGCTTTCAGCTGGACTTATTTTTGTTTTGGGATGAGGAGCAAAGCTCCGCAAGGGCAACCATCTTGCGCAGCTATCGCTGCTCACCGCAAAACTCGTTGACTACCATCAGCTAATTTAATAAATCGCAGAAACAGCCCTCTATTAACGAAATCCTACCTCAAACAATTGCGGATGACGTTTCCGAGTATCATATTTCTTGTCAAACTCAATTTATTACTTAGGCTATTTTGTATTAATTAATTTGGTTGATATTTGGCAAATCTTGCACCCATCTGTTCAGCCAATGCCGCCAAGCCACTCATTGGACGAATCATCACTTCAAAATCAATGATTTTACCTTGCTCATTAAAACGAATCATATCAATGCCCTTTAATGATTTTCCGCTGACATTGGCACTAAATTCCAGTACCACGTTTTCACCTTCTTCGGTATAAAATTCACGGTGATAGGTAAAATCCTGAAAAACCTGAATTACATTGGTCAGGATAAAAAACACCACGTGCTTGCCCTCATAAGGTTTGTATGCCACAGGCGAACGGAAGACCACATCATCTGCCAATAATTCATTTAAAGAGGACATATCACCTGTTTGAATCATTTGATGCCATTTTTCCAGCGATTGTTTTGTTGTTTCGAGTGTCATTTTATTTTCCTTTATCCTTAAATTTGAAATAAGGGACATTTCCTCCTAGAGAAAATGTCCGATTGATTTTATTTATACAACAGCTGCCAGTTCAGCGCCTTGACGAATGGCACGTTTTGCATCCAGCTCACCTGCTTCTTTCGCACCACCAATGAGATGAACATTTTTGCCATCAGCCTTAAGTTGATCATACATAGCGGTGTAGGATTCCTGACCTGCACAGATCACCACATTGTCAACCTCAAGCACAGTGGTTTGTCCATCAACGGTGATATGTAGACCTTGATCATCCACCTTGTCATAGCTTGCGCCTGCAATCATTTTTACATTGCGGTTTTTTAAGCCTGTACGATGAATCCAGCCTGTGGTTTTACCTAAACCTGCACCAACCGCTGCGGTCTTACGTTGTAACAGGTAAATTTCACGTTCAGACTGTTCCAGTTCTGGCTGTTTTAAGCCTCCCACATACGCATAAGTGGTATCAATACCCCATTCATCATAGAATTTCTGTGGATTTAAACTACCGCTTTCACCCTCATGGCTTAAATATTCAGCCGTATCAAAACCAATCCCACCTGCACCAATAATCGCAACACGTTTACCCACAGGTATACGTTCTTTGAGTACCTGGATATAGCTCAGCACTTTTGGATGGTTAAAACCATCAAACTGCAACTGACGTGGTGTTACACCTGTTGCAACCACAATGTCATCATAGTCCGCTTGGCTGAGTTCTTCATAAGTCACGGTATGATTAAGAACCAATTCAATATTGGGTTGCAACTCAATCTGACGCTTAAAGTAACGCAAGGTTTCGTAGAATTCTTCTTTACCTGGAATGGTTTTGGCAATATTAAACTGACCGCCAATCTGATTGCCTGCATCAAAAATCTTAACTTTATGACCACGATTTGCAGCATAAGTGGCAAAGCTTAAACCTGCTGGGCCTGCACCAATCACCGCAATATTTTTAACCGTATTGGTTTCTTTAAAGATCAGCTCAGTTTCATAACAGGCACGTGGATTGACCAAACAAGTCGCTATTTTCATTGAGAAAATATGATCTAAACAGGCTTGGTTACAGCCAATACAGGTATTGATTTCATCACTACGTCCCTCGCTTGCCTTGAGTACGAACTCTGAATCCGCCAGCATTGGACGAGCCATCGAAATCATATCGGCATGACCAGATGCCAATACATGCTCTGCCATTTCAGGCGTATTAATACGGTTTGAGGTAATTAATGGAACTGAAACACTGCCTTTTAGCTTCTCTGTGACCCAAGTAAAGGCTGCACGAGGCACTTTTGTAGCAATAGTCGGGATACGGGCTTCATGCCAGCCAATGCCTGTATTGATAATGGTTGCGCCTGCTTTTTCGATTTCTTTGGCAAGCTGAATCACTTCTTCAAGGCTTGAACCGCCCTCAACCAAATCCAGCATGGATAAACGATAAATAATAATAAAGTTTTCACCAACATTGGCACGAGTACGTTTTACAATCTCAATTGGAAAACGAATACGATTTTCATAGCTACCGCCCCATTCATCATCACGATGGTTGGTACGAGCCGCAATAAATTCATTGATCAGATAACCCTCTGATCCCATGATTTCAACGCCATCATAGCCTGCATATTGGGCAAGCTTGGCACAGTTAGCAAAGTCATCAATGGTTTGCTGAACTTCGGCTGAACTGAGTGCTTTAGGCTTAATTGGATTAATCGGTGCCTGAATTGCTGACGGCGCAACATTATTCGCCTGATAAGAATAACGCCCTGTATGTAAAATCTGCATGGCAATCTTACCGCCAGCGTCATGTACCGCTTGGGTAATCACTTTATGTTTTTCAGCTTCTTCTACTGTATCCAGCTTGGTGCCATGCGAAAAAACCACGCCATCATCATTTGGAGAAACGCCACCTGTTACAATTAGGCCAACCCCACCTTGAGCACGTTCCGCATAAAACGCAGCCATACGTTCATAGCCTTGAGGGGCTTCTTCTAGGCCAATATGCATCGACCCCATCAATACACGGTTCTTTAATGTGGTAAAACCTAAATCAAGTGGTGCTAATAAATGTGGATAAGCTGACATTGTTTCTCCTTTGGCTAGCAATCTGCTTGCTAATGCAACTTGTTGCATAAAGTTATAAACAAGATTTGATTTTTATGCAACATATTGCATAATCTTCTCAGTCATTTTTTATTTCTGGATGGTTATGTCACTTGCCCATGTTTTATTAACCAGCTTACTGGAAAAGCCTAGCACAGGCTTTGAATTGGCTCGTCGCTTTGATCGTTCAATGGGCTTCTTCTGGAATGCAACGCATCAACAAATCTATCGTGAACTCAATGGGATGCTTAAAAAAGGCTGGATTTCCACATTAGAAGAACAGGCTGCAAATAGCCGAAAAAAAACCTATCAGGTGGAGCAACTTGGCAGAATACAGCTTGCCACATGGATTGAACAACAAAGTGAACCTGCCCAGTTGCGTGATGACCTGATGGTCAGATTAAGGGCCGAAGCACAACTTGGTGGTAACAATATCTTGCCTGAACTGGAACGCCACTTGGTCTTACACAAGGAAAAATTAGGTCTTTATCAAGCCATTCATGATAAGGATTTTAAAAATAATGAACCAACCAACCGTGTTTTGTTTATCCATAAAATGATTCTTGAACTTGGTATCATTAAGGAAAATGAATGGATAAAATGGTTGGAACAAATGATTCCACAACTTAAAAAGTTTGAAGAAGCCAACGGAACTGGAGAATAATCATGCCGTTTTATACCATGCCTGATCAGGAAAAATTGTTTGTCAGACGTGTTGGTGAGGGCAAACCTGTACTTGTCCTTTCAGGATTGGGCATGCAAAGCTGGCAATGGCTTCCCTTTTTATTTGCAAGCCGTAAAAAATATGAATTTATCATTCCTGACTGGCGTGGTTTTGGCGGTTCAAAAGATTGTGCCATTCCTGAAACCGATGCGATTTCAAGTCACTGGAATGATGTCGATACACTGATTAAGCAACTCAAATTAGACCAATTTATCCTGATTGGCTATTCAATGGGCGCAACCACAGCCATGCATGGCTTTAAACATGGCGGTCTGGCACAAAAACTCAAAGCCTATCTGCATATTGACCAAACACCAAAAATTCCTGTCGATGATTCCTGGCAATATGGTTTATTTGGGCAAAAACATTCCCAATTTAAGTCTCTCCTACTGGATATTCAAAATGTCCTTTCAGAAAACAGACGGGCGATTAAACTTGAAGATTTAGCTGCATCCGCCCGTGATCAATTGGTCAAGGCTTGGGGAGGTTTTCTTGAGCTACAAAGTAGTAATTCTTATAGCCCTAAACTATTTAAAGCAGCACTCAACCGCCCTTTTCTACAAAAATATTTAATGCCCATCCAACGTTTAGATTACCTGCTTTGGTATGTGGAAAATTATCTAAATCATGATGAAGACTATAGAGAAGCGATTAGCCAAGTAAATTGCCCGACGACTTTCTTTATTGGGCGTAGCTCAACACTTTATCCTGAAACTGGACAAACCATCATTGCTCAAAGTCTGGCGAATGCCAAAGCCGTTTATTTTGAACGTTCTGGACATACGCCACTCATTACAGAACCTAGAAAATTTAGTCAGGAGATTGGCAAGTTTTTGGAAAGTTAAAGCCAGTAGATTGTTCTATTGGTTTTAAATAGCCTAGTTACTTAGGCTATTTTTACGCAAAAAATAGCCAGCTTATTCATAAACTGGCTGTTAAATCAATTTAATGTCTTCTCATCTGCTCAGCGACATCCAGCAATAACTGTTCAGTTTTATCCCAACCTAAACACCCATCTGTCACAGATTGACCATAAGTCATTTCACAGGAAATCTTTTGATTACCATCGACCAAATGACTTTCAAGCATAACCCCACGAACTTTAGATTCAGCACGCTCTGCAATGATCTGCTTTAAAACATGAGGTTGCTGTAATGGATCTTTACCACTATTGCCATGACTACAATCAATCACTAACGCAGGTAAATGCTTATGTTTGAAATACATCGCCTGAATTGAGGCTAAATCATAGTTTGTGCCCTGATTTGAACCACGCAAAATTAAGTGTGGTAAAGGATTACCTGTACTATGCAAAATGGCAGGCAAACCCTGTTGCGTCATTCCCAAGAATTGATGAGGATTCAATGCCGATTGAATCGCATCCAGTGCAATTTGAATTGAACCATCTGTCCCGTTCTTGAAACCGATGCTATATGGCATATGGCTGGAAATTTCACGATGAATCTGTGATTCGCTGGTACGTGCACCAATCGCACCCCAAGCTAATAAATCATCGAAATAGCCTGTTGCCATCGGGCTTAAAATTTCACTGGCGATTGGCAAACCTTTTTCGATCAGTTGTAAATAAAGCGCACGAGACTTTTCTAAACCTAACTGCAAATCTGAAGTATCATCCAGATTTGGATCATATAAAAAACCTTTCCACCCCACCGTTGTACGTGGCTTTTCGATGTAGGCACGCATCACTAGGAAAATCTGATCTTTGACCTGTTCTTGTAATTTTTGTAAACGGTCAGCATATTCCAGCACTGCAACTGGATCATGAATTGAACAAGGCCCCGTAATCACCATAAGACGATGATCTTGACCTGATAAGATATTTTGAATGGTTTGACGATGTTTTGAAATTTGCTGCGCTAAAGTTGCAGACAAGGGATACTGCGCTTTGAGTTGTGCTGGCAAGCTAAGTAAGGATTCTCTGATTTCTGTTTGTGATTTTGTCAAAGCAGTATTTAAAGCATTCATTATTGATTTCCTTTGGACTGTTGTTCAGTCCCATCATTTATTTGAGCAAGTGCGAACGAAGCGATAGTGATTTCTTTGCAAAGTAAAACCAAGAAGTCTTGCTAAAATATGAAACGTTGAGTGTATACATGGCATTGCTCCAAAAATGATAAATGTTAAAGCATAAAAAAACCTGATCGGGGTTGCCGATCAGGTATTAACTGGTTGGGCAACCTTTTTGCTGCCCGAAACGCATCAGGCAACTATCAATAGTGCCAGAAATAAAAATATGCGTTTGTATTTACAGTATGCTTTAACATGTTTCTTCAAAATATCTAAAAACTGTTCCTAAGTTCTAAATTACGCACTATTTCAGCGTTTGACAAGTATTTTTTATCTTTTTTAAGGCTAGCTTCAAAAGTTTAAAGTTTGACCTTGATAACTTTCCTGCATAGAATAGTGGAAAAATATACCAATCTGAGATCACGCCAATGAAGTAAGTTCTATTTTTATCATCAAATTCCATTTTTCTTTTTGATGTGCAAAATAGACTTATGTATCGTTAGCGATTCATATTCTAAAACTCAATCATCTCTATTTTGCATATCCTGTTTATGAGGTTTTTATGACTCAACAGGCATGTATTGTTTCAAACTTATCTCTTGAATTACCACAGCATAAGCTATTTAACCACCTTTCCTTTCAACTGCCTTTGCAACAGTTTTCAGGATTGATTGGACGAAATGGTCAAGGTAAATCATTATTAATGTCCATTTTGCATCTTCAACAAGACAGTCAACTGCCCTATTCAGGTCAAATTTTATGGCAATGTCCACATCAATATTTAGCCCAACTCCAGCGTATTGAGGCAGATATCATTGCTCAAGCCTTAGAGATTGAAGATTTATATTTATGTTTTGAGCGCATTCAACAAGGGATTGCCTCATTTAGAGATTATGATCAAGTCGAGAATCTGTGGCATTTACCAACGGAATGGCAACAGCTACTGGAAAGTGCCAAGCTACCTAGTGATTTAAACACACCCATTCAATATTTAAGTGAGGGGCAAAAAACTAAGCTTGCCCTGTGTCGTTTGTTTTTACGTAAAGATCATTATCTGCTGCTGGATGAACCAAGTAACCATTTAGATGCTCAAGGACGAAAATGGCTAATTAAACAGATAGCTCAACATCCAACGGGCGGGCTGATCATTAGCCATGATCGAGAATTGTTGACGCATGCACAGGGTATTTTTGCGTTAAATCAGTTTGGTTTGCATTATTACGGTGGAAATTATGCACTCTACTATCAACAACATCAATCACAGGTTGACGCTTTATCACAAGCCGTTCAACAAGAAAAACGTGAGTTAAAACAGCTTAAAGAGCAGCAACATCTTAGCCAGATGAAAGCGCAAAAACGCAAGAAAACAGGTGAAAAATTAAAGGCTTCAGGTTCACAAGCCTCTATCTTACTGGATGCCAAAAAAGAGCAATCCGAACAATCGCTTTCTCATCTGCGCAAACAGCAAGTTAAGCAACTTGCTGATACCAAAAATGAGTTACAGCAAAAGCAAGTGCAACTTGAGTATTTCAAATCACAATCTTTTGAATTTACCCAACTCACAGGTAAATCGGGAGAAATTTTACGTTGCCAGCAATTACAACTAGCGTATACAAAGACAAAGCCAATTGACCTTGCCATTACTGCTGGAGAAAAGTTACATTTAAGAGGTAAAAATGGTGTTGGTAAATCAACCTTATTTAAAACCATTCAAGGTTTCATCGAACCACTTTCTGGAGAAATTCATTGCAAAGTAAATACTGCCTACCTTGATCAAAACCTGTCATTAGTGGAAGAAAATCTTTCTGCTGTTGATTATTTATTGAGTATTGATCCAGAACTCTCTGAGCAACAATGTCGAACACTGTTAGGTAGTTTACAAATTCGTCGGGACAAGGCACTTATGTCTTTATCATCACTCAGTGGCGGTGAACGCTTAAAGGTGGCATTGCTTGCAGTGAAGTTGCAATCGTTAGAACTATTACTTTTGGATGAACCTGAAAATCATCTTGATATTGAGTCTCGTGAACTTTTGGCACATGCCATTCATTCTTTTAATGGTGCTGTGATTCTTGTTTCGCACGATGATCAATTTGTTGAAGAATGTGGAATCAAACAGTTTTATATTTTAGCGTAGTTTTAAATTGTATGATGAAGCATGAAAATTTAGCTTAAGTTCTCATGCTTTATAAATTAACGCACCAAGCCCTGTGGCTGTAAAACAATCAATGCTGCACCACATAAAACCACCATGCCACCAAATAAATCCCAGCGAGTTAATGCCACTTGATCTACATAACGCAACCACATTAACGCCGTGAAAATATAAATCCCGCCATAAGCTGCATAAATACGACCCGAAGCCGCAGGATGCAAGGTCAGCAGCCATACAAAGACCGCTAGGCTAAATGCTGTCGGAATCCATAACCAATGGGATTTGCCCTGATTTAAAATCAGGTAAGGAAAATAACATCCTAGAATTTCTGCAATTGCAGTGATAAAGAACAAGCCAAAGACTTTAAAAACGTGCCCAATTGAAAAAGACAGTTCAAACATGAGTAAAACAATTCCAAATTTTATCAGTATTATAAATAAAAATAACCCAAACACTTCAAGCATTTGGGTTATTCAGTACATCATTTAAAACTTAAGCAGGTTCAGCACTTGGATTGATATGATCTTCAAATACTTCCAGTTTTAAACCTACCTCTTTGCCATCTTCTGTTTTCACTGAAACAGCAACGTTACCGCCATGCTCTGCCAACTCACCAAATAAAATCATCTCAGCAAGCGGCTTTTTCAAATGCTCCTGAATCAGGCGCTGCATTGGGCGAGCACCCATCAGACGGTCATAACCATTGGTAGATAACCAGTCACGTGCGCTTTGATCAACCTCAAGCACCACCTGTTTGTCATCCAATTGCGCTTGAAGCTCAGTCAAGAACTTATCTACCACTGAATCAATGACTGTGGTTGGAAGCGCCTTAAATTGAATCACGCCATCCAGACGGTTACGGAACTCTGGTGAGAATGCACGTTTCATGGCATCCTGATTATCCGTACTATGGTCTTGCTCAGTGAAACCAATACTTGAACGTACGATACTTTCTGCACCAATATTGGTGGTTAAAACAATAATCACATTTCTAAAATCAGACTTACGACCGTTATTGTCAGTTAAGGCCCCATGATCCATCACTTGCAAGAGCAAATTAAATACATCTGGATGTGCTTTTTCAATTTCATCCAGCAATAAAACACAGTGCGGATTTTTATGGATGGCATCAGTCAATAAACCACCTTGATCATATCCAACATAACCTGGAGGCGCACCGATCAGACGAGAAACCGCATGACGTTCCATATATTCAGACATATCAAAACGAACCAATTCCACACCGAGCAATTTTGCAAGCTGCTTGGTGACTTCAGTTTTACCCACGCCTGTTGGACCAGCAAACACAAAACTTCCCACTGGCTTGTCAGGTGCTTTTAAGCCTGCACGAGACAGTTTAATCGCTGATGCAAGTGCTGTAATCGCCTCATCCTGACCAAACACGACACGTTTTAGATCACGCTCCAAATTTTCAAGTACAGTCTTGTCATCTTTCGACACAGTTTTCGGTGGAATACGGGCAATCTTGGAAACGATATCTTCAATGTTTTCTACAGAAATCATTGAACCATCCATTTCGGCTTTGAGACGACGTTGAGCACCCGCTTCATCAATCACATCAATTGCTTTGTCTGGCAAGAAACGGTCATGAATAAATTTAGAAGAGAGCTCAACGGCCGCAACCAAAGCTTTATCGTCATATTCAACATGGTGGAAATCTTCAAATTTAGACTTTAATCCACGCAAAATATCAATCGTTTCATTCACACTTGGTTCATTGACATCAATCTTTTGGAAACGACGGGATAAGGCATGGTCTTTCTCAAAAACCTGACGATATTCCTGAAATGTAGTTGATCCAATGCAACGTAAAGTTCCATTTGCCAATGCAGGTTTAATCAAGTTTGATGCATCCATGGTACTGCCCATACTCGAACCAGCACCAATGATCATATGAATCTCGTCAATGAATAGAATCGCATTTGGATTCTTTTTTAATGCATTGAGCAACTGTTTTAAACGCTTTTCAAAGTCACCACGATATTTTGTACCTGCAACCAAAGCGCCAATATCCAGACTATAAACTTCGGCATTGGCAAGTGGTTTCGGTGCCTTACCATTGACAATTAACCATGCCAGACCTTCCGCAATTGAGGTTTTACCTACACCAGGATCACCCACCAACAGTGGATTATTTTTACGGCGGCGACATAGGATTTGTGCTGCACGCTCAATTTCTTTTTCACGTCCAATCAGAGGATCAGTTTTACCCTTTTGTGCTTCGATATTTAAATTAAGCGTATACTGCTCTAATGGACCCGCATTGGCAGAAGCTGCATTTTCACCCTCAATATCCTCAACTTCTTCTTCAACCTGAATCTCATCTTTACGCGTACCATGAGAAAGATACTGAGTTAAGGTCAAACGATTGATTTGATGGCGTTTAAGCAAATAAACTGCAAAAGAGTCTCGCTCTGAGTACATCGCAACCAAAACATCCGCGCCCTCTACAGTACGGTCTCCACCACTGGATTGAACATGGAAAATAGCCCGTTGCAGAATTCGATCAAAACTTTCTGTCGGATGAGGCGCCTGTTCACTGTTGTCACCAAGTTTCGGGGTATGTTGCTCTACATATTCCTCTAACTCCTTACGCAAGGTAACGATATCAGCACCACATGCCTTTAACGCATTTACGGCCGAGTCATTATCAAGTAAGGCAAGCAACAAATGTTCAACTGTCAGAAACTCATGTCTCTTTTGACGAGCCATGCTAACAGCCAAACGTAAAGATACTTCCAATTGACGACTGAGCATGTAACCCCCTTATATCTTGGGCTCCATCAAAAAAAGACCTCTCTTTTAATGAAAAAGCGAATTATTAACTTGATCCGCCAGAGCTTCTGTAATTGCCATTTCATCTATGCCTACAAAGCTCTTGACTTCATAATCTACTGTTAGCATTAGTTGAGTATCTTGGTCAAGATTCAAAACATCGTATTGTTGTAAAAATTCAATTACAAAAAGAATAAGACTTATCTAATCGTTCAAAAAGACAGCAGATTTATTACTTATTTAAAGAATCACTGATTAATGTTAACTTTTGATAAACTTACTCTAAAAGGAATATATTCCGCAATTACTTCGCTTTCCTTAACTCGCCACTCGAGCATAGCCCCGCCTTAGGTCACTTTCCCAACGCTGCCACTCGATCATATGATCCATATATGGCGCAAGGTCTTGCGCAGCTAAAAAGCGTTGCTTTTTTTAACGCTTTCACTCACAGCATAGCTGTTCGTCTTGCGCTCGGAACAAAGCTTCGCTTTGTTTTATCCTCGCTCAGGTTCAATCTGGCACAACAAAGGATGTCCTTGGGAACGTGCATAATTATTCACCTGATTGGCTTTGGTCTCGGCAATATCCCTTGGATAAACACCAGCAGTGCCCTTACCTTCGTAATGAACGGTTAACATCACCTGATTTGCCTGTTCAAAGCTCATTGCAAAGTAGCTTTGCAACACCTCAATCACGAAGTCCATTGGTGTGTAATCATCATTCATTAAAACAACGGCATAGAGGGGTGGTCGCTTCAATTCTGGCGGGGCTGTTTGCACAACCACCTCACCCTCATGATCCTCTTGCGAATCACCTAAACGTGGATTCAAGTGCCAGTCAACATAACCCGATTGATGAAAGGAATTTTTCACTTCACTTAAATTCATTTGACGTTTGTATCTTCGCATATTAAGTTCTTAATCTAAAAATTTACTGGGCATTTGCCTCAGCTTGAGGGATTTCCGACACGAAAGCAGAACTTACATCAACAGGTTTACCACGTTGCCAGCTAAAACGTTTAATTACAGGTGTGCCTGAACCTGATAAACGCACTTCGATAAATTGAGGTGTAAAGCCCTTTGGCATGGTCCATCGCCCAGTCAAGCGCTCAAAGTCATCAAAATTAAAGTTTTTATCCTCTAACGGTATATCCAGTATTTCAGTGTCCTTAATCAAACGTAATTCAACTGTACCCATTGCACGGCGTTTATTTGGACTAACCTGAACCAGATCCAACTGATATTCAAAAGCATTTTCAGGAAGTGATTTAATCGCAAAATCCTGAACCGTTAAGCTTACACCACCACGCTGCCTAAGAATGTCACGATAAATGGTATTCATGCTTGCAAATTGTGCTTTATCTGCATTGGCCTGATTAATTCCCTTGAATAACTCGTCTGCATTGCCAACAGCCATATCTCGTTCTTGCACAGCGGCATTCAGGCTTTTGCTTACAGAATCCAGCGCGGCTTTTTGCTTCTGCACAACATCAACAAGCTGTTCCGCATCCGCATCATAACCAACAACGGTTAATCCCTGACGATGCCCGACAGTGTAACCAAGCATAAAACTGCTGCCAATAAGTAAAGTTGCAGCAATGACTAAAGGTAAATTCGTTTTGAGGAATTTATTTTTGTTAACGGAACTCTCTGGTAAAGTGGTCGGTTCAGCGTTTTCCATCATCATCTCTATCGTTATGGACTACATCAAAGCACACATTTAAATCCATATTTAAATGTGTGTGAAGTAAAAAAGCGTTTTTTATGGTAATAAACCGATACCATTCAAACCAGCAGCCTCGTCAAAACCAAACATGAGGTTCATATTTTGAACTGCCTGGCCAGCGGCACCTTTCACCAAATTGTCCTGTGCAACCAAGATAATCAACTTATTTGGCTGAGGACGATATAAAGCGATTCGTAATTCATTGGCACCACGGACACTACGGGTCTCAGGCGAACTATTGGCTGGCATCACATCCACAAAGCGTTCATTTTGATAGAAGTTTTGGTAAAGTTCCTGCAAATCGATTTGCTGGCCTTGCTCTGTCAGGTCTACATAAATAGTACTGAGCATACCACGAATCATGGGCACTAAATGAGGTACAAAAATAAGCTGATCAAATTGGCCTTGTTGACCTGAAATATTCTCTAGGGCCTCAACAATCTCAGGGTGATGACGATGGCCCGCAACACCATAAGCCTTGAAATTATCCGCATTTTCACTATAGATCATGTCTAGGCTGGCTTTGCGACCTGCACCAGATACGCCTGATTTTGCATCAACAATAATGCTTTGTGTATTTATGAGTTGATTTTGCGCTTTTAATAAAGGCGCCAAACCCAATTGTACTGTGGTTGGATAACAACCTGGATTACCAATCACCTTGGCGTTTTTAATTTTTTCACGATTAAGTTCACTCAAGCCATATACTGAATCTTTCAATACCGTCGGACAGCTATGTTGCATACCATACCATTTCTCGAATTGAGCTAAATCCTGTAAACGGAAATCAGCGGCAAGATCAATGACTTTTGTACCAGCAGCAATTAGTTCTTCAGCATGTTGCATTGCAACTCCATGAGGTGTTGCAAAAAACACAACATCACATTGCTTGAGCAGATCCAGACTAAGATCGGAGAACTCAAGATCAGTATGTCCACGTAAACTTGGGAACATATCCGCTACGCGCTTTCCTGCTTCAGTTCGGGAAGTTAGAACACACACTTGAGCTTGTGGATGTCTTAATAATAGACGCAATAATTCAACGCCTGTATATCCAGTTCCCCCAACAATTCCAACAGAAATCACGTGCTCTACCTCAAATGATATATGTGCCGCTAGTATGGCAGTTTGATGGAATTTTCACAATCCACAACCCTATAACTTATATAGTGTTTCTTATGTTTATGGCTTTATATGTAACAAATCCAGAAACTCATGGAATCAGCACATACGGGATTTAATCACTGTAAAAGATTCGCTATTCAGCAAAAAACAGTGTAAAAGATATTTTTAAATCGTTTTACTGATGCCGATTTTACCACTGGTCAAGAAATACTATTGAATCATTGAAGTATTCGCATAGAATAAAAACCATGCGGTAATAATAAATTTCATGGATGCAAATTTTGGAGAGCGGGAATGCCTTCTTTGAGTGTAAAACAAAGAACATATCGTCATATTGGTCTAGGCTTAGGCACACTTATATTAAGTTCGGTACTCATTAGTTGTGGTAGTGGGGAAAGCAAGGCACGTATTGAGAATACCCCTGTTGTTTCAGTTCCAAAACCAAAGAATTTTGACATTAAAGTTCCTGTGGAAATGCGGAATGTCGTTGTTAAAGTTCTCGACAATACTGATAACTCCATCGTTCTTGAACAGACATTAACCACAACAACAAACTTAAGCCTTACATTACCAATAGTGCTTAACCGCAGTCATTTATATAGAGTTGAGATATCAACTCTTCCGAATTCACTGATCTATGATTTTATTAGTGGTCAGTATCAAGACTTTTCCATGACTATACATGCGCTTGTGGATGTTGACACGAGTAACTTAACCCAAAATATTTTTATCAACCCAAGCTCAGAAGCAATTTATCAACGTGCACTCATCCGCTCTGGGCAATTACCAAATGAACCTGAAGATCCAACACGTATTAGTTCATTACATCTAAAAATGGCATCTAATGATGTAAATACAGCTCTATTAAATGCCTTTAGTGGAATGAATATTAAAAACCTTGAACCATCTTATTTATTAAGCGCCTTTATCCCACAAAATATAGACATGAACCAACAAACTACTGTCTCTATATATACAACTACATATTTTAGTTTTGGCTACTTAAAGCAATGGGCAAATCAATTTCCAAATAATGCCTTTATAGAATTTACCAAGAATTTAGCAGTAGATTTACGCGATGGCTATCTTGACGCAAAAAAAATACGTGGAGACCAAGACACTTTAACATCCATCGTTGCTGTCTCGCCTGAAAATACCGATCCTAGTAAAAATACACTAATCAATATCGCAGCTAATCAGAAGAATGTCCGAAACCAATATGCTGTTTCTTTAAAAGAGGCTGTATTAGAACTAGCAAATAATTACGAACAGCAAAACTTGAATCCAACTGGTTATGCTTTATTGCAGCAGAAAAAATATGTAGGCGATGAACCAACCATAGATTCTACTTCTTCGTTCCGTGTTGCAGGTGCTGGTGACTATCGTCGTGCTATTGGTTTTGTCGATACAATAGAGAGTTGTAATGCTTCAAAATATCCATGCAAACAAGGTATAACAGGTATTAACCTAGTGAATGCTGGTTTACCCTCTATTGAATATTTAGTTGGTCATTATGAAGATAAAGTGAATGGATGTCAGTTAAATATTCGCGCCAATGGCGCACTGGAACTGATTAAGGATTCAAAAATGTACCGCTCAGTTTTAGATGCGGATAGTACTGATAATTTATTACAGCTTCCAGATCCAACAAAATCTGAATATTTACTTAATAGCAGTTCTCCTGAGCCAAATAATGATTCGTTAAAATATGCATTTGTACAGGTTCGCATTAAGGCCAATCAGGTATTGAGCGCACAGGCAGGTTTGGACAGCCGCAAAGCACCTGATGAGCAGTTAGAAGAACCAATAGCACAATGTAGTTTTAGCTAAACATACCACCATGCAGGCAACTGGATACTTTTCAATTGCCTGCGATGATGTAAATATTCTGGATCATGCTCACTGACTCGATGCCAAAATGCAGGACTATGATCAAAATGCTGTGTATGCACCAGTTCATGCACACATACTGCGCGAACATTCTCCTCAGGCATAAGCACCAATGCCGCATGAAGCATAATATCTTGCCTTGAACTACAGCTTCCCCACCGTGTTTTAGGCTTTCGAATTGTACAACTTTGATAGGGCAAACTTATTTCTTGACTGATTTGGGTTAAATATTCAGGCAAAAATTGTTTTGCATAGCCAAGTGTTGCAGCCTGTAAAGCCTTTTCAGGTTGTTCATTTCGAATGAACAAAGCATGTTGTGCCCAGTCGAACTTAAAAATATTGCGTTGTTGCTGATGAATAATTTGAAATGGCTGTACATGATAAAATAATTTAATCTGTTCTGGAAAAACAGCTGTTAAATTTAATTGTTTTTGCTGTTTATCCCAGGTTTCAATCAGCCATTGCTCTGATTGATTTAAAAACTGCTGAATCTGTTTCTTAGTACAAAATAAAGGAACTGTTAAACGAATACCTGTCGGTTCAACACGCAGGCGCAAACTTCGCGCGCTGGCATGTCGAACTATTTTAATTTCAGGTAATTGAGCTTTTAATGCAAGCAGAGCCATTATTGCGCTATACGTTCTTCAATACCGTGATCAGTCGCAACAACCGCAATACTTGCTGCATTTAAGGCAAAAATACCATTAGTCACCACACCTGGGATATTGTTGAGTGTTTTTTCCAGTTCGATGGCATTTAAGATATTCAGATTAAAAACATCCAGAATCACATTACCATTGTCCGTGACAACACCCTCACGGTAAACAGGATCACCGCCCAAGGCAACAATCTTGCGGGCAACCGCAGAACGTGCCATTGGAATAACTTCCACAGGCAATGGAAAATCACGCCCCAATTGCCCCACCCATTTTGAGTCATCCACAATACATACAAATTTCTTGGCAATTGAAGCCACAATTTTTTCACGGGTCAAGGCTGCGCCACCGCCCTTGATCATGTGCATATGACGGTCAATTTCGTCTGCGCCATCTACATAGGCATCTAGCCCACCCACCGAGTTCATGTCAACCACTTCAATCCCAAGTTTTTTCAGGCGCTCAGCCGTTGCATTGGAACTTGCCACTGCTGCCTCTAACTGCAATTCAGGCAATAAATCAATTAAAAAATTGACGGTACTTCCTGTTCCTACGCCCAAGATGCCGCCTTTGGGCAAATGTTTCAATGCCGCTTTTGCCGCAGCCTGTTTCTTTTCATCTTGGGTTGCATATAGACTCATGACTTCACTCAACTATTTTGACATTTGCTGCAAGAAAACAGCGCAAATGCACAGGGGTTTGCTACAATGTTCACCTATTTTAAACTGTTATAGGGAAGATGAACATGCTGTCTCGTGTGGTACGACAAATTTTACAAGCAACGGTTTATGATGTTGCGATTGAAACACCGCTTGAAGCAGCTCCACGAATTAGCCAAAAAATTAACAATAACATTCGATTTAAACGTGAAGATTTACAGCCTGTATTTTCGTTCAAACTGCGCGGTGCCTATAACCGTATCAGCCAACTTCCCAAAGATCAATTAGAGCGTGGTGTGATTTGTGCCTCTGCGGGTAACCATGCGCAAGGTGTGGCTTTATCTGGAAAAAAACTCGGCATCCCTGCCATTATTGTTATGCCAAGCACCACGCCAGACATTAAGGTACAAGCGGTAAAAAATCTGGGCGGTCAGGTTGTCCTGCATGGTGACAGCTTTGATATTGCCAACAAATATGCCAAACAACGTGCTGAAACTGAGGGCTTGGTCTTTATCCCTCCTTATGATGATGAACTGGTGATTGCTGGCCAGGGCACGATTGCCAATGAATTACTGCGTCAATGGCGTGACGTGGAATATGTCTTTGTTGCTGTAGGCGGTGGTGGCCTGATTGCGGGTGTCGCTGCATATTTGGGTGAGGTTGCCCCTCATGTCAAGGTGGTGGGCGTTGAATATGAGGAATCCGCCTGCCTAAAAGCCGCACTTGAAAGCAATGAACGTGTGATTTTACCGCATGTGGGTTTATTTGCGGATGGTACGGCGGTGGCCCAGATTGGCGAATTACCATTCGAAATGATTCGCTTAATGAAATCAGACAGCTCAGGCCCGATTGTTGAACCTGTTATTGTCACGGTTGATACGGATGAAATTTGTGCGGCGATTAAAGACACCTATGATGAAAACCGCTGTATTGTTGAGCCATCAGGCGCAATGGCATTGGCTGGAATCAAGAAATATGTGGCAGAACATCAATTAACAAACAAAAACATGGTGTCAATTGTTTGTGGTGCCAACATGAATTTTGATCGTCTGCGTTATATTGCAGAACGAACTGAATTGGGTGAGCGTAAAGAAGCCATTTATGCAGTCACCATTCCTGAGCAAAAAGGGGCTTTCCTACAATTCTGCCGCGCCCTGCAAGGCCGTAATATCACCGAGTTTAACTATCGGGCCAGTGACAGCAATCAGGCACAGGTTTTTGTCGGGATTAGCCTGAAAGGTGGTGAAACTGAACGTCACGAAATCCATGAGTTACTCAAGCAACAATATGATGTTGATGACTTATCGGATGATGAAGTTGCAAAGCTGCATATTCGTTACTTGATTGGTGGTCATGCCAATCTTGAAAATGAACGTTTATTCCGTGTTGAGTTTCCAGAGCGTCCAGGTGCCCTGCTGACTTTCCTTGAACGTTTAGGGCCAACACATAATATTACCCTATTCCACTATCGTAACCACGGTGCCGCTGAAGGACGTGTATTGGTGGGACTACAGGCGACTGATGCCAAACAGAATCCAGATGGCCTGATTGAAACACTGGAACAGATCACCTATCCATATGCAGAAATCAGCAACAATATTGGTTATCAGCGTTTCTTAAAATAAATACGTAGAGGCGAACTGTGTTCGCCTTATGTAAAATATAAATCAATTTTACACTTGTTATCCTTTTGGGCGAACGCAGTTCGCCCCTACAACGATCAATCTGAATAATACAAATTTATTTCATAATCTCATCCACTCATCTTAACTCACAAAATCTTACATATCATTCAATTTAGAACACTTAGAATAAATAAAAAGATATTTTTATCATTTAGTTAAGGACAGATATGGCACAGTTTGCAGTGATTGGTTTAGGAAGTTTCGGTGCAACTGTGGCATTGGAACTTACCCGACTAAAACATGATGTCATCGGTATTGATACCATTAAGCGCAATGTTGAAAATATATCGGATCAGATCACCCATGCGGTTATTGCGGATGCAACCGATGAACACGTCTTGGATGAACTGAATATTCAAAATTGCGATGCCGTGGTGGTCGCGATTGGTGAAGATATTGAAGCCAGTATTTTATGCGTTTTAAACTTAAAAAATCTGGGTGTGGAAAAAATTCTGGTCAAGGCCAAGACCAAGGCACATCACACCATTTTGTCGCATTTGCATGTCAGTAAAATTATTCATCCTGAAGAAGATATGGGGGTTCGGGTTGCACAGGCATTAAATTACCCTATGGTCAGCCGTTATATGGATTTAGGCGACGAACATTATATTGTCAAGGTGCCTGTACAGGATAAACTCAACAATGTAAACCTGTCAGGCATTCTGCAACAGGAACCACATATTAAATTATTGTTATTGAAACGGAACCAACAGGTGATTTATGAAACTGATAGCAATTTCACTTTACAGGCAGGTGACATCCTGATTTTAGAGGGTTCACTGCATCATCTTAAAAAACTCTCAGGATGTTTCCTATAAATGACAATAAAAATAAATTCACAAAAGATATTCAACCTGAGCCCACCCTCATTGTTGGCAATTGGTTTTCTTAGTTTTATTCTGATCGGGACAATATTACTAAAACTACCTTTTGCCAATAATGGTAATGTCAGTTGGATGGATGCCTTGTTTACCGCAACTTCTGCGGTAACGATTACAGGTTTATCGGTGGTGAACTTGAGTGAATCGTTCAACCATTTTGGGCAGTTTATTATCTTGTTACTGATCCAGTCTGGTGGTTTGGGTTTTATGACCTTTGCAATTTTGGCGGCATTAAGCCTTGCCCCAAAACTTGGTCTGAAACAGCAAATGATGGCACAGGACAGTTTAGGACAAACCAGCCTCTCCAAAGTGACTTTTGTCGCCAAAGGTGTGGTGATTTATACCCTATTTTTTGAACTGATCGGTGTCATTATATTAACTGCCTCATTCACGCCCATCTACGGCTTTGCACGTGGACTATATTATGCGATTTTTTACAGTGTTTCCGCTTTTAACAACGCGGGTTTCTCATTATTTGACAATAATTTAATGAGCTTCCAGAGCCATTACCTTATTTGTCTCACCATCAGTTTACTGTATACCCTGGGTGGGATTGGCTTTCTGGTTCTGATTGACATCAAGCAGAATAAACGCTGGAGCAAACTCACACCGAACAGCAAACTGATTCTCAGTACAATCGCCATCCTGAATCTGGTGGCTTTTGTTTTAATTTGGCTATTAGAATCCAATAACCCACTGACTTTAGGTTCTATGAGTCTGGGTGAACAAGCCATGAATGCCTGGTTTCAGGCTACAGTTCCCCGCTCTTCTGGTTTCAATACCATTGATACAGGTGCGATGGAACATAGTACCGCCTTACTGACCATGTTGCTCATGTTTATTGGTGGTGGTTCCCTGAGTACAGCAGGCGGCATTAAAGTAGGCACTTTCGTTATTTTAGTGTTATGTGTGATTTCATTTTTAAGACGCAATGAAGAAATCCGTATTTTCAACCATTCCGTGTCACAGGAAACCACCTATAAAGCTCTCGCGGTCACCGCAATTACAGGGATGCTGGTATTTACAGGTTGCTTCATCCTGTTGCTTCTAGAACCTAAACTGGATGCGCTTGACCTGATGTTTGAGGTGGTTTCTGCCGCCTGTACCGTTGGTCTATCTCGTGGTGCAACAGGTGAACTGCATGATGGCAGTTTATTTGTTCTCAGTTTACTGATGTATACAGGTCGCTTGGGTCCACTCACCCTTGCCTACTTAATTGCAACACCGAAAAAGAGTCGTTTAAAACATGCCATTGCCAACATTCAGATTGGGTAAATTGTCCAAAAATTGAGGCTAGCTAGAAAGCTGATATATTTCCCTGCTCAACCACAATGACTTGCCGACAAATTCCATCAGCTTGGCGCTGTTGTTCAAATTCAGTTTTAGACATGACTTCAAAATGATCACAAAAACTGATTTCCTGATCATCAATTGAATAGATCAAGGACTGATTTCCAATACCTTGCAAGCTATCATAAAATACAATCACAAATTTACCCGCTTCAAATGCCTGTTGAATCTCTGCATAAGTCAAGGCTGCCCGAATGGGAATCTGTAGGCGTTGTGCATCAATATAGCTTTGCTGTTCTTTCTCATCAATATTTGGGTCAGGATCAGTATACAGCGACACTTCAAATCCCAATTTTTTCAGGGCTACAGCCAAGGCAATGGTAAATGTTCCCTCTTCCTGATCATGGCGACATAACTGAATAAGGTCAGCAATATCAATATGGGTTTGATATTGCTTTATGATCAGCCAGACCGCAAACACCCCACAATTTGCCTCAAGCTGCAATAATGGCTCTGGAATATTTAAACTCATTTAATACCAGTTCATTAATGATACGCCTAAACCTGCATAGGTTGCACGATGGTTATAGTCAATCAGGCTTTCACCATATCCATCAAAGAGTTGTAAATGACCACGCAGTTTGCCCTTGATTGGAAATGCCCAGTCAAACTGCACCGCGCCATGTGATTTATCACCACCTTTAAGGGAATGACGCAGCATAAGAGAAAAGTCATTTTCTCCCTTGCGATAAAATGCGGTTAAATCACCACGACCAATATAATCCTTAATATCAGGGTTATTATCATCCTTTGCTTCTTCCTCAATGCGATACCAAGGGCGAAGCATCAAAGCAAAGTTGTCTTTTTCAAAACCCAGATTAAAAATCACCCGATTCCAGCTACGCGACAGTGGATCAGAACGTCCATTGGATTGATGATTTAAGGTGACACCTAGCAAACGTGCGTTTAGACCTAAAATTTCATAATTGGTTCTAAACATTAAACTTGCTTCAGGTTCATAATTGGTCTCACGAAATGGACGTGATTCCTCAGAGTTATAAACCTGCCAACGCGAAGACTGAGTATAACCTACCCATAAATCGCCATTATTACCCAGAATGTTTTCCCACGCCTTGGTCTTAAAGGAAATCTGGAACTTTGCCTCACTAGAGGTTAATTCCTGTTTCTCATTGACGGTATTTTGTGGGTTTGGACTGCTTGGAAATTCATTCTTGTCACTGGTCCAGAACACTGGCAGTAAATAAACAGGTTGATAGGCACGAATATTCCATACGCCCAACTTACTTTCTTCTGACAGCTCCCAACGGCGATCCAGCAAGGAAACATTCGGATCAAATTTAGGCGCAGCACCCAACAAATGTAGGTCACTGACTTTTTGAACCACCTTATCCTTTAAAGATTCAGGCTTGTTTTTTTCATTGGTTTCAGCAACGGGTACAGATGTGGCAGCAATCACAGGTTCAACCACCTGAACCTGCGGCTGAATAATGCTTGGCACCTTAAAAAGCCCATCATAACAAGCCAGACGTTCAGCATTTGAAGCCAATGCCACACAGGCTTCAACTGTTGCAGGACTGGCTGGCGCCGTTGCCTGTGCATGGGTAAATGACGTGGTTAGAGAGCCTAGTATAGCCACCACACTAAGCTCCAAATGACCCCGCTCAAAAGATTTGAACGCCATAATTTTCTCCGATTCTTATTTTAATTGACCTGTTGGATACTAAATCCGAGTTGCTGTAGTTCTTCCCGTTTTGCAAATGGCGCAACCACTGCTTTCACAGGTTTCTGTTGCAACAAATACTGTTTTGCCACACGGTTTAAATCATCCAGAGTCACATTTAACAGGCGTTCACGTAGCATTTTACGGAATTTCGGTGTACGGGCATGCAGTAATGCATAACACGCTGTAATTGCCTCACCAGCAGGTGAACCAGGCTTATCCATACCTGCAACCAGACCTAAAATCGCCTCTTCAAGTTGATGCGACTGCTGTTCGGTATTCAGCAACCATTGCACACTGGCTTCAAAATCATTAAATGTTTCCGCCAATCGTGGATCACGGTAGCTATAAAAACGGAATGAGCAGGCATTGCCATCATAACTGGCCCCCCCACCATACGCTCCACCTTTTTCACGGATGGCACTATGCAAAAAGCCATTACGCAGGTAGGCAGCCAATACCATTAACGGTGCAGCATCAGCATGGGCAACATCAACCGCCTGATAGGCAGAAGCACAGAACTGCACATTGGCCTGGATCAGCCATGCTTCATCATTTTTTGTATTGACTTGTTCAACTTGAGTTAAAGTGACAGGTTCTCTATTGACTTGCAACTTGTCCCAGACATTTTGTACTTCTTCCACTAAACGGTCAGATTGATGCTCTTCACACACCAATAGGAACTGTTTAGGAGCCTGCAATAGCTTACGATGAATTGCCTGTAATTCAGCAATTAATGCATGATAGGCATCTTCATCCTGATCAATCTTAGTGACTAAATCACTCAGCCAGTTCAGCGCACCCAAACCTGTATTGTGATAGTCACGGCGAGCCAAGGCACTCATTTGACGTGAAGCCGCCTGCATGGCATAGCTATGTCCAGAACCAGACAAACGTGACTGCCAACGGGTTTTCCGTTGCTGCAATAATTCGATGATACGGTCTTTCTCATCAAAGCGAAGCTGTTCAAATGCCAGTTTTAATAACTGAATGGCATCAAGCTTCTGCGTTAATGACTTGGTGGTTAGAGTCAGCCACGCACTGATCCGATCCTTATTATCTACCTTGCTACGTAGCGATGCACCCATACCCAGTCCACCACTGACTGCGGTCTGGAGTTGCTGCAATTCAAGGTAGTCGTATTCACCCGCACCGACTTCTCCCATTAAAATCGAAAGTAAGTTGAAATACGGTGACTGCACAATTTCGTCAGGAATCTGAATCAACACTTGTTGGTAATAAATACCGTTGGTGCCTGCATGATAAAGATTTAATGGTGTATCCAGACCATTACAGATAATCTCACGCAACTGACCTTGCACAATATGTAAATCAGCAGGAACATCTTCCAGTCCCACTTTTGGCAATAGCTCAAGATCATCAGGTGTATCCTGACGTTTTTTTAGTGCCTCAGTTTTTTCCTGAATCGCGATTTTCTGGGCTTCAGTCAGGTTTGCCGTAATCTCAGCCAAACGAGCCTGTTCAGCCTGTTGCTCTTTTACTGATTTAGTTGCATCAGGAACCAAAGTCATTTGTACACGGTGCGGATTATCCAGCAGATGCGTTTGAATCAGTTTGGATAACCACATTGGGTCTTTTAATTCTTCCTTAACCTGTTCAATCGCAGAATCCACATCCCAGACATGAATCGGGTCATTATGGTGAATCGCACTGCCCAAACCATTTAGGATCAGGCTTAAACCATACGGTGTGCCATCACCATTGATTTCACGTTGATGCAGTTCAATCTGATGCAGAATTGCATCGACCAAATCGGTATCTACAGGCTTGGATGCAACGTCCTGTAGAATGTTTAATACGCCATTCTTAAAGCTTTCAGCATATTCAGCATTTGAACCCTGTACGCCACAATAGAATGTCATTTCAAAATTACTGTCATCCACCCCCATTAATGGCCCTGTGGATTGTGCATAACCACAGGTTTCCAGATAATGACGTAATGGCGAAGCTGAATTTTCCAGCAAAATCCCCTCAACCAGACGCATGCCTAAACGCAGCTTAATATCACTGGTTTCAGGCAATAACCATGACATCACATGATAGGTTTTATCTTTCAGGTCTTCACTATCCACCGCGTAGGATTCAGTCACCTCAATGGGTGCGGTTAAACGCTTCTCAGGTGTGGAATATAAAGTTGTTCCTTTGGAGAATTTATGCAAGGCCAATTTTTCAAACTGTTCTTGCAGATCATATGCACTTTGATTACCAAAGGTCATAAACACCGCATTACTTGGATGGTAATGGGTTTTGTAGAACTCAACTAACTGTTCATAACTCAAATCTGGAATGTCTTTTGGATCACCGCCAGAGTTGTAGTGATAGGTGGTTTCAGGGAATAAATGATAGGCCAGTTGATGATAAAGCTGATCTGTCGGTGAACTCATTGCCCCTTTCATTTCATTAAAAACGACACCTTTATAAACCGCCTGATCATTTTCCAGTTCAATACGGATTCCCTCTTGGGCAAAGTCCAGAGGATTCAGGTTTGCGGCAAAGGCAGCATCTAAATAAACCGACAACAGGTTTTGAAAATCTTTCTTGTTCTGTGTTGCAAATGGATATGCTGTCCAGTCTGCCGCAGTAAAGGCATTCATAAAGGTATTGAGTGAACGACGGATCATTAAAAAGAATGGATCGCGGACTGGAAACTTCTCAGAACCACATAAAGCGGTATGCTCTAAAATATGTGCGGTTCCCTTTGAATCCATCGGCTGCGTTCTAAACGCCACCAGAAACACATTTTCATCATTGTTGGTCGCGAGATGATAGTGAACCGCACCCGTCACTTTGTGTTTATATTCTGAAACGTGAATATCAAGTGCTTCTACATGGTGTTGACGTAATAGCTGAAACGCAGGGTGAATTGTTTGAGTAATGCTTTCAGAAACATCGACAGTCATGTGATCTCCAATTTATCTATTTAATTAACGCTATTGATTATAGAGAGTCTACCGAAGAATATGCACGGATATCCATGTAAATTGGTATGTTTTTGTAGAAAAATTCAGCGAGTGGTGATCCATACCCGTTCAAAAAATCTTCCTAAAATTACTGTTTGGTAAATCTACGGGTTCATAGCCCATTTTCTGATAAAAACTGGCTGCATTTGCAGTGTCAGTAAATAAATGCAGTTCATGAAAATAAGTCTGTGCATACTGTTCAATATATTGGAGCAAGTAAGCTCCAACACCTTGTCGACGATAATCAGGATGAATATAAAAACGCCGTAAACGCCCGACTTGCCCTGAATGATGAAAAGAATCTTGATTTAGTCCAGCTACGGCAATCAATTGATCTTTCATCGTATAAACAGCAAATAAAGCCTCACCATGCCGATCAAAGCAATTTTCACCTGTTTGAAAATCCTGCTGTAGCCTATTTAGGAAGCGGAAATTTTCGCTTTGTGAATATGCAATCAGTACATCAAGTTGTGAGGGTAGTTCCAAAACTCGTTCAATTTTAAAGCTGTCCAACATCATCATTCACCCCTTTAATCTTTGAATTAACCCTACATCACTTGAATTTTTTTCAACAAACTACTGTAATCCTGAGCATTGGTGTAAACTTTAGCTTTTGATTTTTACTGTGATGACAAACATGGCAACTGTTGATCTTTTTGCAATTGGAAATGCACTCATTGACCAGGAATTTAAAGTTTCTTATGAGTTTTTAACACAGCAGGCTTTGCAAAAAGGCACAATGCAGTTGACCGATGGCGACACCCAGGCCGCTTTATACCAGCGACTACAGGATACACAAACTTATAAAGGTCAAGCCAGTGGTGGTTCAGCGGCAAATACCACCGTTGCATTCAGCGCATTGGGTGGAACCGCTTTTTATGGATGCCGTGTTGGTAACGACGAACTTGGTTCAATTTATCTGAATGGTTTAAATGATGCAGGTATCCAGACTACTACGCGATCAATCAGTGAAGGTGTAACAGGAACCTGTATGGTACTGATCAGCCCTGATTCAGAACGTACCATGCATACCTATCTGGGTATTACCGCTGAATTGTCTGCTGAGCAAATCGACCTTGAACCATTAAAAACAGCAAAATGGCTATATATCGAAGGTTACTTATCAACCAGTGATACGGCGCGTATCGCAGTCAAACAGGCCCGTGAACTTGCAAAAGCGCATGGGGTGAAAATCGCCCTTTCCCTTTCTGATCCAGCAATGGTTCAATACGCGCGTCAAGGTTTGGAAGAATTACTGGATGATGGCGTTGACTTACTGTTCTGTAATGAACAGGAAGCGTTGATGTTTACCAATACAAAGAATCTTGATGATGCCATTGCAGCATTAAAATTAAACAATCAGCATATCGTAATCACACAGGGCGCGAATGGTGCGGTGATTATTGATCCAGCCCAACAGTTCCATGTGGCTGGACGTCATGTTGATGCTGTGGATACCAATGGTGCGGGTGATGCCTTTGCGGGTGCATTTTTATATGCCATCAATGCAGGCCTCAGCCTAGAAGCGGCTGCCCAGCTTGCCATTTTAATTTCCAGTGAGGTTGTTGCTCAATTCGGCCCACGTTTGGCCGTCGAAAACTACGCCAAGCTATTTGAACAATTCAAATCCACACAACAGGAATGTGCATAATATGGAAAAGATTTGCATGACTGAGGAAGTCCCTGAACGTGAAGCACGTGCATATGACACCATGAAAGGAAAGACTATCTTCATCACCCAGCGTGACGGACAATTTTATGCCTACAATAATCTTTGTCCGCATTTGCAAACTGAGCTTGAATATCTGGAGAATCAATTTCTGGACCAGGACGGTGAATATATTCAATGTTCTACACATGGTGCCTTGTTCTCTGTAGAAACAGGCGAGTGTGTTTCAGGTCCATGCTTAGGTGACTTCCTTGAAAAAGTAAATTTGGAAGTCCACTCCGATGGTGGTATTTATATTGATTAGTGCCTAAACCATGAATTCTGCGATGACTGAGTTTTTTCTCAATTATTACCTGATGCCATTTCACATGAGTGTGGTGGCACTGGTCTTGCTCAGCATTGCAGAAACCATCGGTATCTTTATTGGGTTGCGCCCAAGTCATCTAGTCAAGAAGCTAACACCTGAATGGTTACTTCATTCACCGCTACTTGATGTTAAATTTTCCAAGTATCTCATCTTTGTTTTTTTACTCATCAATTTCAGTTTTGCTGGCTATTTTCTGGAATTGTCATTCTTTGCCTTGCAGCATTACTTTATTTCACCCTATTACCTTTTTATCCCAGCATTGATCATCGATATTTTCTTTACCGTATTTATGATTCACTGTCTGGATCAGGTGATTAAGCCCAAAGTGACGCACACCCATACCAATTTGGTTGGGCGTCTGGCAACCATTTCCACGGGTAACGCAAGACCAGGATTCTCTGCCCAGGCACGTGTACGTGATGAGTTTGGTCAACTGTACTATGTTCAGGTTGAACCTGAATATGGAGAACTGGAATTACAATCCCAGGTGTTGCTCATTAGCCAGAAATCCAACTCATACTATCTGGCAAAAAAAATATCAATTTCCAACAAGTTATTCACACCAGACTGAGCTTAGACTTGTCTTAAATCATATAAAAAGTTGATTTCCTCACTGTCTCAATGAGATCAAAAGGATTTAATCGCCAATATTACAAATTGTTACAAAAAGAATAGCTGAAATTTTAAAACTTTAGTCTTTCATTTTTCTCATATTCCTGATCCAAGTTTACACCAAAACATAAAAGAGAAATGCATCACATTTTCAACAAAAACTCTACTAATACACTAGGTTTTATGGATATTTCATTGTAGTTAATATTTCTTTATGTAAATAAAATCACAAGCATTTGTTAATATTATGGTTTTTATATTCATACCATTTTACTTGGTTTTATTTTTATTTAATTCATTATAAATCCTATCTTTTTAATCGGATTTAAATTTCAAAACACAACTATTTTAATCAGGTTAATTTACCAAATAAAAAATTCAGATAACAATTTATTAAAAACCAAAATAAAGCCATAAGTTATTGTTTTTTATAAAATAACAATATACATTTATTTAAAGTATACAAAAGGTTTATTTTTAATGAATTTTAATTAATAATATGTAACATCTTTAAAAATATGAGGCTGGCTCAATGAAGACAAGTTCTCAAGACCCAAACCGAAGATTAATCTGGGAAATAGCAATTATTCTAATTATTAAAGTTGCAATTCTTATGCTGATTAAACATATCTGGTTCGATGCCCCAACCATTCCAAAAGATTTTAACAATCAAGTTGCCGAGCGTATTGCTGGCGACCTGCCCAACAATCAGGAGACACGTTGATGATTTCTGAAAGCGTGGTCGATCTTTCGCGGTTCCAATTCGCAATGACCGCAATGTATCACTTTCTTTTCGTTCCTCTCACTCTAGGTCTGGCGTTTATTCTTGCCATTATGGAAACCACGTATGTGATTTCAGGTAAAGAAATTTATAAAGACATGACCAAGTTCTGGGGAAAACTCTTCGGAATTAACTTTGCCCTTGGTGTGACCACTGGCTTAACCATGGAATTCCAGTTTGGTACCAACTGGGCGTATTACTCGCATTATGTTGGTGACATCTTCGGTGCGCCACTCGCAATTGAAGGCCTGATGGCTTTCTTCCTTGAATCCACCTTTATTGGCCTGTTCTTCTTTGGTTGGGATCGCCTCTCCAAAGTGCAGCATTTAGGGGTAACGTGGCTGGTTGCAATTGGCTCCAATATGTCTGCCCTGTGGATTTTGATTGCCAACGGCTGGATGCAGAACCCCGTTGGTGCAGCATTTAACTATGAAACCATGCGTATGGAACTTGTGGACTTCGGCGCGTTGATCTTCAACCCTGTTGCCCAGGTTAAATTCGTACACACAGTTTCTGCGGGTTATGTCACAGGTTCAATCTTTGTACTTGCGATCTCAAGTTATTACCTGTTAAAGAAACGTGATTTACCATTTGCACGCCGCTCTTTCGCAATCGCCGCAATTTTCGGTTTAGCCTCAACCCTATGCGTCATTTTACTGGGTGATGAATCGGGCTATGAATTAGGTGATGTTCAAAAAACCAAACTTGCTGCAATTGAAGCTGAATGGCATACAGAACCTGCGCCAGCCGCATTTACCCTGTTTGGTATTCCCAACCAGAAAGAAATGCGTACCGACTATGCGATCAAGATTCCTTTTGTAATGGGACTGATTGCCACACGTTCTACCGATAAACAGGTCACTGGTATCCATGACTTGATGAAGGAACACGAAATCCGTATCCGTAATGGTATGGTTGCATACAGTGAGCTGGAAAAACTTCGTGCTGGAGACCGATCTCCTGACTTGCTTGCTTCATTTGAGAAAAACCAGAAAGACTTGGGTTATGGCCTTTTATTGAAAAAATATTCTCCAAATGTGGTCGATGCAACTGAAGAACACATTCAGGCAGCAACAAAGGACACCATTCCTAATGTAGCGGCATTGTTCTTCTCTTTCCGTGCCATGGTTGCCTCTGGCTTCCTCATGCTATTGCTGTTCCTTTTGGCAACTTGGGCTGTGGCAAAACGCAACGCAGAAAACAAGCCCTGGTTACTTAAATATGCCTTGTTTGCTCTCCCACTCCCATGGATTGCGGCCCAAACAGGTTGGTATGTGGCTGAGGGTGGTCGTCAACCTTGGTCAATCGGTGAAATCCTGCCAACACATTTATCTGCTTCAAGCGTAAGCACGGGTGATGTGTGGGGTTCAATCATCGCACTTGCAGCGTTCTATACCGTACTTCTTATCATTGAGATGTACTTAATGATCAAATTTGCTCGTTTAGGTCCAAGTTCTTTGCATACTGGTAAATATCACTTTGAGAAACTGGCTGCAAAAACTGGGGAGGCTCAATCATGATCGAATATGAACTTCTCAAAATTATCTGGTGGGTACTGGTTGGTGTTTTACTGATTGGCTTTGCCCTCACAGATGGTTTCGACATGGGCTCAATGGCACTGATGCCATTTGTAGGCAAGACCGACTCGGAACGCCGTGCCGCCATCAACACCATTGCCCCGCACTGGGATGGCAATCAGGTGTGGTTCATTACTGCGGGCGGTGCCCTGTTCGCCGCCTGGCCAATGGTTTATGCCGTTGCATTCTCAGGTATGTACTGGGCATTACTATTGGTCCTATTTGCCCTGTTCCTGCGACCTGTCGGATTTGACTATCGTTCCAAGCTGGAAAATACCCAATGGCGTAACTCTTGGGATTGGGGTCTATGTATTGGTGGTGCAGTTCCAGCATTAGTGTTTGGTGTCGCGTTTGGTAATTTATTCCTAGGCGTTCCATTCAGTCTGGATGATACATTGCGTTCACAATATACAGGTAGCTTCTTTGCCTTATTAAATCCATTTGCACTGGTCTGTGGTATCGTAAGTTTATCAATGTTATGTGCTCACGGCGGTGCATGGTTAATGTTACGCACGGATGGTGCCTTACATAACCGTTCCGCCAAGGCAACGCAGATCATGGCAATCGTGTTTCTGGTCTGCTTCCTTGCAGCGGGTGCATGGTTATACTTTGGCAATATCGAGGGTTATGCCTACGCTACTGCGGTTAATACCAATGCCGCACTAAATCCACTGGCAAAAGATGTGGTGACCAATACCAATCATGGCTGGATGAATAACTATGGTACTTATCCAATCACGATGGCCGCACCGATTGCAGCGATTCTTGGTGCATTGCTGGTGATTATCAGCGCGGGCAAGCAAAAAGCTGCCGCAAGCTTTACAGGTACAAGCCTGATGATTGTGGGCGCAATCCTAACCGCTGGTTTTGCTTTGTTCCCATTCTTATTACCATCAAGCATCAATCCAGCTTCAAGCCTGACCATGTGGGATGCGGTATCCAGCCATAAAACCCTTGGTGTCATGACCGTTGCTGCATGTATTTTTGTTCCTCTCATTTTGATCTATACCTCTTGGTCTTACTACAAAATGTGGGGTGTCATCACCAACAAACAAATTGAAGAAAACTCACATAGTTTGTACTAATGAGGAGATGTGAAATGTGGTATTTTGCATGGATTCTAGGCATTTTGATGGCATGTTTTGCGGGTGTGCTGAGTGCACTCTACATTGAACACCATCAAGATTTAGATGAGGAATAAGCTAATGGCTCAAGCAATGACAACACCGAAGAATAGTAAGGCACAAGTGCTTGCAATGACCGTTTCGTTTTTGTTGGCATTGCCCCTTGCTGCCATTTTACTGGTACATCCTGCACTGATGCTGGATGCCAATGGACATTATAACCATAGCCAACTGATGTTGGTTATGATTGGAATTTCTGGTGGCTTCATTCATGGCGTGGGATTTATACCAAGATTCTGGTTATGGAAATGGTTATTTAGCCCTTTTATTGCTTGGCCTTTGATGATTTTAGGTTACTTTATTTGGATTGGTAATTGATTTCCAAACTATTAAATAAAAAGAGGAAGCAGATTTGCTTCCTCTTTTACTTTTTAAAGTTAATTAGAATTTAAAGTTTAATGATGCCGTTACATTACGTGCCGTTCCCCAGGTATTAATCGCATTGGCTTTATATTCTTTATCAAGCAAATTATTGACGTTAAGACCAAGTGCCACATCATTTGTAACTTGATAGCGTCCCATCAAATTTACTAAATAATAGCTTTCCTGACGATTAAGTTTAGATGCCAAACCACCTGTTTTCGCTGAAGCGGCATCATAGATTTCACTTTGCCAATTCACACCGCCACCTACAGTGAGTTTATCCCATTTATAAGTGGTAAAAAGCTTAAATGTATCTTCGGGTAAGATACTGTTTAAAGTATTGCCCGTCTGGTCTTTGGCATCGGTATGCGTATATCCACCCTGCACATTCCAGTTAGGTAAAATTTCTCCGCCAATACTTAACTCATAGCCCTTAACTTCAGCACCATCAACAGCAATATAGGCCTGACCACCATTTGGTGTTAAATTCTTGCCATCGGCAATGGCATAATTATCCTGCTGCATTGAGAAATAGGCTGCACTGGTATTTAAACGACCATCATAAAAGTCAGCCTTTAAACCCGCCTCAAAGCTGTTACCCTCTTCAGGATCAAGATAATCTCCCTTAATATCCTGACGGGAAGATGGATTGAAAATTGTGGTGTAGCTTGTATAAGCAGACAAGTTATCAGTAATATCAAAGATTAATCCAGCATAAGGCGTAAATACGCCATTCTGCTTCTGCTCATTTTTGGTAACACTACGTTCCCAATTACTTAAACGCCCACCCACGACCAATTTCAATGGATCCAGAAGCTGTAACTTGGCAGCAGCAAATGCACCAATTTGCTGTTCATCTACAATTGTCCGTCCTGTAACTTTCATATCTGGTCGAGGACTATTACCATTCCAGCCTGCAATTGGTGCTGCAACATAATAGCGACCATAAGATGGATCATCAGACTTAATCGTGTATCCATTCAAACCAAAGCTGACATCATGCTCATGACCCAGTGCCTGAAACTTACCTGATGCATATACATCCAATGAATGCACATCTGGTGTACTTTCAAAACGCCCACTGGTTACCAGCATCTGACCAGGCTGGAGCTTGTTGACAGGTGCAGATACGGTTATTTCCTTGCCATATGTAATACCACCAGAACCTGCCACACCATATTCGCGTTTATTGCTGGCTTTGGTAAATGCATAGTTGGCAGTCGCCTGCCAGTTGTCATTAAACTGATGTTCCACACCTAAAAACAGGTTGAGTTTCTCAGTATCACTAAAAGTAAAATTTGCGGCGGGATTATCATCACGACCAAACGTCGTCTGCTCTTGCCCATCATGCGTAATAAATGGGAAACCATGTGCCGTTGCACCATCAATTTTAATCTGCTGTGCGGTTAATGCTGTGGTCAATGTAGTCTTATCTGTGAGATCAAAATCCACCGCACCGTATATAACAGCATTTTGACGGTGATAACGATCCTGTTGACTACCACCCTGCTCATAAGCTGCCACTGTGCGACCACGGATTGAATTATCCTGATTTAATCCACCACTGACATCAATCTGGCTGCGGTAATTGCCCCAGCTTCCGCCCTGTACCTTGACTGCCCCCTGTAAATCAGCCGTTGGGCGTTTACGCACATAGTTGATACTCGCACTTGGGTTGCCTGAACCACTGGTCAAACCTGTTGAACCCTTGGTGACTTCGATACGATCATAGATTGCTGAATCTTCAAGACCAAACATATCCGAACCACCAAAGGAGGCCGTCGTCGTTGGCATTCCATCCCGCTGCACATTGGTAATTGCAAATCCGCGTGAATAATAGGTATTGTAACCCGCACCCACCTGGCCATACTGCACCATGGTCACACCAGCCGTTTGCGCCAAGACGTCATTGGTACTTGTAAGATTCTGATCGTCAATTTGCTGTGCTGTAAATACAGTAACACTCTGTGGTGTTTCCTTAAGGGATAAATCCAGTTTAGTCGCCACCTTGGTCTTTTTAACTGTATAAACTGGCGTTTCCTGTTCTGCTTGCACGGTAATGGTTGGTAATGTTGTGTTTTCTGCTGATTCCGCTGCGTGAATTGTTCCAGATGTTCCCCCAACCATAACAAGCATCATGGCTGTATATAAATTATGGTGTTTCATCTTTACCCCTCAGTAAGTTAACAATTACTTACATTTTACACAAATGAGAATATTTATCAATATTATTATCATTATTGAACAAATTCTCCATTAAATATCCTTAGTTGATTGATAGCCAGAATAAATACAATCTTGCCTAGATATTTAATGCTTTTATTTTTTACGAATATAAACAATAATTATTATCATTAATGCTATTTGGGGCAATTATGCTTTTTAAACTATTGGGGATCCTACTTACCCTACTGGGCTGTATTAGCCTTTATCTCTGCCATCCCAATCAAATTTTACTCAAATCCAGCCTTTCTAAAACGTTCACTTATTTGGGTACAACTGGGTTGGTTGTAGGTCTGCTGATTTTATTCTTTTCCATTCCAAAATTAGTCGCTGTCCTGATCTGGCTTGCTGTGATCACACTGGTCTGGTCATTTATTCCTTTCCTGAATTTATTCAAAAGGAGCAACGCCCAATGAATATCTCAAAACAAAAAATTCAACCAGACTGGTGGACAAAAACGCTGGTGGGTTTATTTCTAGGATTAAGTTTTGCCGTTGCAATTGGCGCACTGGTATTTTTACTGACACTGCCTCATGTGGAACGTTCCCTGCCAGGCCAGCTTGCCATGTGGAGCATTCCATGGGTTTGGTTATTCGTATTCTTTATTGCCTATTTTATTCCTAAAGGTTGGCAAAGTCTGGTGATCTTTAGCATTGCCAATATCATTGCTTATGCACTGCTGTTCTGGTTAAGAGGTTAAAATGAAAGTTCGCGCAGATATCATCAAACATGGCAAAAACCTACATACATGGGTCGGAATCAGTGCAGGCATCTTATTGTTCATCTGCTTTTTTGCAGGTGGCCTCAGCATGTTTCAGCATCATTTAAGTCAATGGGCATCACCACCCGTACAAAAACTGGCACCCATTCAACTTAATCAATATAACCAGTTGGTCACACAGGCACAGGCAAAATATCCTGAAACGCAAAAGGCCTTTACGCTCAGTTTTAACTCACCAGAAGCACACAATTCGCCGATCTACTGGGAAGCGGCACATAATGAAGAGGAAGATGACCATCATCTGGATATTGCCCAGACCAGTATGATGGCAACGCTGGATCAGAATGGTCAACTCATTGCGAAAGAACAGAATGTCTCCAAACTTGGCTGGCTAATTGAGCAACTGCATGAAACAGCAGGCATCCCTGGCATGATTGGTCATCATACTGCGGGTGTGATGGTGATGGGTGTCGTTGCGGTCCTGTATTTTCTTGCAATCATGTCAGGTCTGATTGTGTTGCTGCCAACACTGGTAAGTGATTATTTTGCTGTCCGTAAAGGGAAAAATAAAAAGCGTTTCTGGCTGGATACTCATAATGTGATTGGAATTACCAGCTTGCCATTTCATATCATTATCAGTGTGACTGTGGTGGTATTTGCATTCCACGATATTTTATACGGTACACTGGCTAAGGTGATTCAAAAACCGATTTTTGAACGTCCTGCACCTACACAAATTGCCGAACCTCGGCCCGAGCTGAATGTAGAACAGATTTTTGCCAAGGTTCAAAAGGCAGCACCTGAATATCGTATTGATGCCATACGTTTTGGCAATCTGGACAATCCTGAACGGGCCTCGGCTTTTGTGGCGTTGTATCATCCTGACCGTATGATGCGGGGAGACAATTTTGATTACATGAGCTTTAACCCCTACCAAACCAAGCCTTATTCAACAGAGACATTGTCGACAGAAGAAAGTAATGCATCTTCATTGATCCGTTCCATGTTTGCCTTGCATTTTGGTAATTATGGTGGTGACTCGATTCGCTGGATTTATGTATTTTTTGGGTTGGGTGGAGCCTATTTGTTCTATTCAGGCAATATTCTTTGGATCGAGACGCGTTTGCGTAAACAGAAGAACCCCAATTTACCACCACCGCAACAACGTAAAGATGTGATGTTTATTGCAAACTTAACTATCGGTGCATGTTTAGGCTGCATGTTGGCCGTGTTTAGCAGTATGCTGGTAGGACGCTGGGGATATGTCATTACACTACAATTACAAAGCCATAACCATGTATTCATGTATAGCTATTATCTGGTGTTTATCTCAAGTTTAACTTATAGCTTTGTCATTGGTGCAGCCCGCGCATTACCACAGTTCTTCCTTGTGATTGCAATTGTACTGTTATTAATTCCAGCCACATCCATTGTTGCTTATATCTTCCCGATTCAAGGACTTTGGTACTCAACGGGTCACCTGATCTGGATTGATATTATTGCGATTGGTCTTGCTCTAGTATTTCTGCGTTTCTATCAACAAGCCAATGATCGTGCTCAAACCGCACCGATTGGTTCAATCTGGTCAATACAAAAATCTGTTGAAACAGTCTCAATGACTGAAAATCAGGCTTAATTTAGTTTGAACGAAAATGCCATGACTGATTTAGTTGTGACATTTTTTATTGCTATCTTAAAATGTCTTTCTTCATTTCAACCAGTTGAATAGGCACTAAAGGCTGCCCTACATTGGCCGTAACAGGATAAGCTTCTGTTTTTCCTGTAAGCTGGTAGCCCCGACGTTGATAATAAGCCATCAGTTCAGTTCTCACATCCAGTACATACATGAGGAAATGCGTAATTGATGGATGGTTTTGCATAACAAACTGTTCAGCATAGGCAAGTATCTCTTTGCCAAAACCTGAGTTTTGAATAGAGGGATCAATGGCAAACGTACCGATTTCAACACTATCGTGTTGATGACTTAGCCCGATACAGGCAACCAGTTGCTTTGACTCTGTTTCACCAATGAATAACTCAAAATTGATTTGACCAAGTTGGTTGATTAACTGGGTTTTATTGATTCGATCGCCTGCCACAAATGCCTGTTCAGTTGTCCAACTTCGTCCCGACTGTGTTCGGTAAGCAGCATTGATTAATTCAACAAGCTGTTCCAGATCATCATTTTCTACTTTTCTAATATTTAAAGACATTCTATTTCATAAAGTGAATAAAAAACCGATGATAACATCGGTCTTTATCAAATCAATGACTGAATCAGTTAGTTTGACCTGCTAACCACGCCATAAACTTTTGACGTTCAGCTTTGGAAGCTTTCTGCCATAACTCAGCCAACTGCTGGTCTGTGGTTTTGGCTGTTCCAGTTGTCGTCGTTATGGCTACGGGTGCTGCTACAGTCGCAGGGGTTGTGGTTGCAGCATATACAGGCGCGGGTTGGTTTACCGTATTGTTTTTATTCTTTTGAGTCAGGTCTAAAGTACGCCCTAATAAGCTATTACTTGAAAACCAAGGCTGTGCTTCATTGTTTGCGCCTGTTTGCTGAACAATTAACTTTTTGTTTTGATCATAGATGGCTACCGTAGGCTGTTCAGCATATTTTTTTGCGGCATCAAAGTTTTTAGGCGCATTTACCAGTCCCAAAGTATAAGACTGGTTGTCTTGTAGATCAGATGCCTGAATGGTGACAACACCTGATTTAACAATGTCATGTTCGCCATTTAAATGTTCAAAATACTCACGGTAACGTACATTCAGTGTCAAATTACCTGGATCGACCTGATAGTTATTTTTGCTGGATGGAATCAAGCCATTATTGACTTCCTGACCATTCACCGCAAGAATCACAATTTCCTCAGGTGCAGTGATAGTAACTGCCGAAAAAACTGAACTACTTAACAATAACCCAAAAGCAGCAACACCAACTCTTAAAGACATTAGACTCTTCTCGATATAAATAACTTATGAAACCGTATGCACTATGCTATGCGATTGTGACCATTTTATGACATAAAACCAAACTGTCTATTCCATCAATTTGGCTTTTTTAAGATATATACATCATTTCTTGTGCTAAGAACCATACTTCTTTTGGCGAATATTTTATTCAAATAAAAAAAGAGCACTTTCAAAGTGCTCTAATCTTTTCCACAATCAACTTAATTAAACGTTTTAAAACGTGCTGCATCGTCCATATAAGTTTTTTCACCTGCTGGCGCTTCAATGGAACCAAATACAAGCTGGGCACGTAATTTCCAGTTTGCTGGAGTATCAAAAGTTTCAGCCACTTCAGCATCAATGATTGGATTGTAGTGTTGTAATGAAGCTCCTACACCGATTTCAGACAATGCAGTCCAAGTTGCAAACTGAGCGATTGCACTTGAATGTTCTGACCACACTGGAAAATTATCAGCATACAATGCAAATTGCTCTTGTAGGCCTTTTACAACATCCTGATCTTCATAGAATAGTGCTGTACCAAAACCTGCTGCAAAGCTATCAATTTTTGCACTTGTATTAGCAAAAGCTTCTGCTGGCACCATTTTACGTAAAGTTTCACGTACGATTTCCCAGAACTTTGTATGAGACTCACCATATAAAGTCACAACACGTGATGTTTGTGAGTTAAATGATGATGGGCTGTGTTTTACAGCTTCACGAATGGTTTCTTCAATTGCTGCCTGGTCAACTGTAAGGTTTTTACCAATCGCATAAATGGTACGGCGTGATTTAATACTATTTAAGAAGTTGCTCATGTTGTTATTCCTACCTTTGTGCCCTTTGGAGCGTTATCTTGGATTGAATGTAGTGTATAACGACGCATTTTTTAGGAATAGTCTAAAAAACATGACAGATCGTTTTATTTTTGAAACAATCTTATTTTTTATTCGAAATAAAAAAACTCCACATT